>DAAK01000034.1:26019-28269 GCA_001701075.1 Bacteroidales bacterium GP3 | reverse complement strand
CAAGGATGGATTCTCAATTAAAAAAATCTAAATTCTAAATTATATATAGAATATGGCAAAAATGAAATTTGGCTCAGTTGAAGAGACTGTAGTCACCAGAGAGGAATTCCCTCTTGAGAAAGCACGTGAGATACTTAAAGATGAGACTATCGCTGTCATCGGTTACGGTGTTCAGGGTCCGGGCCAGAGCCTCAACCTCCGTGACAATGGTTTCAACGTAATTGTTGGCCAGCGTGCAGGCAAGACCTATGAAAAGGCAGTGGCAGACGGATGGGTGCCAGGAGAGACTCTTTTCTCCATCGAAGAAGCTTGCGAGAAGGGAACCATCATCATGTGTCTTCTTTCTGATGCAGCTGTACTTTCTGTATGGCCAACCATCAAGAAGAACCTCACCCCAGGCAAAGCCCTTTATTTCTCACATGGTTTCGCCATCGCATGGCCAGAACGTACAGGAGTAGTTCCTCCTGCAGATGTTGACGTTATTCTCGTAGCTCCTAAAGGCAGCGGCACATCACTCCGCACAATGTTCCTCGAGGGTCGCGGTCTGAACTCCAGCTATGCAATAGAGCAGGATTACACAGGACGTGCACTTGACCGCACACTTGCTCTTGCAATCGGTATCGGCTCCGGCTATATCTTCGAGACAACATTCAAGCGTGAGGCATACAGTGACCTTACCGGTGAACGTGGTAGCCTCATGGGTGCAATCCAGGGTCTCTTCCTCGCTCAGTATGAAGTGCTTCGTGAAAATGGACACACTCCTTCAGAGGCATTCAACGAGACAATCGAAGAGCTTACTCAGTCTCTGATGCCTCTCGTAGCAAAGAAGGGTATGGACTGGATGTATGCAAACTGCTCTACTACAGCACAGCGTGGTGCTCTTGACTGGATGACACCGTTCCACGATGCAATCAAGCCTGTCATGGCTAAGCTCTATAAGAGTGTGGCTGACGGTATCGAGGCTCAAAACTCAATCGACAGCAATTCCAAGCCAGACTATCGTGAAGGTCTTGAGAAGGAACTCAAGGCATTGCGTGAAAGCGAAATGTGGCAGGCAGGTGCCATAGTACGCAATCTACGTCCGGAAGGATGCTAATCTTTTAATTATTAAATATTAAATATAAAAGATAAAATTAAAGCGTCTGAATATCAGGCGCTTTTTTTAATCCTTGTTAATTTAGTCTTTTATCTTTAGACTTTATTAAGGGAGAGGGGAGACCTTCTCCCAATTTTTTTTCTGATGTCTCTATCCTAATATCGTCGTAGAGGCCGAGGTCGATGAAGCTTTGCAGGAGAGTTGGTCCTCCTTCTACCATAAGGGAGGTGACTCCTTCCTTATATAGTTCCTTCATTTGCTGCTCGAGGTCGTGGCGAGGCTGGACACGGCGAGGAGGCCGCCCTGGCCAATGCCGGCAATCAAGGCGAGGATGGTCGATCTCAAGGGTATTCTTCCCAACCATTATTGCATCCACCATAGAACGACGGCGATGCATCCATACGGATGATACGGAAGTGGAGAATTGCACCGGGAATGGTTTCCCATCCTTGTCCGTGCCAGCCATAAAACCATCTGAACTCTGGGCCCATTTCAGTTGAATCCAAGGACGTCTGAGCCTATGTGCGGTCAGAAATCTTACATTAAGTGCATCACATTCATCACGAAGAACATTTTCCATTACTTCTACGCCGGCATCGCGGAGCATGCGAATACCGCGTCCGCTAACCTCCGGGAAGGGATCAGCACTCCCCACAACTACACGTGGAATCCCCGTGTCGATAATCAATTTTGCGCAAGGAGGGGTCTTGCCATAGTGAGAGCAAGGTTCGAGTGTGACGTAAATAGTGGAATCTGAGAGGAGATGCCTGTCAGAATTCTTGACAGAATTGACCGCACAAACTTCAGCATGTGGCCCACCGTAGCAGTGATGGTAGCCTTCGCTTATAATCTTGCCGTCAGCGGCTACAATAACAGCTCCGACCATGGGATTAGGAGACACTAAGCCTTCGCCGAGACGTGCGAGTTGCAGAGCCCGCTTCATATATTTTATGTCAATTTGCATAGTTTCTTATGTTTTTGCAAAATTAGTCAAATTTCGTAAGATTTGCAAGGAATGGGCGTTTTGCGTTTTGTGTTGCGCGTTTTGAGGAGGAGATTACTAAAAGTTGTTAAAAACGGCCTAAACACTCGGTTAAGCCGAAAAAAGTTGCCTTCATATGTCGGTTTATTTGGCAAATAATGTTAATTTTGCA
>DAAK01000034.1:0-26008 GCA_001701075.1 Bacteroidales bacterium GP3 | reverse complement strand
TTGAAACTACACGCATTCGCGTTAAAAATATACGTTTGTGAACTTAAAGAACTCATTATTAAGTGGTTTTATACTGTCGGCATGTATTGCGTTGCTGATAGGCACATTGTCGTCGTGCAATAAGAAGACAGAATCGGAAGAAGAAATATATATGCCAGCATCTTCGGTGGCAGTGACAAATTTCAGCCTCAAATCGAAAAGCGGTTCAAAGGTGAAACTTGACTCAGTATTTTTCTCCATCGACCTTAACAAAGGTGTGATATTCAACGCAGATTCTCTTCCTGTTGGCACTGATGTCACCAAGTTGGTGCCAGTCATCAGCTATACATCATCTGCATCTGCAGTCACACTTACGCAGACAGGAGGAAAGACCACCGGCGAGATTGACTATAAGACCAATCCATCCGATTCAGTTGACTTTTCGGGCAAGGTAGTGCTTAAGATTACAGCAGAAGACAAGACGACAACCCGCTCTTATAACATTAAGGTCAATGTGCATAATGTAGAGCCGGATTCTCTCGTCTGGGATAAGCTTGCAGTGACCCCCTTGCCCTCGCGTCAAGGAAATCCTAAATCACAGAAGACCGTGATGTATAAGAACACGACCTACTCTCTCATCAAGGAATCGGATGATAGCTACACTATGGCAGTAGCCACCGATATTCTTGAGGGTGTATGGGACAAGAAGCAGTTGACAATGGATTTTGAACCGGATGTAAGGACTCTCAATGCGACTTCAGAACAGTTGTATGTGCTTGATACAGCCGGTGTGCTTCATACATCAGCAGATGGCGAATCCTGGGACAATACGGGGAGCACATGGACCAATATTATTGGTGCATATGGCGATGTAATGCTCGGCATGCGCAATGAAGGAGGGAAACTCGTGCACACTTGCTGGCCTGCAGATGCCGGATATGCAGAAGCCCCTGTCAGCGGCGATTTCCCGGTGACAGATTACAGCGACTTTGTGCAATTCAGCAACCGCTGGACCACACTTCCCATAGGATTTATAAACGGTGGACGTCTTGCTGACGGCTCTTTCAGTGATAAGACATGGGGTTTCGACGGCGACCATTGGGCAGTGCTTTCAGAAGGGATGACCCCTCCTGTAGCAGGCGCAACGCTGGTGCCATACTACGTATACCGCAAGACATCATCATCACTCGTGCAGACAGAATTCTCCGTTTGGATGCTGATCGGAGGCGTACGCGATGATGGCACATACAACCGCACCATCTACGTTTCTTACGACAATGGTGTGAACTGGTATGCAGCCGACACTCAAATGCAGCTTCCCGATCATTTCCCAAGCTTGTGGAATCTCGACGGTATAATGGTGGAGTGGCCTAAGCAGGCATCTCTTAAAGACAATTGGACAGATACTCCAAGCAGAGGATTGCCAGGGATGGCGCGTGTGAAATATGAAGTGGAAGACTATGAGGTATATTGGGATTGCCCCTACATCTACATATTTGGTGGAATGAAAGATGGCGGCGCACTTAACGATCAGGTGTGGCGTGGGGTGCTCAATCGTCTCACTTTCATGCCTCAGTTCTGACAAGCGATGAAGAAACCGGTTGTCGTGCTGCTGCTTGTTGTCCTATGCATGGTTGCCTTCCCAAAGGCGTATGCTCAGGAAGACTATCGGTTTGATGCCGGTGGAGGTATAGGTATGACCGGATATCTTGGCGATGCCAACACCTCAAATCTCTGGAGCAATCCAGGCGTAGACGGAATGTTGCTGTTCCGCTACATCCGCAGTCCGCGAATTGCATTCAAGACCGGACTATACGTGGGAACACTTTCCGGCAATACGGAAGACATGGCAGATGTCTTGCCAGAAGCCGCTCAGTTTAAGTTCTCGACCACCTTCTTTGAACTCTGCGAGATGTTTGAGTTCAATTTCTTCAACTATGGGATAGGGGAGAAATATAGGAAATTAAAGCGCTGGAGTCCTTATATTACGGCGGGGCTCGGCGCTACAGTATGGACAACCGATGGCTATACCGGAGGAGCTTTTACACTTCCTTTCGGCATAGGCGCTAAATATAAGATAAGCGAGAGGCTCAACCTTGGATTGGAATTCCTTATGAAGAAGACCTTCTCCGATCGGGTAGATGGCCCGATGCTGGATGATCCTCACGCAATAAAGTCGGGTTTTGCAAAAAATACCGACTGGTATTCAACCTTGTCGGTGACGCTCAGCTATGAGTTTTCAAAGCGTTGCGCCACTTGCAACTATAAAGATTAACAGTAACTCCGAATGGAAACACTTGAAGATATACTTGGCAGACTTGATATGACGCGCATTCCGCGCCATGTGGCCATGATCATGGATGGGAACGGCCGTTGGGCTAAAAACCGTGATAAAGTGCGCAGTGATGGCCACTATGAGGGAATCACGAGCGTGCATAATGTCACTGCTCTTTCATCAGATCTTGGAATGGAATACCTTACCCTTTACGCATTCAGCACTGAAAACTGGAATCGCCCGAAGGATGAGGTAGATACGCTTATGACCATCATCGGATGGGCAATAGCCAGAGAACTGCCGGAGTTGCTTCAAAACAATGTGAAGATCAATCTTCTCGGCGACATAGAGCGAGTGCCGGAAGGTCCACGCCAGGAACTCTATGATTCACGCGACAAGACAGCCCACTGCACCGGACTGCAGCTAAATATCTGTATCAGCTACTCTTCAAGATGGGAGATAGCAGATGCTGCACGCAAATTGGCTCGTGAGGCAGCTGAAGGGAAATTGAATCCGGATGATATCGATGAGGAAGTCTTCAGCAATCATCTTGCTACAGCGGGAATGCCAGACCCTGATCTTTTGATACGTACAGGAGGAGAGGAACGCATCAGCAACTACCTGCTTTGGCAGATAGCCTACAGCGAGCTTTATTTCACGCCTATTCTTTGGCCTGATTTCGGGAAAAAGGAGTATGCCCTCGCTCTTGTAGACTATCAGCAGAGGGAGCGCCGATTCGGAAAGACTTCGGAGCAAGTAGCCCAGTGAAAAACGACATTATAGACAACTTGACAACTAAGATATGACTTTGAATAGAACGCTAAGACGGATCATGATAGCAGTCGCTGCAGTAGCCGCGACTCTCTCCGTCGCGGCTCAGACGCCTTCTAATGATACTATTTATGCTCCAGATATAATCTACAGCCCGATTCCAAAGGTGTATGAGATAGCTGGCATCAAAGTGACAGGCGTACCCGATGTAGAAGATTATGTAATCATCGGATATTCCGGACTCTCAATAGGGGAGCGCATAGAAATCCCTGGGGAGGCTATTTCCACGGCTGTAAAGCGTTTCTACAAGCAGGGCCTTTATTCCAAGGTGGAGATAAACCTTGAGAAGACTGTAGGCGACAAGGCATGGCTTGAGATCTCTCTTAAGCAGCAGCCCCGAATGGCGGAACTGCGCTTTACGGGAGTGAAAGGTGGCGAGAAGAAAGACCTTCTGGAGCGACTCGGAGTTGAGAAAGGTCAGCAACTCACCCCTAATATCGTGGCGCGTATTGTTCAGGTTGTCAAGCAATTCTATTCAGACAAGGGTTTCAAGAATGTCATCGTGACTTCATCACAGCAGCCTGACCTCTCTCAGGAGAACTACGACTTCCTGACCATCAATGTAGATCGCCAGAGCAAGGTGAAGGTGCATAAGATCTACGTCAATGGCAACAATGTGCTTTCAGACCGCAAGTTCAAGAACGCCATGAAGAAGACCAATGAGAATCATGACATTCTCAATCTCTTTAAGCAGAAAAAGTTTGTCGATTCTGATTATGCCGACGATAAGATCCGAATCATAGAAAAATATAATGAGCTTGGCTATCGCGATGCAGAAATCGTGAGCGACTCTATTGTAAAATACGATGATAAGGAAATTGATATTTACCTTACTGTAGATGAAGGCGACCGCTATTATATAAAGGATATTAATTGGGTAGGAAATACGTTATACTCTACCGACTTCCTCAATCAGGTGCTCGGTATGTATCCTGGAGATGTATACAACCAAAAGCGACTCTCCAAGCGTACGATGGAGGACGATGATGCCGTAGGCAACTACTATCTTGACAATGGCTATCTCTTCTTCCAGCTTGTGCCTATTGAGCAGCAAGTGACAGGCGACAGCATTTCCTTGTTGATGAGAATATATGAAGGACAGCCGGCAAAGATCAATAAGGTTGTCATTAACGGTAACGACCAGCTTTATGAAAAGGTGATACGTCGCGAACTGCGAGTTAAGCCCGGCGATCTCTTCTCAAAGAGTGCACTTATGAATTCAGCTCGTGAGATTGCAGCCAGCGGACACTTTGACCCTGAGACGATGGGTGTAAATCCTATTACAAATGACGCTGACGGCACTGTAGACATCGTCTTCGATCTCGAGCAGAAAGCCAACGATAAGGTTCAGCTATCGCTCGGTTGGGGTCAGACAGGTGTTACGGGGCAGGTGGCACTCTCGTTCTCTAACTTCTCGATAAAGAATCTCTTCAACCCACAGAGCTATAGAGGCATCATCCCACGAGGTGACGGCCAGACGTTCTCAATCTCTGCTCAGACCAATGCCAAGTATTATCAAAGCTACAATATCAGCTTCTTTGATCCGTGGCTTGGCGGCAAGCGTCCGAATTCTTTCTCCTTCTCATTAGACTATAGCCGCTCTACCGGTGTCAACAGCCGATTCTATAATCAGAGTTGGATGAACTCCTACTCAAATTATATGTATTATGGCGGATCATATGGATATAACAATGGATATTACTATCAGAATGCTTACGACCCGAATAAGGTGCTTCAGCTTGCCGGAGTTTCCGCAGCCTATGGTACTCGTTTGACATGGCCGGATGATATGTTCCAATTCCAGGTTTCACTTGCATATCGTTGGTATTATCTTAAGAATTGGGAATACTTGCGTTTTATGAATACCGGTTCGGCCAATTCAATAGTGCTTGGACTTACATTGAGCCGCAATACGACAGACCAGCCTATCTATCCACGAAGAGGCTCAAGCTTCTTGGTGTCTCTTCAGATGACTCCACCTTGGACATCGCTACGCAAGGGGCATGACTGGAAGAAACTTGCAGAAGAAGCAAATGACCGTAATGTAAAGGCTCAGGCCGAGCTTTATAAATGGATTGAATATTGGAAGCTGAAGTTCCAGGCAAAGACCTTCACTCCACTTACTGATCCGGAAGGAAACTGGACACTCGTGATGATGACGAAGGCTGATTTCGCACTTTTGGGTTCTTACAATAAGTATGTGAAGTCACCTTTCGAGACATTCTACTTCGGTGGTGACGGTATGACCGGAAGCTATACATATGCTACAGAAACCGTAGCGATGCGCGGTTATGAAAATGGACAGTTCACTCCTTATTTCTATGAGGCGTATGCATATTCGAAATTTACGTTTGAGCTTCGTTTCCCATTCATGCTTCAGCCTAACACGACAATCTTTGCTCTTGCTTTCGCGGAGGCCGGTAATGCGTGGACCGATATCAGGGATTTCGCTCCATTCAATCTCAAGCGTTCTGCAGGTGTAGGTGTGCGTCTCTATCTCTCGATGCTTGGCTTCCTCGGAATTGACTGGGGCTATGGTTTCGACAAGGTATGGGGACGTCGAGGCGGTGGCAATCTTCACTTCGTGCTAGGACAGGAGTTCTAAGTTAAGAGTCAAGGGTCAAGAGTCAAGAGTGAAGAGTTAAGAATAATCTGAAGACTGAAGACTGACAACTGAGGACAGTTTAAACTTTAAGCGCTTGGAGTTGTCTTTAAAGTAGTATGAACAACTTAAAAATGGAATAATATGAAGAAACTTATCATATCATTAGCATTGGCGTTGACCTCCATTCTTGGAGCATACGCACAGAAGTTTGCACTTGTGGATATGGACTACATCCTCCGCAATGTCCCGAGCTATGAAATGGCCAACGAGCAGCTCAATCAGGTGTCGCAGCGTTGGGAACGTGAAGTGACTGAGCTTTCTAAAGAGGCCGAGACAATGTATAAGAATTATCAGTCGGAGATGATCTTCCTGACTGATGACCAGAAGAAATCTCGTGAGGAGGAACTTGTAGCAAAGGAAAAGCAGGTGACCGATCTCCGTTATAAATACTTCGGTCCTGAAGGTGAGCTTTTCAAGAAGCGCCAGAGCCTTATGAAGCCTATTCAGGAAGATGTCTATAATGCAGTCAAGGCTGTGAGTGAGGAGAAAGGTTATCAGGTGATTTTCGACCGCGCCTCTTCGCAGAGCATAGTTTTCGCATCGCCGAAAATTGATGTCAGCAACGAGGTACTCGCCAAACTTGGCTATTCAAAATAATTCAAATTTCACAAAGTGAAATTTGAAGGTTATGGGGTTATAATAGACCATATAATAAATTAAAAATAGGAATAAATAATAATAACAAATAAAACGAACAAAAAGAAATGATCAAGAAAGTACTTTTGGCAATCGCGCTCATCTGCCCGATGCTTCTGTCTGCTCAGACCCTTAAGATCGGCCTTGTAGACTTCAGCTCAATCCTTCAGGTAATGCCTGAGACAACAGCAGCCCAGAACCAGCTCAAGGAAGTGAGCGACAAGTATGATGCAGAATATAAGAAACTCGGTGAGGAAATGAACCGCCTTGTGGATGAGTATCAGAAGATGGCTGAAAACGAGCTTCCTGCTATCAAGGAACGCAAAACCCGCGAACTTAGCGACTATCAGCAGAAGATCCAGCAGTTTGAGCAGACTGCAATGCAGGATCTCCAGAAGATGCAGTCAGACCTGATGGGTCCTATTCAGCAGAAAGTGATCCAGGCTGTAGAAAGTGTAGGCCGTGAGAATAATTTCTCCCTTATCCAGATGTATGATCCGCAGCTTACTCTTTATCGTGCTGAGCCAGTAGAAGACGTGACTCCCCTTGTGAAGGCAAAACTCGGACTCAAGTAAGAATTAAGTCAAAACTGTGTTGAATCCAACACCATGACAGATAAAAAAGAAGGCAGAATGGCGGAGGCATCAGCTTCCGCCATTTCCGTAGGACCGATAGGTGTCTTTGATTCGGGATATGGTGGACTTACTATCCTCCGCGATCTCAGAAAGACTCTTCCGGATTATGATTATCTCTATTTAGGCGATAATGCGCGGGCTCCTTATGGCTCGAGAAGTTTCGAGGTCATCTACCGATATACCCTTGAGGCGGTAAAGGAACTTTTTCGAAGAGGATGTCCACTCGTCATCTTAGCTTGCAATACGGCCTCAGCAAAAGCTTTGCGTACGATCCAGCAAAAGGATCTTCCTCAAATTGATGCGACGCGGAGGGTGTTGGGTGTGATTCGTCCTACAGTGGAGATTCTTGATCAAGTTTCACAATCAGGTCATATCGGGGTATTGGGAACGCTCGGCACAGTCGCCAGTAATTCTTATGTGCTGGAGACCAAGAAGCTTTTCCCGGAAATGACAGTCACCCAGCAGGCTTGTCCACTTTGGGTGCCTATTGTGGAGAATTCAGAGGCTGAAGGTGATGGAGCAGATTATTTCGTAAAGAAGTATATCGACTTGCTGATGGCGAAGGATCCGGATGTGGATACTTTTGTGCTCGCATGCACCCATTATCCTCTGCTTATAGATAAGATACGCAAATATGCCCCAGATGGTATCCGCATCCTTGAGCAGGGACGGTTAGTCGCAGAGTCTCTGAAAGACTATCTGCAGCGTCACCCGGAGATGGATATAAGACTTTCCAAAGGAGGAACTGCGGAATTCCTTACGAGTGAGAATCCGGAGAAATTTGATTCGCTTGCAACTGTCTTTACTCATCATCCCGTCAAATCACACCGTTGTGCACTTGATTAATATGGACAAAACATCAAATTCCGATGACATGGCAGTTAAGATGCGTGTGCTTTCGGAGCGTCTTAAAGAGAATCCAGAAGATGAGTCTGCCTTGATAGAGAGAGGACGTCTATATTGGGCACTTGGGGAGCGGAGCAAAGCTATCAACGACTATCTGGCAGCCCAAAGGATCAATCCAGAGGGGAAGGCGACTGAATTGCTCAAGGCTACATACGAAATCCTCAATTTCTACAATAAGGACCTATATAATCCCTAATTTTAGCTTGCGAAAATTAGGGAGGTTATAGGGTTATGGGGTTAGAGTTCCCAGGGGAAGAACATGGGCACCTGTACGGCCTCCGGGCGCTGTATGGGTGTCCGTTTTCTTTGAGGATATAGCATAATGCGGCGTTCGCGAGCCCAACCACGGTCGTGATTCCGGATATAGACCACTACCAGGCCATGCATACCTTTGGCGCGACGTCGGAGATCGCCGGTGAGGTCGGTCATGTCGGCCACTTGTCTGGTTTCATATTCCATCACACGCTGATCTCGAGCTACAAGCCGTACGGAGATTCTATCGCCGTAGCTCATAAGAGAGTCAGAACGACCTACTGTCACGCGTCGTATGCTACGTGAGGTGTAGGTGGGTGCTCCTGAGGAGTTTGAAGTGTAGTATGTACTATTCATAATCCGGAAGTTTTGCGTAATCATGCCTTTTGTACATGATTTTGTTTTGATGTCGCAAATTTAATCCGGATGACTGCACGATTTCGTGCAGTCATTTGTTAAATGATGTTAATAAAACAAGGTCTTGCGAATTTTTTCGCAAGACCTTGCATGGATAAATGAGTACAGGAAATGGGACTCGAACCCACACAGCCCGCAAAGGCCAGGGGATTTTAAGTCCCCCGTGTCTACCATTCCACCATTCCTGCATCAGGAGCCGTGTGATTGGATTCCGAATGCAAAGTTAGTGATTTTTTTGTGGTCGGCCAAATTTTTCAATAAAAAAGATGCCCTGCGTCGTGCAGGGCATCCACATCTGCCGTAGAGTCGGCAGTCACGAGCCTAAAGTTATTTTTATTTTCTTACGATAGTCTCGGTTGAAACTGGCTGATTGTTGTCGAGTGTGCAGATAGCAACGCGATTCCAGCTTTCTTCTTCAAACATGTGGCCGATACCCATGCCTTCAGCCTTGATTCTGTCAGCCTTGATTCCATATTTGTTTATGAGCATGTTCTTGACAGATTCAGCACGCTGGTTGGCAAGTCTTTCGTTGACCTCAATAGGACCATCCTGAGAAGCGTAACCCTTGATGCTTACAATAGCCTGTGGATGATTCTTAAGATATGAAGCGACAGCAGCTACGTTGGGGAGCTGATCAGCAGGCACATTGTAGCGGCCGATAGCGAAGTTGACATATCTTACAGTGCTGAGGAAGTCCTGAGTTTCCTTAACTACGACGGGCTTCTGATTTTTCAGCTTCTGGAGTTCAGCGGCAAGCATCATGTTTTCGTTGTTGCTTGCATTGAGGGCATCGCCAGCAGCAGCGACATCCGCGCGCAGGTTGGTGATTTTTTCGTTGAGTGCGGCAATCTCATCAAGATTGTAGTTAGGCACACTGTATTTGAAGCCATCTCCAAGTTTTACGGAAACCCCGGCAGCAATATTGAATGTAGCCTTCTCTGCGTTATATGCTGCAGATGTCTGCTTTACGCCTGCATCACTCATGTCCCAAAGTACGCTCGGACGGATTGAAAGAGTGACTTTGTCATTTACATTAAAGTTGAGGTTCAGTCCAGCTTTAGTGCCGAAAAAGTTATGGTCGTTGCCTTTACCATTCTGATAGAGGTGCCCCCATCCTGCACCAGCAATTGCTTCGATATCGAAGAAATTTCTTGTTCCGTAAGGCTGGAAAAGCTTAAAAAGATTCACTGCTCCGTAGGTGCCTACATAGCTGGCATCAAATGTTGTAGTGGAGTGTGTCATTCCATCCCAATTGGATGTGTTGACTGCAGCATCGCCTTCTATACCGAGTGCGAAAGCTGGAGTGATCTGCTTGCGGATATCAAGACCTGCGGCTCCGCGCATATCCTTGAAGAATTTGGATCCTGATTTGAGAGGGGTTGTAGCGCCACCTTGAACGCCTATTGACATGTTGCTGAGAAAGCCAGGTTTTTCCAGAGATTCCTGAGCCATCATTGATGCCGCTCCTGCGAGTAGAAGTGATGCGGCAAGTAATGTTTTTTTCATAGTTGTGTGTTTTTTAGTTAATAAATTAAGATAGATTTGTTCTTACGGTTACAGCTTCAAAGAAGGAGTGATCCGCTTCAGTGAAATTGTATAACTAAAACGCGTATGTGGGCAAAAAGGCTCGAAAAATAAGTCCCCCAAATTAAATTTAATATTTTTTTAATCAAAAATTAAATTCTATTGGGGGAAAAGAGATTGAATATGAGACTTAAGGGAGGATTTCGAATGTGGCCTCAATTGGGTAGTGGTCGGATGTGTTGATGCCATGGCGTTTCGTCTTGAGTGCTTTCAGACGGTAGCCTCTGTAGAATATCTGGTCGATATGGAAAAGAAACAGGAATTGATTGAATGTATTAGTGGGTCCAAAGCTTGTCTCAGGATAGGCATCCTGAAACCCCGCTTTCTTCATCAATCCATACGACCAGCTGCCCGGCACATCGTTGAAGTCGCCACAGGCAATTAAGGTATTCATGCCAGATATGGTCTGAATCATTTCGTTGACATTCTTTGCTCGTGTGCGAAAAGCCTCTCCAAGCTTCGGGAATATTTCATATCGGAATTCCTTATAGCTTTTCTTTGCAGTGTTTACACCTCTGATTTCAGTCACAACCTCCCTTTCCGTATCTGTCAAATCGTAAGACGTCATATGGAAATTGACGATCGGGAACTTAGATCCATTGATATCAACTTCGAAAAGTGCCCATCTGCGGTGTTGGCCCCAATATCTATTGTCGTCCGGATCATCGCACTGTATAGGTAAGGCTTTTACAGGATATTTCGAGATTACCTTAAGGTCTCTTGCGTTGCCGGCAGCAGTAGCCCTATATGGATAGGCCGAGTAAAGAGAATCTATAAGTCCGCGGCTCCAATGGTGGATTTCCGATGGGTCTTCAAAGTTATAGAGTTCCTGTAGGCAGATAATGTCGGCATCTGATTCAGCCAGAAACTTGATTGCACGGTTGCCCGGGGCATCTGCTTTAGTTGTGTCGGCAAGGTGAAGGCAATTGTAGGTCATTAGTCTGAAAGTCCGAGTCTCATCCTGTGGGGACTTTGAAAAGGCGATAGGTGTCACATCTTTTAGAGTGCCCCAGCTGACGAATAGAGTCACTCCTGCTGCTATAGCCATTATGAGTCGTCCGGAAAGTAGCCATGCGATACCTGCAATCAGAGTCGCAATTGCGAGATAAGGAAGCGCAAGCACAAGCACCGAGGGAACGGTCATGTATTCCGGATTGCATTTGCCGCCATAGGAGGCGGCTATGGTCACGATGAATAGAATGATCGATATGATCTTCAGGCAGAGGCGTATGAGTGGCGAGATGATTATCATATTGATAAGGGTTATAGGGTTATGGGGTGGAGGAGATTATTTTTTGAGGCGGGTGGAGAGGTCGTTGAGTTCCTTACGCTCCTTGCGCGAGAGACTCTCGTAGCCGGAGAGCTTAATCTTGTCGAGAAGAGAATCAAGGCGATCCATATCATTTTGGCGTTGCTTAAGCATACGGACCATCATTTCAGGTTTCCGCTCATAGGCAGTCTTTGTGGCATTGCGATGAAAGGAGGGTAAACATTTTGTAGGGTCAATGCCTTTTTGCAAAAGAAGTCCAATGGCAACACCCCATAAAAGACCTCCTATATGAGCCGCTTGATTGCCTCCTCCTCCAAGGAAAGTCAGAAGACAGCATACCACAGCCACCCATTTGAGCTTAACTTCCCCGATAAGGAACATCTTGATCCTATGGTCGGGCAGACGGATAGCCGCCACGCACATAACTGCTATTACAGCAGCACTGGCTCCGCAGAGCCATCCAGAGCCATAGCCAATTGCTGCTGATCCCAAAAATAGAAGGCCCCCGACCAAGCCTCCTCCTATGAATGTAAGCAAAAGATGTCGGTCGGAAAGTGTGATCAGCATTATCGTTCCAAACCAATAGAGCCAAAGAACGTTGAAAAGCATGTGCAGCACATCAAAATGCACTGCCATATATGATACCAATGTCCATGGACGGCTAAGGAAGAGAGGAAAATATGATGGGAGAGTTGTCCATTCGGCTATAGGAACATTGAAATGCATCATGCGCCCTGCGAGTGACAATATGGTCACAATTATCCATATCATTACCTCGCCAATGGTAAGCCATGCTAATATGGAACTTCCTCCACAATATGATTTCCACTTATCAATTAATGTCATGTACTATGCGTTCTTCGTATTATCATAATCGTTAATAACGGTGTAGCATCCCTTTCTTCTTCCAATAGAGAAGAATGAATATGCCGAAGAGCATTCCTCCGAGATGAGCAAAATGAGCTACGGTGCTCATACTGCCGCTTACGCCAAGGAAGAACTCTATCACACCGTATCCAATCACCATATACTTAGCCTTTATAGGCACAGGAATGAAGAAGAGATAGAGTGGCATATCGGGGAAAGTGAATGCGAAGCCGAGCAGGATGCCATAGATTGCGCCTGAAGCTCCAATTGTCACCATCATCGACTTGAAATCGGCAATCGCATCTATCCACTTGGTGTCTCCATTTTGCACGGCAGCATCCACGATCGCTCTCATATGCTCGTTGGTCAGACCATTGAGACGAGCAATGCCATCGATATATTCAGATTTCCACGTTAGCTCCCAAACGCCCTCCTGCACGAGAGCGGCACCTACACCGCAGACGAGATAGAACATAAGGAAGCGCTTTGCACCCCATACTTGTTCGAGAATTCTGCCGAACATCCAAAGTGAGAACATGTTGAATAGAATGTGTGCAGGACTGTGGGGATCGTGCATGAACATATATGTGAATATCTGTGCAGGATTGAAAAGGGAGCTGCCAAACAGATGAAGCCCGAGGTAGTCGACAAGCGTCTTATTAAATCCAGGCACCAGAATTTCAGCCAGCCAAATTATAAAATTGATTATTATCAGGTTTTTTGTCACCGGGGGGATGGAGCGCCACCAGCCGCCGGATGTAGATCCATTGTACATATATTGGACTTTTGGGTTTTCGATATTTTTTAACAATGCAAAATTAGCAATTTTAGTCCGTATTTTAGGTGGAGAAGGGGTAAAATCGTAAAATTTTATATATTTTTATAATTTTTTTCATTGAAAAGTTTGTTGTTAGCGTTTTAAACACTATATTTGCGTCTTGAAAGTGTTATGCTTAAAAAAGCAGACTCAAAAGAACAAATAATAACCCTAAAATTTGAATTATGAACAAGACAGATCTCGTAAACGAAATCGCAGCTAAGGCAAGTCTCAGCAAGGTAGACTCCAAGAAAGCTCTTGACGCAGTTCTTGAATCAATCAGCCAGGCATTGGCAAATGAAGACAAAGTGCAGCTCATCGGCTTCGGCACTTTCGCAGTAGTTGAAAAACCTTCACGTGAAGGCATCAACCCACGTACAAAAGAAAAGATCCAGATCCCGGCACGCAAGGTGGTTAAGTTCAAACCGGCCGATGGCCTTGGCAAGTAATAATCTCCATTCGTAAAGGATAACAGATAAAATCAGCAGGCTTCTTCCTAATTCTGGAAGTGAGCCTGCTGATTTTTTTGTATATGTCGGTATTTATTGTTAAATTTGCATACGAATTTGACAATCATATACAATGAAGATAGAATCCATTATCACCCAAGGCGTGAGTGATGCAGTAAAGGCACTCTATGGCCTTGATTTTCCTGCTGACAAGATTCAGCCGCAACAAACTAAAAAAGAATTTGAAGGAAACCTTACCATAATGGCTTTCCCATTCTTGAAGGCCTCGCATAAGTCGCCGGAAGCTACTGCTACAGAAATAGGAGAGTGGCTTGTGGAGAATGTGCCTGCCGTTGAAAAGTTTAACGTAGTCAAGGGCTTCCTCAACATATCCGTAAATCCTACATTCTGGTTGACTACCCTCCATAGCATAGCAGAAGACGAAGAATTTGGAATCCAGCATGCAGATGAAAATTCCGATCTTGTGATGGTAGAGTATTCCAGCCCCAACACAAATAAACCGCTGCATCTCGGACATGTGCGTAATAATCTCCTCGGATATTCGCTCTCTCTGATTCTTGAGGCAAATGGCCATAAGGTGGTCAAAACCAATATAGTAAACGACCGTGGTATACATATATGCAAGTCGATGCTTGCATGGAAAAAATGGGGAGATGGAGCCACTCCAGAATCCACAGGCAAAAAGGGCGATCATCTGATTGGCGATTTCTATGTGCTTTTCGACCGTCACTTCAAGGATGAGGTGAAAGAGCTGATGGAGAAGGAAAATCTTTCTGAAGATGAAGCAAAAGCAAAATCTCCCCTGATGCTCGAAGCGCGTGAGATGCTTCGCAAATGGGAAGCTGGCGACAAGGAAGTGCGCGACCTATGGAAGATGATGAACGAATGGGTGTATGCAGGATTTGACGAGACCTATCGCCGTCTCGGTGTCGGTTTCGATAAGATTTATTATGAGAGCGACACCTATCTTCAGGGCAAAGATCTTGTGTTGAAAGGTCTTGATGAAGGTATCATGTACAGAAAGGAAGATGGTTCGGTATGGGCCGACTTGACTCCTGATGGTCTTGACCATAAGCTTCTTCTGCGTGCCGACGGCACATCGGTCTATATGACTCAAGACATAGGCACTGCGAAGCTCCGCTATCAGGATTATCCTATCGACAAGATGATCTATGTGGTCGGAAACGAGCAGAACTATCACTTCCAGGTGCTTTCGCTTCTTCTTGATAAGCTTGGCTTCAAGTGGGGCAAAGACTTGACTCATTTCTCCTATGGCATGGTGGAGCTTCCCGAGGGTAAGATGAAGAGCCGTGAAGGTACGGTGGTGGATGCTGACGACCTCATTGACAAGATGATTGCCGACGCTGCAGAAACCGGAGCAGAACGCTTTGCCGATATGCCTGAAGAAGAGCGTGCCGAAGTTGCCCGCATAGTAGGAATGGGAGCCTTAAAATACTTCTTGCTAAAGGTAGATCCCCGTAAGAATATGCTTTTCAATCCTAAGGAATCGATTGACTTCAATGGCAATACCGGTCCATTCTTACAGTATACATATGCGCGAGTACAGTCTGTGCTCCGTAGGGCAGGGGATGATTTTGATCCTTTGTATATGCCTACAGCCATTCCAAATGAGGCAGAGTCTGACCTGATTCAGAAAGTAGCAGACTTCCCTGAAGTAGTAAAGGAAGCAGGCCGTACTTACAGCCCGTCGCTGATTGCCAACTATTGTTTTGAACTTGCCAAGGAATACAACCGCTTCTATCATGACTATAGCATACTTAAGGAAGAGAACCCAGCAGTGCGCCAATTGCGCCTTTTGCTTAGCTATGTTGTAGCCCGTACACTGAAGACCGGAGTTGGTCTTCTTGGCATGGAGATGCCAGAAAGAATGTAGCATTAAACTTTGGCATAGGTTTTGTTGTCTATATTATATGGGAATAATGGGCGTTGTCCTATGAATCCTATAAGTCTAATAATTTTAACTAAACCAAAAAATGTATCCAGATTACAATAACCCTCAGCAGACTCCTCCTCCCTATTATGGTGGCTCTGCAGTGGCACGTCAGACAAATTCCGTCATGAAGCGTGTCTATGTCCGTATGACCATCGGACTTCTCGTATCAGCGTTCTGCGCCCTTGGCGTAGCTTCCAGCCCGGCAATGCTCAATATCATATTCGGCAACCAGATCGTGATGTGGGGACTCATTATCGCAATGTTTGCGATGGCTATCCTCATTCCGGTGCGAATGCAGAATATGTCGAGCGGAACAGTGCTTGCGCTTTTCCTTGTATATTCTGCTCTTATGGGCACTTTCCTAAGCAGTATATTCCTTGCATATAAGATGACGGCAATCGTGGCCACATTCTTTATCACCGCCGGCACTTTCGGTGCAATGTCGGTGTATGGATATTTCACTAAGGCCGACCTCACCAAGATGGGCTCATTCCTGATGATGGCACTTTTCGGACTCATCATTGCAATGCTTGTCAACATCTTCTTGCACAGCAGCACTATGAGCTATATTATCTCATTTGTAGGTGTTCTCATCTTCACCGGTCTGACCGCATGGGATACCCAGCAAGTGAAGCAATTGGCAGCAGCAAATCTTGATCCGGCACTTTCCGACAAACTTGCTACCATGGGTGCGATGAACCTTTATCTCGACTTCATCAACCTCTTCCTCTTCATCCTGCGTATTTTCGGTGGTAACCGTGACTAATTAATATTGAAGGGTCTGCCGTGTCAACGGTGCAGACCCTTCTTTTTTTATTCCAACTTTCAAGTTGGCTTTATTCACCTGAAAGCTGATATCAGAAAACTCAACAACAATGACAAACTATCCTAAAATCGGAATCCGTCCCACAATTGACGCCCGTCAAGGGGGCGTGCGAGAAAGTCTTGAAGACAAGACCATGAATCTCGCAAAAGCAGTAGCTGACCTTATTTCCACAAATCTTAAGTATCCAGATGGCACTCCTGTAGAGTGTGTGATAGCTGACGGGACTATAGGACGTTTCCCTGAAACAGCCGCATGTGCCGAAAAATTTGAGCGCGAAGGAGTAGGAGCCACCATTACTGTGACTTCTTGCTGGTGCTATGGTTCTGAAACCATGGATATGCATCCATATTGGCCGAAGGCTGTATGGGGATTCAATGGAACTGAACGCCCGGGTGCGGTATATCTTGCAGCAGTCTTGGCAGCCCACGCTCAAAAGGGGCTTCCTGCTTTTGGAATCTATGGGCATAATGTGCAAGATCTTGATGACAATACAATCCCGGCTGATGTTCAGGAAAAAATTCTGCGTTTTGCAAGGGCGGCTCTCGCCGTCGCATTAATGCGAGGCAAATCATATCTTTCCATCGGATCTGTGTCGATGGGCATAGCTGGCTCAATCGTAAATCCTGATTTCTTTCAGGAATATCTTGGAATGCGAACAGAATCTGTCGATGCTACAGAAATCATGCGCCGCATGAGCGAGGGTATCTATGATAAGGAAGAGTATGAAAAGGCTATGGCCTGGACAGAAAAATACTGCAAACCACGCGAAGGAGAGGACTTCAAGAATCGTCCGGAAAAGAAGAAAACCCGCGAGCAAAAGGATGCGGACTGGGAGTTTGTCGTCAAGATGACTCTTATTGTGCGCGACCTACTGAAAGGAAATCCCAAACTGAAGGAGATGGGCTTCAAGGAAGAGGCTCTTGGACACAATGCTATTGCAGGCGGTTTTCAGGGCCAACGCCAGTGGACGGATTTCTATCCTAATGGAGATTTTACTGAAGCATTACTCAACACTTCTTTCGACTGGAATGGTATTCGCGAAGCTTTCGTCCTTGCTACAGAAAATGACGCATGTAATGGTGTCGCTATGCTTTTCGGACACCTTCTTACAAATCGGGCTCAGTTCTTCAGCGATGTCCGTACATATTGGAGTCCAGAAGCCGTCTATCGTGTCACTGGCAAAGAACTAACAGGTCTGGCAGCCGGAGGAATGATACATCTCATCAATTCCGGAGCGACGACTCTCGATGGAACAGGACAATCAATAGATGCCAATGGAGTTGCAGTGATGAAACCTCATTGGGAAATGACCGAAGCAGATGTTGAGAAATGTCTTGAGGCCACTACATGGTATCCAGCCGACCGTGACTATTTCCGCGGTGGTGGTTTCTCTTCCAATTTCCTTACTAAGGGAGGAATGCCCGTCACTATGATGCGCCTGAATCTTGTGAAGGGACTTGGCCCTGTGCTTCAATTAGCGGAAGGGTGGACTGCTGATGTAGATCCTGAAATCAATAAAATGCTTGATATGCGTACAGATCCTACTTGGCCAACGACATGGTTTGTGCCCCGTCTCTGCCCAGACCGCGATGCATTCAAGGATGTGTATTCAGTAATGAACAACTGGGGTGCTAATCACGGAGCTATTTCTTATGGCCATATAGGTAAGGACTTGATTACACTCGCATCTATCTTGCGTATACCAGTGTGCATGCACAATGTAGAGGACGTAGATATTTTCCGTCCGGCATCATGGAATGCATTTGGAATGGACAAGGAGGGCGCCGACTATCGTGCATGTGCAGCTTACGGACCAATCTACAAGTAAAGATTAATTACAAAAGATTAAAGATAAAAGATTTAAATCTGATTAATAATTGAATCTTTGATAGCTTATTTTTATTTCCATGAAAGACAATAACAATGGAGCCGCAGCTGGCGGTTCCCACTCACTTCTAAGCATGAATGGTGTCAGCTACTTGGTGCCATTTATCCTCATCACGAGTTGCTTTGCCCTATGGGGATTTGCCAATGATATCACCAATCCGATGGTGAAGGCATTCTCTAAGATTTTCCGTATGAGTGTGACCGATGGCACTCTTGTGCAAGTGGCATTCTACGGAGGATACTTTGCCATGGCATTTCCTGCCGCAATCTTTATCCGTAGATTTTCCTACAAAGCAGGTGTCCTTCTTGGACTCGGTCTTTATGCCTGCGGTGCGTTTCTCTTCTATCCCGCGATGCTTACGGGAAGTTATTATCCGTTTCTCATCGCTTATTTTATCTTGACCTGCGGACTATCCTTCTTGGAAACGAGCTGTAATCCATACATCCTTTCCATGGGTCCGGAAGAAACTGCAACCCGACGTCTGAATATGGCGCAGTCTTTTAACCCGGTTGGATCGCTGATGGGCATGTGGGTGGCAATGAACTTCATCCAGGCTCGTCTGAATCCTCTTGAGACAGAGCAGAGAGCACATCTTAGTGATGCGGAGTTCGAAGCAGTGCGTGATGCCGACTTACTTACTCTCATCACTCCTTATGTCTTCATTGGCATTGTTGTTGTGCTCATGTTTGTCGTAATCGCTGTTGTCAAGATGCCTAAGAATGGTGACAAATCACATTCAATAGATTTCTTGCCAACACTGAAAAGGATATTCTCCCAGAGCCGTTATCGCGAGGGTGTTATCGCTCAGTTCTTCTATGTGGGAGCGCAGATCATGTGCTGGACATTCATCATTCAGTATGGCACACGGGTATTCATGATTGAGGGTCTTGACGAGAAGAGCGCGGAGGTATTATCGCAGAAATACAATATAATAGCAATGGCGATCTTCTGTGGCAGCCGTTTCGTATGTACTTATCTCTTGCGCTATATTAATGCCGGTCGACTTTTGGCAATTCTTGCTGCCGCTGCTGCAGTGCTTACGGCAGGGGTGATAATATTCCAGGATATAAAGGGACTATATTGTCTTGTCGGAATATCAGCCTGCATGTCGCTAATGTTCCCGACTATCTATGGAATTGCGCTCGACGGTATGGGTGATGATGCTAAATTTGGAGCTGCAGGTTTGATTATGGCTATCTTAGGAGGTTCGGTACTTCCTCCGCTTCAGGCCAAGATAATCGACTGTGTAGAGATAGGAGGATTCCCGGCAGTGAATCTGTCGTTTGTATTGCCTCTCATCTGCTTCCTTGTCATCATTGCCTATGGTTTCCGGTGCTCCCGGAGATAGATAGCGTCACGCGTCACGCACTACACATCCGAGGCTTACATACCAAATGTAGGCCTCGCATTTTTTTGCTTTCCCGGTCTGAAGAAGTGCGGATGCATATCTTTTCACTTGCCGGGAGTATGCCTTGTCATTGCGATGTTCGCCGAATTTGTAGTCAACTATGACAGCAGTCCCATCAGGTCGGATCATTATTCTGTCGGGTCTGTGAATTTTGCCATCGACCACGATGCCGCGTTCGTTGATAACCCGACATTCAGGAGCAAACCATCCGTAGCTTTTTACGCTTTCCAGAGCTTTTTTGAGTTGCTCATTCAGCGTTTCCATTTGTTTGTGGCCGATGAGTCCGGCGCTCTTTGCTTTGAGCAATGCACGAGGAATATCGGCATCAGTCTGAATATTTTCCATGATGCTATGCATCAATTCTCCATAACGGCGAATTTCTTCTGATTCGGCTTCAGGTATGTCCTCTTCTTGTGGATCCGCAGGAAGTAGGTCATTGTCGGAACTCGTAGGATCCTTGTATACAAGTGCAGGAATATTAGCACCACACCGATAGTCGGATACTATAATGTTTTGGGCACTATCATCCTTCTGCTTACGTCCCTCAATGATTTCCTCCAGTCGGAGAGGCTCTCCATAAGTCCATGACCTATTGTCGATATCAACAATAATCTCATCAGCTGAAGGAATATAATCTATTGAGTCTGAATAGGAATTTTTGATATCTGAGATTATATTTTCTGCATCAACTCCACATTCCCAGAGAAATGAACCGATGCGATCCTTATCAGAAGTTGATCCGTCTTCTTTCAATTTGCACGGAGTGTAGATATAAAGTTCATCTATAGCACGTGTATAGGCTACATATGCCATGTTGACCTTGTCAGACATAAAGTTGTCAAGGTATTGTTGGTAGCTTTCCATGTGGATAGTATCCTTAAGATTGGATTCGCTCCATATAGGAATCCATGGAATTTGCGGAATCCCTTCTGCTTCCGAGAGATCGGGCTTGACCCAAAGCCATTCTTTCTGGAATGGAGAGGGTTTGACAGTCTGTTTGGAGAAAGGCACTATTACGCATCGGAATTCGAGTCCCTTTGACTTATGGACTGTCATGATATTGACGGCGTCGGCATCTTCGGGAGAAGAGATTGACTTAAAGCGACCTATTTTGTTCCACCATTGCAAGAATGAAGCTATATCGGAAGTATGACCCTCGCAAAACTCAAGAACCATGTCTTGCAAGGCAGCCAAGAAGGCAGCTTCAGATTGCCGGGTGTGAAGGGGAATGAACTGCTGGATGATATTTTCTACAAGAGCCGGGAGCACAGTAGTACTCATTTCCGCAAGCATATCCTGAATGGCATTAGGATCATATTCACCTTTAAGGAACCTTGAAAGAAGTTCAGAGAGAGGAGTTCCCGGATAGCGCATTGCAAAGAAACTGAAGTCAGCCCTGAGTTTGCTCCAGTCACCGGCACCTTTATCTTTCCTCAGCTCTTTCGGATTTAATTTTGCATTAGTGCCACTGTTGATAGCTTCGAGGATAGAAAGCACTGTCTGCACGGCCGGGGATTCTCCAGCTTGCAATGAGTCTGCACTGATAAAGTTGATCTTTTGATCCACATCATCTCTGAGATTATAGAGCATGATGCGTTCTATAATCATAGATCCTTGCTCGTGGGTATCGACGAGCACAGCTATTTCGCTCATCTCATATCCTCGTCTCAGCATATCTGCAATAAGCTCAGGAATTTCATCGAAATGGGAAGGGATATTATCTTCATCAGCTGAGCTATTTTCAAAAAGCTGGATCTTTACGTATCCTTTCTGTTCTTTGTGTGAGGCTGGTTGCACAGTATTGGAGTAAAGCTGCTCCATACGTTCGCCAAGTTTCTTGGAGAAGAATCTGAAAAATAGATTGTTAAACTTAACAATGCGGAGACAGCTTCGCCAGTTGGTATTCTCAGCCGGAGTGTAGCCGCATGGCTTGCAAGTGCCAGAGAATTCCTGTGGTACCTTGGAAGTGATAAGGGTCGGATCAGCATTGCGGAAACGATAGATGCTCTGCTTAGCATCTCCAATTATAAGATTGTCGTTGCCCTTTGCCTCACTCTCTTTAAGCAGAGGACGTAGGTTGTGCCATTGAAGGTTGCTGGTGTCTTGAAATTCATCAATCAGGAAATGCTCCAGTCTGCTGCCGAGGCGTTCGTAGACGAAAGGCGCGTCGTCAGTGCCGATGATGCGGCTCAAGATGGAATTAGTCTCTCCAAGTTCTACAGTATTGCTGTCGGTAAGAAATAGACGGGAGTTGCTTCTGACACTCTGGAGCAGTCCGACATAAGGCATAGTGGTGCGATAGAGTCTCCATCTTTTTATTTTGTCAGACAAAGCCTCGTTGCGCCATCCCTTGTAACACTTAAACATATGTATGGCAAGCCCTTCGATGTGATCTTCTATGGATGTGCCCAAATGGGGGTTCTCTTTTCCCGGATGAAAGACCCTTGACTTGGCTCCCTTTCGGGTGAATTCCGGAACATCAAAATCAGCAGTTTTGTCTTTATCGACACGATGATCCCACTTCCAAGTTTCAGCCATTTTTGTCACTCTCGATGCAAGGTAGGTCCCCGCAGTTTCATTCATATCGAGTCCGACTTCAATGAAAGCGTCTTTGACTGCTTGGGCTGCAATTCTCATCTTGCTGAAATCATCACGCAGCTTCTTTTCGTAAAGATTACAAAGCTGATGGTATGTATGGAAGAAATCTGGGTGCTCTTCAAAATAGGCGTCCAAACTTTCCCTGATTTCCTTGAAGTCTTCTTTTGCGAGGTTTCTGCTTGCATTTAGGATTTCGCTGTAGACACTTGATCTGCTTTGGCTTTTCTGGAAAATATTCCATCCTTTGCCAGCGGCAGCTTTATTCTCCATCATGCTTTCAATCCAGACGGCACCTTGGCTCGATTTCTCTTCTGTGTCAATTTCATCAAGAGTGGTGTCAAGACCCATCTGTGTGACATAATTAGAGTCAAGTTCAATCTGATATGTATCGTCAAGATCTGCTTCGTAGGCGAAAGTGCGGAGCACAGTCTGGAAAAAAGAGTCGATAGTGGATACCTTGAAGTCGCTATAGTCTGTCAGCAACACCTTAAGTGCATATTTGCACAATGAAGCTAATTCTTCGGGGCTGCACTCAAATTGCTCAGTGAAATCCTTTAGATAATCTACCTTCTTGATCGGAATGGCTGGAGTCCAGGAGGCGAGCGCATTGAGTTTATCCACAATGCGCAGCTTCATCTCGTTGGTAGCCTTGTTAGTGAAGGTAATGGCAAGAATGTGCTGAAGTGATTCCCGTAAGGCACGAGCTGGCCTAAGACGACGCCGTCCAGCTTCGTCGGGTTCGGAAATGTAATATTCTATAAACTTTTTAGCCAGGGTATAAGTCTTTCCAGAACCGGCGGATGCTCTTTGTAACTGCAACACTTATGGTAAAATATTAATTATTAAATATTAATGATTAAATATGTCGACATTCTCAGAGCCCTCAGGCAACGACGACAACGCTGAAAACGCTGACAACTCTGAAAACGTTGACAACCCCGACTATCCTTTCACTTTGAAGCCCATCTCGGCAAGTAGCTTGGCCACGTCGGCCTTTCGGTCTCCTTGAATGAGGATTTCACCGCCACGGGCACTTCCTCCCGTCCCAAGTCTCTTGCGTAGTGATCGGGCAATCTCATCTATTTCTTCATCTGAAATTTCAAATCCGTCTATGATGGTAGCAGTCTTTCCTCCACGTCCTTTCTTTTCGATAAGCACGTGAAGGGGCGAGGTTTGCTTGCCGGTTTGCCTGGTGGTTGAGCTTTCTGGTTGAGCGACTTGAGATTCCTCTCCTTCAGGAATTCCACTAAGAGATGCAAGTGCGTCTTTCCAATCCATCATAATTATAACTTACGGCTTTAACTTACAACTGATTTCAAAGTTTTTCGCGGATCTCTTTCACACTCGTGCATCGGGCAGAGAGCTCTCCATTTGCATTGTATATGAAGAAGGTTGGGAGATCTGCGACGTTGTATTGGAGGAACACCTTATCTTGTCCGGCAGAGGGGTCAAGAACTGTGACCCAAGGGAGATTGCTTGCTGATTCGCGCCATCCATATTGATCGCGGTCTGGGCTTACGTTGTAAATGTCAACTCTACCTGCTTTATATAATTCTGCAAGTTGACGGTTGATTTCAGGAGTCGCTCCATCACGCATCAACGTGAATGCAACAATGACAGGTTTGCCTTTTCCAACCAAATCAGAAAGATTCTGCTCGTTGCCGTTCTCATCGTTGAGGGCAATCTCAAGCATCTTGATTTCCTCTGCATTGATGACTGTCCGTATGCCGTTTTGGTCGTTGTGGTGACGTTGTGCTGCCTTTGCGAGTTCAAGTAGGAATGGAGTGTGAGCATCATCCGGACGGAAGTGATTATAGTTGTTGGCAACAGCCACGATGTATCTGTAATCGTCGGTAGTGGGGTCGAAAAGAGGTTGGTTGCCAACGGTTTTTGTAAGGATATAATATGACATCACATTCCCTTTGCTATCATGCATATATTCATTGTAGATGCGCTTCTTGAAGTTGCTAAGTGAGTCGGTATTGTTGATATTAGGCGCGAATGCGATGAGATCTTTTTCAAACTGTGCCATACGGGCAGCTTGTTCGGAACCAGAAACGGTGAAGTCATGACCGAAATTACCTTTGGAACTTGTCACGGTCAAGGTCTCGGTGGAATCTACGGGAAGATAGATATACTTGTCATTAAGTGTCAGACGGAATATTTCCGGACCACTTTGCTGCGGCTGGGAGAACTTGAAATTTCCCTTACTGTCAGTGCGAGTGGAGTCTACAATAGTCCAATAACCAGAGAAGTCAGCCTTCTCAAGAAGCACCTTGTCTCCTTCGCTGTCAGCGAGTTGTCCCTCAATCTTAAATCCCTTTTCGCCGCATCCTCCGGCAATTGCGATAGCTGCGATAGAGGCAGCAGCTGCGAAGTATCTTGCTATTTTATTCATAGTTGTCAAGTTGTCAGTTATCAGTTTTCAGTTGTCAGACTGGTCAGACTGGTCGGACGAGTCGGACTGGTCGGACAAAATTTCAAAAATCAAAAATTTCAATTATTACTGCAAAGTTAATGAAAACTCCGCTCATTAGCAATTATCTTCCCGATAAAATTTAAAAAGACACAAAAAAAGAATGCCGGCTCTTTCAAGTCGACATTCTTTTCTTATATTTTAGGCAATTAATAATTTATCATTTATCATAAATAATTAATCATTGGATGAAAGGTCCTTGGCTTTCTTGGCAGCAACTTCTGAAGCCTTGGAAGCAAATTCAGAAATTTTCCCGAGAGCCTGGGCTGCCAGACCGCTCAATTTGTCTTTTGCCTGGTCCATCTTGTCGGCTGCTACAGACTTTGCGTCGGCAAACTTATCCTGCAGGTTGTCTTTTAATTGAGAAGCCTTGTCTTGGGCTTGAGATGCTGCAGTTTGAGCAGCATCTTGAGCGTCAGCCAATTTATCGGCTGCTGCAGCTTTTGCTTCGGCTAATTTCTCAGATGCCATTTGCTTAGCCGCTGCTATTCCTGACTCTGCTGCTATTTTTGCTGATTCTGTAGATACTTCTGCTGCTGATTTTGATAATGCTGCCGCTGCTTGAGCTGTAGCGAGATTGATATTGTCTTCCATAATATAAATTGTTTTTAATTCTGACTATAAAACGCCAATCACCCTCCTTTCGTTCATTTTAGATGCGATGCCAATTCCATGTTCAAAATTATCACACCCAAAACTTGCAGTTCCCCAATTTTAATTGTAGCTGTAGAGCGTTCCGAAACCCAACTCTGGGTTCTAAGGGAATGTTCGCTATTATAAAATACGTTATAATAAGGAGTTCATGGCATCACAGATCCGCGAATCAATTTCGCGGACTTTTTTCATAATTCAGCCAATCCTTAAAGTGAAAATCGGCCAATCCTTAAAGTAAAATTCAGCCAATCCTTAAAATGAAACCCCGAAGTTATGTCGAAATTGTAAAAAGTAGTTTGAAAATTTGATTATTTTTTTTGTAATTTTGTGCAAATTTAAAATCCGATTTTAAATTTACATGGGTTTGTAGATTATATTCAAGAAAGGTTTAACATCAGAGAAATCGCCATGTGATTTCTTCTATTTGCTCATTCGCTGCATCGCTTCTGCAGTCGCCTCGTGGGTGTTGAACGCAGTAAGACGCAGATAGCCTTCTCCTTCTGCCCCGAATCCGGAGCCAGGGGTGCCAACGATTCCATGTTGCTTTAGCAAGAAATCGAAGAATTGCCAGGATGTCATGCCTTCTGGAGTCTTTAGCCA
>DAAK01000053.1 GCA_001701075.1 Bacteroidales bacterium GP3 | reverse complement strand
AAAAAATTAGAGTCCACTCAATGTGGACTCTGATTTTTTATTTTGAAGGTTTAAGACTCAGGACTGAAACCTGAAGCCTGAAACCTGAGGATTTAAACATCAAGCTACCAAATTAGGCACATCTCCATACTCATTAGGTGCCATCTGGCTATCCTTGCAATACCATACCAAAAGGATTATCCAACCAACTATAGGAATGAGTGAAATGAAAATCCACCATCCGCTTTTGCCTATGTCATGCAGACGTCTTACGCATAAACCAAGACTCGGAAGCAGTAAAGCGAGACCTACGAGTCCGCTTGCAACGTTCATTGCATTTTGACTCCAACAGAACACTATTTCTACTACTATACCCAGGATGAATCCAAATAACTGAAACCACCAGTATTCAGACCGGGACGCACGTCCATTGAAATTGCAGTAGTTATTCTGAAGTGCGCTTACTACTGCCTCCTTGAATGTAACTTGTCTTTGATACATAATGAGAAAATGACTTTTGGGTTAATAAAATTGCTATGAATTGATTTTTCTATCAATCCATAGCAAAATTAATAAAAATTTTCCAAATTATCCAATTCCCACCCATAAAAATAAATACTCTTCCATCCAGTCTCTATCCTCTGATCTATGGCCTCTGGAATCTGGCCTCTGGAATATCTTCTACTGATCTTTGATCGTCGCCAGCAGCCTCTCAATCTTCCGTGCTGTTTCCGCCGCCTCTTTCGCAAACTCAGACTTGGGAGTGTCGGATGCTTCCCCTATCTGACGCTCATCCGTGAATATCTGACAATCCGCAACAAGCGTAAAGCAATTCTCAAGCAACTCCGGCCACTCCGTCAAATCTACCCGTGTCTGAAGCGAATCAAGTGCAAGTGCAATATTAAAAGCTGACCTAACAAGTACATTCTCTGCTGCATTGTTCTCACAATTATAGATAAACGTATTCAGGCGTTTCAAAAGCAACGGACTTACCTTTAAAAGTTTATCCTTCTCTGCCGCTGTATGAAGTTGTCTCTGCTTCTCTATTTCCGATGTGACATCTATCTCCGATTTCATCGATCCCACTGCATTCAGGAAGAAGCCCAAGATAGTCAATCCGCACATCACTTCCACAGCTGTCACCGTCTGAGCCCAACCATGAGCTGGCGTATAATCTCCGAAACCAAGAGTAGTGATAGTCACGATACTATAATATAGCCATGAACCAAAATCAGTCCCCGCTCCATCTGGAATGCGAAATTGAGAATCTGGAAGTGCCCAATAAATCAAAGCAAATACAGGCATAAGCGCAATGTAAGACCCAATCCATATTATTGGCCTTACATTCGACACTACGTGAAAAAAGTGCTTGAAACGATCTGATATGTTCATAATATTAAAATTAGATAAAGTTCATAATATAATCATATAACAAAATCCCTTTCCATTTGGCTCATTAAAAATAAATATATTACACATTCCCAGCGTCTTTTCAAGTCTCCCTCATTCATCAATTGATAATTGATAATTTATCATTTATCATTTATCATTGATAAAAGTATTCAAACTCATCAAAATGCGCCGTCCCATCAGCCCCATAACTATACACCCCAACACGCGGCCCCTTCCAATCTCCCCATCTCATCTCAAACTCCTCTCCAGCCTGAATATAATTCTCCCCATCCAAACTATAAGATAATCGATGCCGATTGTCAGTAACATCAAAATCCCCTCTCAGAAACACTACACTCTCCGCTATCTGTGCTATCTCACTCCTCTTTCCACCCTCTTCAATATAAATCCAATTTACGCCATCTTTCTTCGTAATTCCCAATCCCCGGTAGATCTTCGACAGACATGCTATCCCCGCCGATTGCCCATCTTTCATATCCGACATATCAACTTTGACAGTAGCTCTTCCGGTATATCCCATCAACTTTTGTGTCAGCGTGTTAGGTGCATTCTTAAGCGAATCTGCCGGCAATGCCGTGATCGAAAGCCATCCATCTTTCTTCTCAAACGATATATTTTCAGGAATCCATATATGGTTTGCCTGCCATTGCAACCCTAATTTCTTTCCATCAAATGAATCGCACGCTTGAGGCTTCTTAATCGCATGCCCTGCAATTGGCTTTTCCCATTCTTTCACCGGTTCGCCAACTCCATTCCCATCGAAATCAACTCCAATCCGAGGCCATCCTTCAGCCCATTCCATTGGCTGCAGATGCACTACGCGACCCAATTTGGGCACTTCCTGAAAATGGAAAAACCACCAGCTTCCATCCGGTGTATCCACGATAGCCCCCTGATGTGGTCCGTTGATATCAGTGCTACCCGTTTCCAACACCACCTTTCGTTCATATGGTCCATAAATGGAATCCGAACGCAACATTGTCTGCCATCCACCTCTGACTCCACCTTCCGGCAAACTTATATAGTATTTGCCTCCAAATTTATGAATCTTTGGTCCCTCGGCTACTTCCCCTTCATAGATTATTGTTCCTTCATCAAGAAGTTCCTTGCCATCTGCCGACATCTTATGAAGATAAATAGGTCCTGCGCCATATTGACTTCTCACCAAGTATGCATCTCCATTCTCATCCCAGAATGGGCATGGATCTTCCCATTTTTTTACTCCCTTCACAAGATTAAGTTCCGACCATGGACCATGTGGATCTTCTGCCGTCGCCATAAAGAGTCCTTCGTCTGGAGTGCAGAAATATATGTAGTATAATCCATTGTGAAAGCGTATGGCTGGTGCCCATGACCCGCCGGCATAATGCTTGAACTCATTCCAACCTGGGTAGTCAAATCCGTCATATACTTGACTGATAATTTCCCAATTGACAAGATCTGACGATTCCAACACTGGCATACCGATGAAATGAAAGTCAGAGCAAACCATATAATACTTATCTCCAACTCTTATCACATCAGGATCAGAATAATCCGCATTAAGTACCGGGTTAACATACCGTCCATTCCCCTGGTCACCCCAAGAAATCACTTCCTCAGCCATAGCCGCTGTCCAACTTCCCATCATAACCATCAGCCCCACTATCAAGATAAGTCTCTTCATAATAATCTCCTCTTTCCCATTATAACAATCTCCCCTATAAATCTATCCCAGCCTCCTTTCCGAGTCAGAATATGGAAGAGAGGCTTGCAAGTCTCCACGCCGAAGAAAAATAATTCTAATTTCTAAATTCAAAATTCTAATATTTAAATTATTTTATGTATATTTGCATCTTAAAACATCTAAAACATGAAACATACAAAAATATTCATAACCATCGCCGCTTGCTCTTTGTCTATGCAGGCTATAGCTCAAGGCACACTCGAAGACTACAACCGTGCTTATGGCCTCAATGCAAAATACAACTACGGCTACGTTCCCAACGCCCGAATCTATCCTCAATGGATTGGCGACACCGGTAAATTTTGGTATGTCGACGAACATCAGGACGGTTCAAAAGTCTACACCGTCGTTGATGCAGCAAAGAAAAAATCGACACCTCTATTTGATAGTAAAGCTGTAGCGGCTGCATTCAAAGCTAATGGCATTGAAAATGCTGATCCCAACGACCTGAAACTCGAACGTCTTAATGTATCAAATAATCTTGATACTCTCTGGTTTAACCGTGATGGACGCCAGTGGACCTACATCAAAAGCGGTAAACGCCATCTGCTGGATAGAGGAGTCGTTCCCGTTCCAGAACCAGAGCCTCACTGGATGGTGGTGGATGAGGAAAAGGATTTCCAACCAGTCCCTTCTCCCGACGGAAAGAAGGTTGCCTTTGTTCGCGACAATAATCTCTGTGTCCGCGATGTAGCTACAGGTCAAGTGGCCCAACTGACTACTGACGGCACCATCGGCAATTATTATTCTTCCTACATTTATTGGGCACCTGACAGCAAGAAATTTGCCGTCAACAAGATCCGTCCCGTAGAAAAACGTTATGTCTACTATGTAGAATCCTCTCCGGCTCGGGGTAGCCAACCTATACTCCACAAACAGGAATATGCGAAGCCAGGCGATGAACTACGTTTTAAGTTGCCGGTTATTGCTGATGTTGAGACTAACACAGTGATTCAGCCCGATCCCTCTCTTTTCAACCATCAATATGAACTTTACGGTCCTCAGTGGAATTCGGACAGCGAAGCTATCACTTTTGAATACAACGAGCGTGGACATAAGAACTATCGTATTCTCGAGATGTCTGCTGCCGACGGTGCTGTACGTCCCCTCGTTGAGGAGTCGCATGACAAATACATAAACTATTCCCGCATTTTCCGCCATTTGCTTGAAGATGGCAAGCGTATCATCTGGAGCAGCGAACGCGATAACTATAATCATCTCTATATGTACGACCGTGCCACTGCAAAACCAACCCATCAGATCACTAAAGGGGAGTGGTATGTACGCGATATAGTCAACGTGGATGAAGAAAATGGCAAGATATATTTCTCTGCTAATGGTGTCAACAAAGATGAGGACCCATATTTTATTCGATATTATGTCATTAATTTCGACGGCTCCGGCATGACCGACCTTACTCCTGCTCCAGGCAATCACAGGGCTGTCTTCTCTCCAGATTTCAAATATCTTGTAGACACTTATTCCACGGTGTCTACTGCTCCTGTGACATGCTTGCGTGATGCTGCCTCCGGTAAGGAACTTATGAAAGTGGCAGAAGCCGACCTCACAGCTCTTATAGAAGCTGGATGGGAAGCTCCTGAGGTGTTTGTCGCACCCGGGCGTGATGGTAAGACTCCGATGTGGGGCGTGATTTACCGTCCATCTAATTTCGATGAAAACAAGAAATATCCAATTGTTGAATACATCTATCAAGGTCCTGGTGACCAATATGTGCCAAAATCTTTCGTCGGCCTTAACCGAAATATGAGTGCTCTTGCAGAACTCGGTTTTATCGTGGTGATGGTTGACGGCATGGGCACATCCTTCCGTTCTCGCGATTTCGAGAACATTTGCTACAAAAATCTTGTAGATGCGGGTCTTCCTGACCATATCGCATGGATTAAGACTGCTGCTGATAAATACTCCTACATGGACATTGACCGCGTAGGTATCTTCGGTGCTTCTGCCGGAGGACAGGAATCGACTACTGCAGTGCTTCACCATCCCGAATTCTACAAAGCAGCATATTCAGCTTGCGGTTGCCATGACAACCGTATGGACAAGATATGGTGGAATGAGCAGTGGCTCGGCTATCCTATTGACGATAGCTATATCAAGGCCTCCAATGTAGAGAATGCCCATCTCCTTACTCGTCCCCTTATGCTCGTCGTTGGTGAACTTGACGATAACGTCGACCCTGCATCTACAATGCAGGTAGCCGACGCACTTATCAAAGCAAACAAAGATTTCGAACTCGTAGTAATTCCTGGGGCTGCCCACACAATGGGAGAATCATTCGGTGAGCACAAACGCTACGATTTCTTCGTCCGTCACCTTCTCGGCGTCAACCCTCCCGCCTGGACCGAAATCAAATATTAATATGAAAAAAATTGTCACATCTTCCTTTCTCGCTGCCCTTGTGGCATTTCCAGCATTGGCGAGAGAATGCCGCCTCTTCAACGATGGCTGGACTTTCTCTTATATACCAGACTCAACAAGTCAGGTCGCTCCCTTCACTAAAACCGTAGATCTTCCTCACGACTGGAGCATAGAACTCCCATTTTATGATAAAGCTCCCTCAGGCAATGACGGAGGATTTGTTCATACAGGTAAGGGTAAATATGAAAAGGAACTAAAACTGACAGCCAAAGACCTCTCCGATTCTAAATACTCACTTCTTTTCGAAGGTGTCTATGAGCGTTGGACTCTAAAGGTCAATGGCAAGGACGTAGGTTTCCGGCCTTATGGTTATTCATCCGTCATCTATGATATTACGCCATATCTTCATGCTGGTGTCAATACCATCGAAGTCGATGTCGATAATTCACATCAGAAAAATTGCCGTTGGTATACTGGCTCCGGCATCTACCGTCACGTCCGCCTGATAAAGACCGGCGAAATTGCCGTAGCTCCATGGTCGCTATTTATCTCTACTCCAGAAGTGACTGAAACGAATGCCGGTATTCGTTTTGCATTCGATATTGATGGAGAAATAAATGGTAAGAACATCGACGTAAATGCCAAGGTCGTTGATCCATCTGGAGCTATAGTGGGCACTTTGGAGTTCCCGGTTGAGAATGCGAGTATGTTGGGCTCTGTGCTTATTGACAATCCTAAACTTTGGAGCACAGACTCTCCTTCATTATACACACTCGACCTTTCTCTTTTAGAAAATGGCAATGTAATTGATAATATCACGGAGTCTTTCGGTATTCGCAACATATCTTACTCTGCGAAAGAAGGCTTTAAACTTAATGGCATGCCACTTCTGCTCAATGGTGCTTGTGTGCATCACGACAATGGTATGCTTGGAGCTGCATCTTTCGACGCTGCGGAGGCAAGGAAAGTCCGTCTTTTGAAAGAGGCTGGGTTCAATGCTGTACGCACAAGTCATAATCCCCCTTCTCCTGCTTTTCTTGATGAATGTGACCGTCAAGGTCTTCTTGTCATCGACGAAGCTTTCGACGGTTGGCGCGATCAAAAGAATGCTAACGACTATCATCTGTGGATTGATGAATGGGGCGTAAAGGATGTTGGTGATATGGTTCGGCGTGATCGTAATCATCCTTCTATTATTGCCTGGAGCATTGGCAATGAAGTGATAGAGCGCAAACATATAGGTGTCGTCACAACTGCTCGCAATTTTGCCAATGAATGTCGTCGTCTCGACCCGACGCGTCCCGTCACTGAAGCTCTCTGTGCTTGGGACAGTGATTGGGAAATCTATGACCCCCATGCTGAGGCTCTCGATATAGTTGGCTACAATTATATGATTCATAAGTCGGAGAGTGATCATGAACGTTGTCCTGAACGTATTATGTGGCAGACAGAGTCATATCCGAAGGATGCTGCCTCTAACTGGCATAAGGTAAAAGAAAATCCCTACATCATAGGTGATTTTGTCTGGACTGGTATTGACTATCTTGGTGAGTCAGGTTTAGGTCGTTATTTCTATAAGGGGGAGACTGAAGGTGAGCAATGGATGGCTTTCCAATGGCCTTGGCGCGGTTCTTATTGCGGTGATATAGATATCACTGGTTGGCGTAAACCTATTTCCCATTACCGGGATATGCTCTATAATAATGATAACAAGCTTTATATCGCAGTCAGGGAACCCGACGGTTATTATGGTGAAGTTAAGACCACTATGTGGAGCGTCTGGCCTACTTGGGAATCCTGGAACTGGAAAGGTCATGAAGGAAAACCAATTGAAGTCGAAGTAATGAGCCGTTTCCCTAAAGTCCGTCTATATCTCAATGATAAGCTGATAGGGGAGAAGGAAGCTGGTGAGGTCAACGACTGTATGGCAGTTTTTTCATTGCCATATGTTCCCGGCACATTGAAAGCCGTTGGTCTTGATGGCAATGGCAATGAAGTGGAAAATGTAACTTTGGAAACTGCAGGTGATCCTGTTGCAATTCGACTGACTCCCGATAAGAAAATTCTTGCTGCCGATAATCAAGATCTCGCTTATGTTACCGTGGAAGTAGTGGATGCCAATGGTAGGGTAGTGCCGGATGTTGATATCCCGGTTGACTTCTCAGTCTCTGGCAATGCTGTGCTTAAAGCCGCTGGAAGTGCTCTTTTGAAGGATCCGGATCCATATTTTGATGCAAAAGCCACCACATGGAAAGGCCGCGCACAAGCTATCCTGAAATCGACTGGTCATCGTGGCTCCGCAACTCTAAAAGCCACAGCCAAAGGCCTCAAACCCGCATCCCTTAAACTCATGTCCAAATAATTTGCTTATATTCTCAAATTTGATTAATTTTGTAGACCCTGTGATCTGATAAGGACGCAATCATGCATATTCCATATGCAATGCATAATAAGAATTCTAAATATTCAAAATTGCTTAAACAATGTCAAAGATTGGTAGCGTAATGACCCCCAAAGGACGCAAAGCAATGCTCCTCGGTAGTGGTGAACTCGGTAAAGAAGTAGCTCTCGAACTCCAGCGTTTGGGCGTCGAAGTCATAGCCTGCGACAAATATCCCAATGCTCCTGCAATGCAGGTGGCTCACAAATGCTATGTTTTTAATATGCTTGATGGAGAAGAACTTCGCCGCATCGTTGAACTCGAACGTCCCGACCACATTATCCCTGAAATCGAAGCTATTGCCACTCCTACATTGGTGGAACTCGAAAAAGAAGGCTTCAATGTGACCCCTACAGCTCGTGCCGCTTGGCTTACCATGAACCGTGAGGGTATCCGCCGTCTCGCTCATGAGGAACTCGGCATAAAGACCTCTCCCTATCGTTTCGCATCTACTCGCGAGGAATTTGATGAAGCTGTCAAGGAGATTGGCATACCTTGTGTTGTAAAACCCATTATGAGCTCCTCTGGCCATGGGCAGAGCGTGATCAAGAATCCTGATCAGATCGACCATGCTTGGAAAGAGGCTCAGGAAGGTGGTCGCGCTGGAGCCGGTCGTGTCATAGTTGAAGGTTTCATCGATTTCGACTATGAGATTACCCTTCTTACCGTCCGCAATATTTCTGGAACTGCATTCTGTCAGCCTGTTGGCCATATTCAGATTGATGGTGACTACCGCTATTCCTGGCAACCGCAGCCAATGACGGAAAAGGCGCTCGAATCAGCTCGTGAGATAGCAAAGAAAGTGACTGATGCTCTCGGTGGATACGGCATTTTCGGTGTCGAACTCTTCATCAAAGGCGATGAGGTTATCTTTAGCGAAGTTTCACCGCGTCCACACGATACTGGTATGGTGACAATGATTTCACAGGACATGTCTGAATTCGCTCTTCACGCGCGCGCCCTTCTCGGACTCCCTGTGCCTGCTATCGACTTTTATGGTCCTTCCGCTTCGAGGGCTATCGTGCTTGATGGTGACACAAATTGCGTTGAATTCGACAACCTTGAGGGTGTTCTTGCCGAACCTGGCACTCAAATTCGTATCTTCGGAAAACCCCAGATTCATGGGCACCGCCGAATGGGCGTTATCCTCGCACGCGGAGCCTCCGTTCAAGAAGCCCGCGACAAAGCTGCCCGCGCCTATGATGCCCTCAAAGTCACTGGCGCTACCAAAGACATGAAATAATCTTCATTTTTAGCGCAATTGCTTATGGCGAATATCGGCAATAAGATAAGAAGTATAGTAGATTTCTATGTCGATGGTTTCAAAAACATGACCGTCGGCAAGAAATTGTGGGCCATTATCTTCATAAAGGTCATCATTCTCTTCTTTGTCTTCAAGCTTTTCTTCTTTCCTGATCTCCTCAAGGAAAATTATGACAATGACGATGACCGAGCCAGAGCAGTAGCTACCGAACTCACCTCCCGCTAATTGACTGAAAACTGAAATCTGAAAACTGAAAACTAAAATACCATGGAAGATTTGATTCAAGTAGTAGACTGGTCGCGACTTCAGTTCGCATTAACCGCCATAGTCCACTGGCTCTTTGTTCCGCTTACTATCGGAATTAGCCTCATCATCGCCGTCATGGAGACGATCTATTACCGCACTAAATCCGAGAAATGGCTCAAGACAGAGAAATTCTGGATGACTCTATTCGCCATCAATTTCGCCATCGGAGTTGCTACCGGTATTATTCTTGAATTTGAGTTCGGTACTAACTGGTCAAACTATAGCTGGTTTGTAGGCGACATCTTCGGTGCTCCTCTTGCTATCGAAGGCATTCTTGCTTTCTTTATGGAAGCCACTTTCTTTGCCGTCATGTTCTTCGGCTGGAAGAAGGTTTCTCCAGGATTCCACCTTGCCTCTACTTGGCTTGTGGCGATTGGCGTCTCCATTTCAGCTCTCTGGATTCTCGTTGCAAATGCATGGATGCAGTATCCAGTAGGTATGGAATTTGATCCTGACCAGATGCGTAATGTGATGTCTGACTTCATTGCCGTTGCCACTTCTCCCGTCGCTATCAACAAGTTCTTCCATGCCGTGACAAGCGGTTGGGTGCTCGCTTCTGTCTTTGTGATTGGAGTAAGCTGCATCATTGCTGCTAAAGGCAAGAACATTGAAATGGCTAAGGATTCTGTTAAGGTTTCCGGTTGGATTGGCCTTATCGGTATTATTCTCACTATATGGACTGGCGATGGTTCTGCTGTTGAAGTAGCACGCGTCCAACCTATGAAACTGGCTGCAATGGAAGGTCTTTATCGAGGTGAAGTTGGTCAGGAACTCATTGGCTTTGGTATTGTTGATACAGAGGCGAAAGACGTGAAATACAAAATTGCAATTCCAAAGGGACTTTCCCTCCTTGCCAATCATGATCTTAATAGTTTCGTTCCCGGCATAGACGACCTTATCGATGGCATCGCTCTCACTTCACAGGGCGACACTATCAATACCGTGAGCTATGCAGAGAGAATTGAGATTGGCAAAGCTGCCCAACAGGCTCTCCGCGACTATGAGGCTGCCCGCAAAGCTGGCGACAATGCCGCTCTTGCTGATGCCCTTGCAAAAATTAAAGCCAATTATCAATATTTTGGCTATGGATATTTCAAATCCCCACAAGATGCTGTCCCTCCTGTAGCGTTGACTTTCTATTCCTTCCGCGTGATGGTAATGGCTGGCGGTTATCTGCTCTTGTTCCTCATTGTAGCATTGTTTATTGTGTATAAGAAACCTACTTGGTTCGACACGCGTCTTGCCCGTTGGATTGGCGTGCTCAGTATCCCTGTAGTGTGGATTTGTAGCGAAGCAGGTTGGATTGTAGCTGAAGTCGGACGTCAACCCTGGACCATTCAGGATATTCTCCCGGTCCAGGCTGCTGTCTCCGCAGTTACAGCACAGTCTGTTCAACTCACTTTCTGGCTCTTTGCCATTGTCTTTGCGGCTCTCGTAGCAGCCGAGATTTCAATCATGGTAAATGAAGTCAAGAAAGGCTCCAACAAAGACATAACCGAATAAATCCTATATCGTAAAACGCAAAACTAAAAGACAATGGAGACCTTACAAATATATTGGTGGCTTCTCATCGCTGTGCTTGGTGGAGTCCTCGTATTCATGCTTTTCGTACAGGGTGGTCAGAGCCTTTTGCTTGAGACTCGCGGTTCGACAGCAAAAAACCTCATAGTAAATTCACTTGGCCGCAAATGGGAACTTACTTTCACCACTCTCGTGGTGTTCGGTGGTGCCTTCTTCGCTTCCTTCCCACTCTTTTATTCCACATCTTTCGGTGGAGCATACTGGCTATGGATGGCAATCCTCTTCAGTTTCGTCCTTCAGGCTGTCAGCTATGAATTCCGTCGCAAATCTGGCAATCTATATGGCACCCGCACCTACGATGCTTTCCTTCTCATCAATGGCATAGTCGGTTGTGTTCTGATTGGTGTTGCTGTCGGTATACTCTTCTTCGGCGGTGATTTCACCGTCACACGTGGAAATATCCTCGATGGTAAATCCCCTGTCATCTCAGTGTGGGCACCCTCACATGGGCTTGAGGCGATAGTTTGCTGGAAAAACCTCCTTGTGGGTTTCACTCTTTTCTTCCTCGCACGTATGAATGCCGCCCTTTATTTGATGAATTCCATCGAAGATGGTCCTAAATTTTTCGATGCTGTAAGGATGAAAGCTCTTCTCAATGGACTTATCTTTGTGGTTCTCTTCCTCGCACTTCTATGGGTAGTCCTCACAGCAGATGGCTACACAGTAGAAGCTGACGGTAAAGTAGTTGCTGTCCCATATAAATATGCCATCAACCTTATTGAAATGTGGTGGATACTTGCAGCTCTGCTCATTGGAGTCGTATTGGTACTCGTAGGTTATGCCCTGACAGCTTTCAAAAAAGGTTACAAGGGAGGTGTCTGGTGGACAGGCATCGGTACTATCATCACCATTGTCAGTCTACTCTGCGACCTCGCCTACAACAACACCTGCTACATGCCATCTCTGACCGACCCACAGTCATCTCTCACGATCTCTAACAGTAGCAGTACAGAATTCACTCTCACTGTCATGTCTTGGGTATCTCTCTTCATCCCTGTTGTAATCCTCTACATCTGGTATGTCTGGCGCAAAATGAACGCCACTCCTGTGACTCCTAAAGAACTAGAAGAAGACCCCCACTCCTACTAATTTCGATAAGACTTTATTGAGTTTTTGAATTCGTAAATAGTTTTAAACGAATTAAATAATCAATATAAGAATGAATAGGATTGTTTTAATAATCGGTTTCATAATAGTATTCGCCTTAAATCTGTTCTCTCAGGAGGTGCCTATTATGAACGATTCTTCAGCAAATCAGATCCTTAATGAGTTGCAGATAATTCGCAGTATTCAGGAGGAATCAAGGTCAAAGCGAGCTCGAGCTGTTGCTGAAAGACAAAAAAGAGATAGTATGCAAAATCGTCAATCAGAAGAAGATATTTCTTCGGATTATAGCATAATGGCAAAAATTGAAGATAATACCCATCAAGATCCCATAACCGATGGTTGGAATGTATATGGGATAGCCGCTATCTTAATTTCCTTCTTTTCTTTGATTGTGTCATGGTATACATTTTATTCTCAGAGAAAAACTGAAGGCAATACAAAGAAACTTTCAAAGGATATGCAACGCTCGCTTCTCATTGATCTCATTCGTCATCTTTATAGAAACTTGGTAATAGTATATACTATGAGAACAAAAATGGATGACATAGATTTTAAAGGTTATCCATCTGAAGAGCATTTCGAGAAACTCAAGATTCCAATGAACAATATTCATCTTGATGCATTTTATGGTAATGATGAGCAATTCAAATCTATGCATGTGCTATATTTGAATTTGAGAAATTATAATGAAGAAATAGATGTTGCAGAGAGACATATACTTAATCCGGAACTAAGTAGAGAGACAAAAATAGAAGACCTAGATACACTCGAATTTAAAGTATCTTATTTAACCGAAAGGATTATTAACACGATTGATGAAATATGGGGATTAAATGAGGGTATAGTTCAAGAGATGAAAAAAACTATTGACGTTTCGTTGTCAGGAAAAACTAATGCAACTGATAACATCGACGTCGAAGGCAGTGGAGATTTTGTCCCATTGAAAATTGAAGATCTAAAAAAGACTGCTTATAATAAGTTGTTTTCTGATGATGAACTCATTGGCGTTTGTGAAATCTTTAACAATGACGTTAAAGAAGAGCGTAAGAAAAATAATAGAGGTGTCTGGAAAGTACGTATGATAAGATTCTAAAATCTGGCAATATTTATGAACTTGAAGTGACCCCTAAAAGTTAGGCAAATAACTTTTAGGGGTCACTTCATAATTTGACTTATGGTATACCTTCTTTTTATAGAATTTGTTATATCAGAGGGTCTTGAGAGCCGCGGTGACATTGTGGTCGATGCGGTCTGCCAGGTTGTCGCAAGGTTGCTTGTCGAATTTGAGGCCTGTTATGTGCTCGTAGAGCTCTATGTAGCGGTCGCTTACTTCCTTGCAATATTCATCGGTCATCTCTGGCACTTTCTGTCCTTCTTTGCCCATGAATCCGTTTGCGATAAGCCACTGGCGTACGAATTCCTTGCTCAGCTGCTTCTGAGGAAGTCCCTTTTCAAAGAGTTCTTCGTAGGTGTCAGCATAGAAATAGCGGCTTGAGTCCGGGGTATGGATCTCATCAATAAGGATTACCTTGCCGTCGAGAAGTCCAAATTCATATTTGGTGTCCACGAGGATAAGTCCGCGTTCTGCTGCCATCTTTGTGCCACGCTCGAAGATAGCAAGTGCATATTTCTCTACTTGGTCGAGGACATCTGCACTTACAAGCCCTTGTGCGATGATCTCATCATGAGAGATGTTGAGGTCGTGGCCTTCATCAGCTTTCGTGGTTGGAGTGAGGATAGGATGCGGGAGTTTCTGGTTTTCCTTAAGTCCTTCGGGGAGTGGTACTCCACAGATCTCACGAGCTCCTGCTGCATAGTCGCGCCATGCGCTTCCTGCAAGATATCCGCGCACGATCATCTCTATCTTGAGAGGCTGGCATTTCAGGCCGATTGTCACCATTGGATCTGGTACTGTAACAAGCCAGTTGGGCACTATGTCTTCTGTTGCCTTAAGGAAGTGGGCCGCAATCTGGTTGAGAACCTGTCCCTTGAATGGAATACCCTTAGGAAGAATCACATCGAATGCGGAGATGCGGTCTGTAGCGACCATTACAAGATATTTGTCGTTGATGTCATACACGTCGCGGACTTTGCCGTGGTAGACTGATTTCTGACCTTCGAAGTTAAAATCAGTGTTTGTTAGAGTTTGCATTTAGTTAATTATAAATGATTAATTATTAATGATCAATTTTTATAATGCATAATTCATAATGCATAATTATTAGTTGCTGAGTTTCTGCATCTAATAGATATCAGAGTCGAGATTCAAGAGACCAGAGGCCAGAGTTAAGATAAATTCAAAAATCTCAATTATTCTTGGAAAATTCGCAACCGCAATAGGTCTGATTGTAGAAGTTCATTTCCTTAATTATCGCAACTCGGCGCTCTGACAGTCCTCCTTTTCGCCAATTCTGAGCCCAGAAGGTGACTTCGGGTATGTCTGCACAGGCGGCTACCCCGGCTTCCTCTATCTGCTCGAGACTTTTCCAACGGCTCGAGGCGAGGGTGGTGGTGATGACCTTAAACCCATGATCGCGGGCATATTCCGCCGTCTTGCGAAGACGCATCTTGAAGCATTGCAGACAACGTCCTCCTCTTTCCGGTTCTCCCTCAAGTCCCTTAACGTGGCATAGCCAGTCTTCATGGTCATAGTCGGCATCTACTATCTCCAATCCGAGGCTCTCTGCATATCGGGTACATTCGTTTTTACGCTTAAGGTATTCTTCAAGAGGATAGATATTGGGATTGCAGTAGAAGATGACGGGTGTTATGCCGTGCTGGATCAAGCACTCGACAATTGCTGAAGAGCATGGGGCACAACATGTGTGGAGAAGGACTTTGTCTTCTCCTCCCGGCACATTCACCTCATACTTCTTCTTCACTATTAAAGAAATAATTAATTCAAAATAAAAGATTACATCGCGAATGCGTTGAATCCACCGTCGACTACTGCTACTGTGCCTGTGACAAAGGTTGAGGCGTCAGAGATAAGATATTGGATCGTGCCACAGAGTTCCTCCGGTTTGCCAAAACGCTTGAAAGGTGTCTGGCGGATAACGTCCGCGCCACGTTCAGTCAGCGATCCGTCTGGGTTGGTGAGTAGAGCACGGTTCTGGTTGGTCAGGAAGAAACCAGGGGCAATGGCATTAACTCGGATTGCCGGAGTAAACTTGGTAGCCACTTCGTTTGCAAGGAATGCAGTGAAATTACTGATGCCAGCCTTGGCTGCAGCATATCCGCAAACACGTGTCATCGGACGGAACGCAGCCATGGATGAGAAGTTGACAATGGTGCCTTTGCCTGCCTCTACCATCGGCTTGAGGAAAACTTGAGTCGGTATGACTGTGCCGGTAAGGTTGAGACCAAGTACTTTTTCAAACTCCTGCACCTTCAGGTCGAAGAAATTTCCCGTAGGTGCGATAGTGGCTCCAGGCATATTCCCACCAGCAGCATTGAGGAGCGCGTCGACTTTGCCATATTTGGCGAGGATTTCGGCGCAGTTTTCCTCTACCTTTTCAGTATTCATCACATCAGTGGTAAGGAAGATAGCCTCGCCACCCTTATCTTGTATGTTTTTAACTATTTTGTCGCCTTCTTCTTTACGACGACCCATAAGGACTACTTTTGCACCCTCAAGAGCGAGGTATTCGCCGATGCATGCACCGAGCACTCCTGTGCCTCCGGTGATGACCACGACTTTGTCTTTTACTGAAAAAAGTTCGTTCATGTTATGTCGATTTAAATCTTATTTGACTACAAAATTAGCAAAAAATAAAGAATTCAACAAAAATATGGCTTGTTTTGTGGATTTCGTTTGTAAATAATATTTAAATTTTGTACCTTTGTGGTTTCGGAATATTATGATAATAGACCGAATGGTATTATTATGCCTAATTAAATATGATAATAATTAATTGATTCTACAGGTATATGAGTGATAGAGTTTTTATTTTTGATACGACACTGAGAGATGGTGAGCAAGTGCCTGGGTGTCGTCTGAATACTCAAGAAAAAGTAGAAGTGGCTAAAAAACTGGAAGGATTAGGTGTCGATATCATCGAGGCTGGCTTCCCCGTTTCAAGCCCTGGTGATTTCACGTCAGTTGTGGAGATATCAAAGGCTGTGACATGGCCTACAATCTGTGCGCTTACCCGTGCTGTTGAGTCTGATATCAAGATAGCCGCAGAAGCACTCCGCTTTGCAAAGCGTCCAAGGATTCACACTGGAATTGGAACCTCTCCATATCACATCAAATATAAATTCAACTCCACTCCGGAAGAAATTCTTGAACGCGCTATCGCTTGCGTAAAATATGCCAAGAAGTATGTGGAAGATGTGCAGTTCTATGCTGAGGATGCAGGTCGCACCGACAATGAATATCTTGCCCGCGTGGTTGAAGCCGTCATCAAAGCTGGAGCAACTGTTATCAATATTCCTGACACCACAGGCTATTGTCTTCCCAATGAGTTCGGTGATAAGATTAAGTATCTTATGGAGCATGTGGATGGCATCCATAATGTCACCATCGCAACTCACTGCCACAACGATCTTGGAATGGCTACTGCGAATACACTTTCGGGTCTTATCAATGGCGCACGTCAGGCAGAAGTGACCATCAATGGTATTGGCGAGCGTGCTGGTAACACTTCTCTTGAGGAAGTGGTCATGATCCTCAAATCGCATTCCGAACTAAATCTTGACACTAACATCAATTCCAAGAAGATTGCTTCTGTCAGCCGTATGGTGTCAAGCATGATGAATATGCCTATCCAGCCAAATAAGGCTATCGTAGGACGCAATGCATTCGCTCATTCCTCCGGTATCCATCAGGATGGGGTTTTGAAAAATCGGGAAAGCTACGAAATCATCGACCCGAAGGATGTCGGTATTGATGAGAATGCAATTGTGCTTACCGCAAGAAGTGGACGTGCAGCCCTCAAGCATCGTCTTGAATCTCTTGGTGTACATATGGAAAAAGAGGCTCTTGACAAATGCTATGAGGAATTCCTTAAGCTTGCAGACAAGAAGCGTGAGGTGGTAGATGAAGATGTCCTGATGCTTGCAGGCGAACATCGTTCAGCACGTAACCGCATCAAACTCGACTATCTTCAGGTGTCGAGTGGTGTTGGAATTCGACCGGTGGCAAGTGTCGGACTCGACATTGCCGGAGAGAAATTCGAAGCCTGCGCCACGGGTAATGGTCCGGTGGATGCAGCCATCACTGCCATCAAGAAGATCATAAGCAGGAAGATGCTTATTAAGGATTTTCTTATTCAGGCTTTCGACAAGGGAAGCAACGATGTTGGAAAGGTGCATATGACAGTTGATTGTGACGGTGTAAGCCATAATGGATTCGCAGCTAACAGCGATATTATTGCTGCGTCGGCTGAGGCATTCTTGGATGCTGTGAATAAGGCGACTGGCCCGATTGCTAACGATTAAAGAACCAACGATAAACGATTATAGATAGATGAAACTGAAGATAGCAGTATTGCCCGGTGATGGTATCGGGCCGGAAATTTCACGTGTAGGCGTGGAAGTAATGAAAGCTGTGGCTGAAAGGTTTGGCCATGAATTTGAGTTTGATTATGGACTTGCTGGTGCAGCTGCCATCAGGGCCACAGGAAATCCATTCCCAGAAGAGACCCTTGCTCTCTGCAAGGCGTCTGATGCAGTTCTCTTCTCAGCTGTAGGAGATCCGGAATATGATAATAATCCTGAAGCTAAAGTGCGTCCTGAGCAAGGATTGCTTGCTATGCGCAAGCAGCTTGGACTTTTTGCTAATATCCGTCCTATACAGACGTTCCCCGGACTTGAGGATAAGTCTCCATTGAAGAGGGAGTTGGTGGAAGGAGCAGATTTTGTCTGTGTTCGCGAGCTTACCGGAGGTATGTATTTCGGAGAAAAATTTGAGTCAGAAGACAAGGCTTACGACACTAATTTATATACTCGTCCTGAGATTGAACGCATTCTTAAAGTTGCCTTTGAACTTGCGCTCAGACGCAATAAGCACTTGACTGTTGTGGATAAGGCGAATGTGTTGGCTTCCAGCCGTCTCTGGCGTAAGGTCGCTCAGGACATGCAAAAGAATTGGCCCGAAGTCACCACCGACTATATGTTTGTTGACAATGCTTCTATGAAACTGATTCAGGATCCTCGTTTCTTTGATGTAATTGTCACTGAAAATACTTTTGGAGATATACTGACTGATGAGGCAAGTGTAATCAGCGGCTCTATGGGTTTGCTTCCTTCATCGTCTATCGGAGAAAGCACTCCGGTATTTGAACCGATTCATGGTTCTTGGCCTCAGGCTGCCGGACTCGACATCGCAAATCCTCTTGCACAGGTATTGTCTGTTGCTATGCTCCTTGAGCATTTCGGACTGTCGGAAGAAGGAAAAGCTGTCAGGGATGCAGTTGACGCTTCTATAAAAGAAGGCATCGTAACTCCCGATCTTGGCGAGTCAGGAAAATCCGAATATGGAACCCAAGCTGTTGGTAAATGGCTTACTGACCGGATTGTTTCTGCCGGAGTCTGACGTAGAGCACTATATAGATAATAAGAAGAATTGCAAGGGCAGACGCAACGATCATGAGCGTCTGCTCTATTCTTTTGTGCTCCATGTTGGTGATATTCTTGATATTCTGGCTGGAGACATTTTCCTTATAAAGCAGAGGTGTGTTGATTATGCTGTCGCGTAGCATAATCTCTCGCTGCATGGTTATTTTTCGTAGACTGTCGATCTCTTTAGAATAGTAGATATATTGCTCCATAGCATCGACATAAGTCTTGTTGTCTTTTTCTGCTTTTGTCGCTTCTATGAGCATCGCATTGTATTTTTGTCGCTGATATGTAGAGAGATCAGGATTCTTCAGTAGCCCTATTAGTTCAGGAATGGCTTTTTTATAGTCTTTTTTTGCCATATAATAGAAGGAGTAGGCCTGCCGATCCTTTTCCATAGTCTTTTTTACATCCGAATTTCTTTCGGATAGGGCAAGTATGCTGTCTCTGATTGATTCTATCTCCTCGCTTGTCAATGCCCGATAGTTACCGAGCATCCTTTGGTAGCTGATGAATTTGTTGGTGTCGTAATTCCTGAACTTCCGGTTTTTCTTTATATACATCTGTTGAAGCTGGTCGATTATTTCGAGAAGTTTCCTGTCATACTGAATGGCTTTTTGCGCATTCCCGTTCATTCTTGAATGAATCATCGCGGCAGTGGTATAGAATTGATTCTTTAGTGGATAGTCGCTCGAAGGAAGATCCTCTATCATTTCTCCGTATCTATCGAGACATTCCTTGAATAGCACTCCATCCGCCTCAAGTCCAAGATATTGTATGATTTGGTAGAGAAGCGAAAGCTTGTCGTAGGTGTCTTTGCCTTGAAGGTCGTGCGATTTGGTGATACTGTCAAGCAACATTTTCTGAAGTTCAGTATCTTTGGCAAGACGTCCTCTGCTATTTATATGTTGTTTGAGAATAAACGTTTTTGTGGCCGCTCGTGACTCTTCGTTGGGGATTTGGTCTGTCAGTTTTAGCAGTTTTTCGATAACGGAATCATTTTTTGCATTAAATGAAGCAAGATTTCTGATCATATCAAGCTGGGCATTGAGATTCTCTGCTCTTCCTGCGGTATAATATATGTCCCAGGCATATTTTGCCTGAGCTTTCCTGTTGGAAAGATCAAATAGATAATAAAGAATCCTGACACTGTCACGAGCCGAGGTCGTGGTCTTTAATTGCTCTGAATATTTTTCTACAAGCAATTGCTTTCCAGGCTTGGCGTCATTGGCAGCAGCACAGATTGCTCCTGTAAGAATTAATATTATAGTAATGAATATATTGCTTCTTTTCATCTATAAGGTCAGTTTTGGAAAGCAAATTTAGTGACTTTTATTTATTGACGCAATAGAATAATATTAAAGTTTTATTACAGATTTGTTAAATTTAATAGATTTCTGATCAGATGTCTGAGCCTGTCTGCAAGATGTAGCTGATCAAAAAATAGCCGCAGGCTGGATGGCCTGCGGCTTATGAATGTTAAATGGCTTAGCGTGTATGAATAGTTATTTTTTGTGTAGGCAGCCCGTCTGCTTTGACAGTGAGTGTGACAGGTCCTGGGTCTCGGGTGCTTCGTAAGATCACGGTTGCAGTGCCATTGTAAAGGCTTCTGGTATTTCCCGTCATCAGTTCATCACTGCTGAGATTGCCGTTGATTACGCCTACTATTTCAGCTGGTCCCGCGACATCAAATGTCAGGAGATTTGAAGCTCCTTTGTCAGTGAGTCCTTTGCTGTCGACTGCTGTGATCTTGATGTGCTGAAGGTCTATGCCATCTGCTTTCCAATCATTATTGTCGGGATTGACTTTAAGTTTCTTTGCTTCGCCATGAGTGGATAGGGTATGACGTGCCACTTCTTTCCCATTGCTGTAGGCGATAGCCTCTACTTTCCCTTTTGCATATGGGACATTTTCCCATAAGATACGATTTCTCGATTTGGTATTGTCTTTTTCATTGCTCTTCTTGCCAAGACTCTTGCCATTGACTTTCAACTCCACTTCTTCAGCATTCGTATAAGTGAATAGCTTGACATTGGAGCCTGGTTCAAAGTTCCAGCTGTCGGTGAATTTACGTCCCCCCATTGTCACTCCATTCCACTGAGTAGTCTCGGAAGTTTCAAAAGGCGCAATGTATACGAGGGGCTCCTCTGGCTTGAAATAAGACTTAAGGAAGTAGGCCATTGGCTTGGGATCCAGCGAGATGTCGAAAACGCCTTGTGTCCATCCCTTTTCAGGCCAGCCTTGCGACTCTCCAAGATAGTCGATCATTCCCCAATATGCCAGACCTATCACTTTGTCAAGGTCCATTTCGAAGTAATTGGGACCCATATTGCTTGTGTTGGCTTCACTCTGATAGAACATCATCCACGGATAGCGTTTTGAGTCTCCTGGGAAATACATGTATCGGTAATTGTAAGCTGCAATGTCGGTATGTTCCACGAGAGGTGCCGGAAGGGAATCCGTATGCTCATTGCGTCCTCGGGGATGCATGGCTACGGTCACAAGTCGGGTGCTGTCATATCTCTGCAGAAGTTGCTTCTGAAGCTTATAGGGTGTGATTCCCCAGTCATTGTAGGGAAGGTCGGGGATAAGCTGCAGTTCGTTGCCAAGGCTCCAGAACACTACGCTTGGATGGTTGCGGTCTCTCTTCACCCATTCTGGGACGTCATGTTGCCATCGGTTCTCCCATGGTGTGCGCCCTCCGGAGTATTGCTGTGTCCACTTGTCATAGAGCTCATCGACAACCAGGATGCCATATTCATCACAAAGATCGAGAAATGACTCACTGTAAGGATTATGGGATGAGCGGATATGGTTGAATCCGAAGTCCTTAAGCATCTTGATGCGCTTTTCTATGGCAGCCGGATATGCTGCGGCGCCGAGTGCCCCAAGTGTATGATGGTTGGCTATGCCCTTTAGAAGAACCTTTTTCCCATTGAGCTTCATGCCAAATTCAGGAGAGAATTCTACTTTCCGTATTCCAAAGCGTTCTGTCGCAGTGTCGGCTATGCTTCCGTCAGGGCGGTAGAGAGTGGCTTTCAGGGTATATAGATATGGATTTTCCGTGTCCCAAAGAGTCACGTCTTCAAGCGTGATGCTGTCAAGAGGAAATTCCCTTACATGCTGGCGCGGGTGCTTCCAATGTTTTTTCGCTTTTGAATAGACAGTGTTGCCCTGCTTATCAAGAATCTCGATTCCTACAGTGATGCTATCGGTCTTGATATGGTTGGCAAGTTCTCCTCCTACCAGAATGGTAGATTTGTCAGGATTGGCCTCCGGAGTTGTGATGTAGAGTGAGTTGCGGGTGAAATACTGTTTGGGATCTCCAACCTTGACATTGACATCGCGATAGAGTCCACCTCCTGTATACCATCGTGAGTTTTCTGGCTTCCCTGTATCTGCTTTGACTGCAATCACGTTTGGCTCTCCATATTTGAGCTTTTTGGATATGTCTGATTCAAATCCGAGATATCCGTAGTCAGTGCCTCCGATTCTTTCCCCATTAAGGTACACATCGCCTACGAGCATGATGCCCTCAAAATCCAGGAGCACACGTTTCCCTTCCCATGAAGGATCAGGCGTGAAGGTCTTGCGATACCATCCTTCCCCCATCTCCTTGAAGCCTCGGGAGCTCAGTTTGCTCGCAATATTGGCCATCAGATTGGTCTTATCTCCTGTATCGCCTTCCTCTGGAGCCACCCATGGTTGGCTTATCTGAAAATCATGAGGAAGATTCACGGTCTCCCATCCTGACTCATCAAAATTTACAGCTTCAGCTCCAGGATTATTGCCGGGGCAGAACTTCCAGTCGAAATTGAAATTGATGGTTTCCTGGGCAGATACTGCCAAGGCTAATGAGGAGAAAAGGGCTATGCTTAATTTCGATTTAATGTGCATGGTAGATTTCATTTTAGAGCTTTAATGTATTTTGACCAGTCTTCATAATTTGTGAAGCCATTTTTCTCACGGTCTCCACATGCGATGACTCTGTAGCGGATTATTCCTTCGTTGTCAGGACGCACTTTTACAATATAATTAAGCTCAGATTCCTCAGTTGAAACCACGTTTTCTGGCTCTACTATGATGCCAAGTCCCACCTGCTCAATGACTTCTGGGTGATTTTTATCAGGAATATTGCTTCCCCATGATGCAGCTCTTCCGTCGCTATTGATGAAACCTTGATTGTCTGTTTCAAGTTTTTGGATGCCGGTACAGAAAATCTCATCCGGCAAGTATCCGTCAAGTTTTATCTCGACAAAAAGGTCTCTGCTGTTGGGCGACATTGAATATGTCTGGGTCATCTGTATCGGATGTCCATTGTAGATCCAATCTTTGTCAATCACTTGTATCGTGTGGTCGTTGATCACTTGTTGTGTTCGCGAAGCGACGGTATCAATTGTGATAGGTTGCCCGTTCTGGAGTCCTCTGAACGAACCGGCAGCAATCGATTTGCCAGCCCACAGCACATCGATTCCGTATCCTTCTTTCAGTTGGTCCGGAGTAGTGTAGAATCCTGTTATGTCAAGCTCGAGTTGAGGAGTTTGTTTCACATAGAGGTCAAGACTCTGGCGATTATCCATATACACTCGGTAGGCGACCCATGGATTTTCGATTACAGCACCGTGCCCATATATGGCATCATACATATAGCGTGTATTGGCATCCCCGGGAAAAGTGATGCTTTCAATTCTTGGATGCGTCTTCTTCTCATCGCGAAGTTTGATATAGGCATCCGTTTGAGCCACTGAAGTCAGTGCAAAGCCGCAACCTAAAGCAGCAATAATATATCTTCTCATAATCTTTAATATTTAATATTTAATCTTTAATCGTTGATCTTTGAATCAGTCCCCAAAGTCCGACTCCTTGACTCCCCGACTCTCCGACTCCCCGACTGAAATCTGAAAACTGACAACGCCGACAACAGACACCTGACACCTGATACCTGACACCTGCCACCTTGCGGCCCCGTCCCCTTGACTCTTGACTCTTAGATCAATTGATCATTGATCATTAATCTTTAAATCAGTGTCTAATCTCAATAGCTTTGCCATCCTTGTCAAGGCTGAAAAGCGGCATCGTCGCTTCCGGGTCCACATCATAGTAGTGAACTGCGCTGTCGTTGACATACGGATGATTGTCTTTGAGCATACGGTATACCTCCGCTCCTGCCCAAATTGTTGGGCCATAACCATGCGCAGCCTTTACGCTGACCGGGCGGTAGGCGTAGAATGCAGTGTCGAATCCCATACCGGTACCTACGCAAACTCCCTCCACTTCACCTTTTTCATTGATTTTAGAAGACACAGCTTCCCATGCAAGCTGGGCTACCGGACCATAAGTGGTGGCTTCAAGCCAACCTTCGTTGACTCCATGGGCAAGGGCATAAGCGAAAATGGCAGTCGCTGAAGTCTCCTCGTAAGTCTCTGGTCTGTCAAGGAGCTGATGCCAGAAGCCGTCGATTCCCTGTAGCTCAGCAAGTCCCGCAGCGTGTTTACGATAGATATCGAGGATCTCTGCTCTCTTGGGATGGTTTTCCGGAAGATAGTCAAGAAGCTGGCAAAGAGTAAGTATTGCCCATCCGTTGGCACGTCCCCAGGCCATCGACGGCTGATGCTCAGCGTCCTCAAGATAACCATGACGGAATATGTTTTTCTCTGGCATCCACATCCTCTTGAAGAATCCTGTGGCAATGCGGGCAGCCTCGTCAAGCTGCTCCGGCTGATCCTTATATTGGCTTCTGACAGCCATCGACGGGAGAGCCATAAACATGTCGTCGAGCCAAATGGCATTGTAGTGCGGACGGTTGCGCGCTATGGTGCCGTCGGCAAGATGCACTGGACTTTGCTCTACAACTTCCCAATATTGCTCAATGTATGGAGAAATTTTTAGTGTTGAGTCTGCCATTGCAGCTCTCATCCATGCGCCTGCCATAGCCCCGGCATCATCAAGTGTCCGTGGGTCTTTCACCTGGCGGAGTTGGCCATCTTCCGACACGTCCCCGGCCTTATCGGCTTCTTCTGCGAGGAAACGGATATGGTCGCTGACATATTCAGAATATTTCTTGTCACCGGTGATTTTCGCAGCATCGAGAAGAGCATCATACATCACGGCCCATTCATAGCTGGTGAGGCGGTAAGTGCCCTGATTCACTTTGCCATCTGTCATCTTGGCTGGAGTCGCTTCTTCTATATATGCAAATACCCGGTCGATGTCGGCCTTTACAGAGTCTGGGTTTAGTTGCCCATACGGTGTCTTGTAGTCAGGCTGAAGTAGGTGTAGGGGAGTGGTGGAGTCGTTGATCTCCTGTTCCGTTGCTTTTTGTTCGCTCTTGCCGCACGCAGTGAGCGCGATTATTGCTAAAATGGCTAAGTTTTTATTTTTCATGATTATTATTAATTTGGGGTTGTCGCCCCCATACAATCTAAATATAAAAGATAAAAAGAATTAATATAATAGATTAATTAGAGCATCCCCTTATTTTATGAGGCTGCCTCTGAATTTCTTTCCTTTGAGATCCGGTCCGAAGTAGAAACCGGGCTCGGCAGGCTGGTTATAGGCCACGTTTTGATTTGCTACGCTTACTCGATATGCTGGATCTTGCATAAAGGTATGGAAACGATAGTCTGTGGGATAGTCGGTCACGTATATCCGAAGTGACTCATTGTCAGGAGTCCTTGCTATCACTTCCTCACGCCAGTCGCCGAGTATATCAGCCTGAAGGCAAGGATTGGCCTTCGTCCAATTGTTTGAGGCTGCCCCTTCCAATTTTTTCAAGACCTCAATTTCTCCTGTCTGCCAGTCGTATTTGCTGATGGAGAGAGACTTTGTGTTTCCATCAAGAAGTTCGGTCAAAAGGTCTCCGTCCCAAAGAATACAGAAATTTACGGGAATCCTTGCGTGGGTCTCATCTATGAAATTATTTTGTGAGGAGATTAATTCTCCATTGAAGGATCGGAGTCCGCCAGTGCTTGGCGACCAAAGTTCTACACCTCTATGAGTAGGGTCGATATCTCCTGCCATACAACGCCCTATATCCTTGTCGCTTGGAAAGCGAAGAATGACTTCGCCTGTAGCTGCATCGCGCAGGGTTGTGCCATCTTTTTTATTTTCGTGGCATCCCCAGACGTAGTATTTTTCATTGTTTACGTCGGATAGAAGATGTATGGCATCGCCGTGATACATTCCAGTGCTGTAAAGACCAGTGCCGTCATGGTCAATTGTCATTTGCCCATATATGATCTCATCGCAACCATCTCCATCAACATCTGCTACGCGGAGGTTATGATTCCCTTGACCTCCATAGGTTTCGTTGCCTGGCTTGGAAGAGTCAAAAATCCAGCGAAGCTTGAGTTCTTTGCCGTCCCAGTCATACGCGGCCAGTGTGCTTTTGGCATAGTAACCTCGGCACATCACCACAGACGGATGCACCCCATCAAGATAAGCGATTGCTGCTAAATATCTTTCGCTACGATTGGCATAACCGTCGCCCCAATCCTTAAGTTGGCCGCGTGATGCTTGATAATCTATTGTTGACATGGCCTCTCCTGTCTTGCCGTTGAAGACAGTTAGGTATTCGGGCCCTGCAATGACACGTCCCTTCATGTTGCGCCAGTCTGCCTTGTAATCTCCGATTACCTTGTTGCTGCCATCGACAGTGCCATCGGCCGTCTTACAAACCACTTCAGCGCAACCATCGCCATCGAGGTCATAGACCATAAACTGGATGTAGTGAGCTCCTGAACGGATATTGTCGCCAAGGTTGATGCGCCAGAGTTTAGTCCCGTCTAACTTATAGCAATCAAGATAAGTGGGGCCTGTGAAGCCGTCGTGGGCGTTGTCATGAGAGTTGGTCGGATCCCATTTCAGGATGATCTCGTATTCCCCATCACCATCCACGTCACCAACAGAAGCATCGTTGGCATTATAGAAATATTCTTTGCCCCAGAAGTCGACGCCAAGTTCGGGGCGGTCTAATGGTATATTGATATATCCTTGCGGTGCATTGGCTGGCAGAGTGAACGATCCAGATAGATTTCCTTTTGCCGGCTTTACTTCATATGATATGGCATCATTCCCCTTGTAGTGGTCGGTAAAGAAAGTTGATTGAGTGATTGGAGTCTTGTTGATTTTCTTTCCATCGCGATAAATGTCGAAGGATTGGGATTCAGGGTCTTGAGAGAGGTATCTCCAGGATATGTTGACTTTGTCGGGAGATTCTCTGACAGCAACCACACCACGACCAAGATTCTCCATCTTAAGTCGCGAGAAGTCATAGCGTGCTTGGGCTTGGGAGATATTCGGAATAACTCCTATCATAGCGACAAGCAAAATAGACATAAATAAGTTTTTTTTCATCATTCTCTGAATGTCGGGTTAGTTATTCGGTTAGCGTTGGATTATTATTTCGAAATTTTTCTCAAAGTTATTAATAATTTTTAAAATATCCTTGATATCTGGGTAAAAATATTCCTTAAGAACCCCAATAATATGCCTTGCCATGAAGAAATTTGTGATTATTACGTTTTTTTTTACTACTTTTGCACTCTGAATACTCGAAATTATACCGATGAATTGGATAGAAGCCATATTGACTCAGCATAGTGCCCTGCAGGCTGTAATAGTAATCTCTATTATCATTGCAGTCGGACTTGGCTTGGGAAAACTGAGGGTGATGGGAGTCAGCCTTGGAGTGACGTTTGTATTCTTTATTGGAATCCTTGCCGGACATATCGGACTCTCAATTGATCCGCAGATGCTTGAATTTGCCCAAAGTTTCGGTCTTGCACTCTTTGTATATGAACTTGGCCTGAAAGTCGGTCCTGCCTTTTTCAGCTCCTTTCGGAAGGGTGGTATAAAGCTTAATCTTCTCTGTTTAGGCGTTATCTTTTTGGGCACCGCTTTTGCTGTGGGCATTGCATATGCCTGCGGAGTGAATATGTCCGACATGGTGGGTATCCTATGCGGTGCCACTACCAACACTCCGGCTCTTGGCGCTGCCCAGCAGACTCTTCAGCAGATGGGCTTGCCCGTTGATGGGGCTGCCTTGAGTTGTGCTGTCACTTATCCTCTTGGTGTCGTGGGGGTGATAATTGCTATTATAATAGTAAGGAAAATCTGGACTCGACCCTCCGACCTTAAGGAGCATGCCCATGAAGATCCGAATCATACCTTCGTGGGTGAATTTGGGGTTTCCAACCCCGGTTTGTATGGAAAGACTATTAAGGAAGTGGCTGAGCTTTCCCCTGTTCGCTTTGTTATCTCCCGACTTTGGAGAGATGGCAAGGTCAGCATTCCCAATTCAGAGACAATTCTCTCTAAAGGTGACCGTCTTCTTCTTGTGAGTGGAAATGGATCTGCCGATAAACTGACAATGCTTTTTGGCGAGCAGGAAGCTAACGACTGGAATAAGGAAGATATTGACTGGAATGCCATAGATTCTACACTGATTTCGCAACATATTGTGGTGTCCCGTTCTGAAATCAATGGTAAGAAACTCGGCTCCCTTAAGCTTCGCAATAGTTATGGCATCAATATCACAAGAGTGGTGCGTGCCGGGGTAAAACTTTTGGCTTCCCCTAATCTGACATTGCAAATGGGCGACCGGCTCACCGTTGTTGGCGAGAAGGTCGCGGTAGATGCTGTGGCCAAAGTGCTTGGAAATGCTAAGACCGATTTGAAGGAACCTAACTTGGCTGCTATTTTCATCGGTCTTGTCCTTGGTCTGATTTTAGGATCAATTCCTATTGTCATTCCCGGCATTTCCACACCGATTAAGCTCGGTCTCGCAGGAGGTCCCATAATAGTCGGTATATTGATAGGCCGCTTTGGCCCGCAGTTCCATTTGGTGACGTATACTACGCGGTCGGCCAACCTTATGCTCCGTGGTATAGGTCTGTCGCTTTTCCTTGCATGTCTTGGACTTAGTGCCGGAGCCGGTTTCGTAGATACCATAATGAGGGCTGATGGATTGAAATGGATAGGACTTGGATTTTTGATCACTGTGATTCCATCAATTATAATGAGTATCGCTGCAATGCGTATTTGGCATCTTGATTTCGCTTCTACTTGCGGCATGATATGTGGCGCCATGGCAAATCCAATGGCCCTCACATATTCAAGCGAACAAGCTAAGGGAAACGATTCCCCTGCCGAAGCGTATGCCACCGTCTATCCTCTCACCATGTTCACCCGAGTCGTCATAGCGCAGATTCTCATCCTTTCCTTCATGTCTTAACAAACTTGTCTCTGTGAAAACGCCGAAAACGCCGAAAACGCCGACAACGATGACAACGCCTCCTTCACTCTTGACTCTTAACTCTTAAAATTCAATTTCGCTTGCGAAAAATAAATAACCCTATAACCCCATAACCCTATAACCCTTAAATTTCGCTTGCGAAATTTAAATAAACTAACCCTTATGAATAAACTTTTCCCAACCCTCTCTCTCGCTGCCCTCGTAGCAATTTCTATGAATGCCGCTTCGGTATCCTATGTCCCGCAGATTAGGATGTCTGCGGCTGAAGTAAATAATGAGATTATTTTCGATAAGCCGGACGGTACGCTTTCTTGGCTCGACCGCACGTGCGATGGTTTCGTAACTGAAGCTTTTGCCACAACTCACGGAGAAATCCTTGGCTCCATCGTGCAAATGGTAGAAGGGGATGACGGCTTCGTCTATCTAAACCATATGGCTTCGGAATATCCCGTGGATACTTGGACCCGTTTCGAGCGTGACGGCAACACTCTTGTGATGGAAGGTGTGCAGGCTATATATATGGAATATGATGATTACTATGATGAGGAGTTCATTGTATATCTTGCTCCAATGAAGCTCGAGGTGGATGAGAATAATAGAGGCACATTTGTCGTGACTGATGATTGTCGCTTTGTTCTTAATGTTGGAGAGGATGGCAGTCTGACTTCCGCTGATCCTCAGATGCTTCTTGGTGTCTGTGTTCACACTTTGGATGAAGATCTTGAAGGCAACGATGTCTGGATCTGGAAGGGATTTGGAGATAGAGACATTAAGATGGCTCCTGCTGATGGAAAGCTCGTCACTCTTCCCGAAGGACTTGATGTCCGTAATTGGGTGATGTTCGACGGCTATATGAAAAATTTTGTACAGGTGGCTATCGATGGCGAGGATTTCTATGTCAATGGCGTGGATCGTTCACTCCCTGATGCTTGGGTGAAAGGCAAGATTGCCGATGGCAAGGTTATATTCCCCTCTGGTCAATATCTCGGTGCTGATATGGAGATCTACTATTACAGCTATTTCTGCGGTGCTGAATTCTTTGATGAAGAAGATGAGGAAGGTGAGAAATATCGTGCTTGCTCTTATGCTGATAGTGCAATTTTTGCTTATGATGCAGAAGCTGAAAAGCTTACAATGGAGAGGGGGTATATCATCAATTCCACCCCTGAGAAGCTTTTCCCTCTTTATTTCTACGAAGATGTCTCTATTGAGGTGCAACACCGCAATCCTGAGGCTGCTCCCGAGGCTCCTTACGATTTGGAATTTTTTGAAAGTAATTGGGGCAATTCCGTTTGGTTCCAGTTGCCAAATATCGATGTAGATGGAAATATTTTGCTTGTGAGCAATCTTTACTATGAGATTTATGTAAATGGTGAGCTGCAGTCTTTCGATATCTTTGATGAGGCTGGGAATGCAGAGAAAACCTCTCTCATACCATATTTATATGATGATTGGGATTCATTCTGGGTGGCTTCAGAAGATCCGAAAGACCATACAGTCTATCTCTATAATGATGGCGACGTAATATATATAGGTATCCGTAGCGTATACATCAATGAAAACGGAGAAGAAGTCTATAGTGAGATGGCATATTGGGGTGAACCTGATTCAAAGGAGGAGGTTTTAGGCGAAAGGGTTCCCGTGTTGGTGAAATGGTTCGACCTTCAGGGACGCCCTATGCAGGAAAAGGGCAATGGTGTGTCTATAAGGGTTGCCACCTATAGCGACGGCACTGTAGAGAGTCGTAAAGTAAGATAATGCATATCTAATGTCATAAAAAGTCCCGCTGATGCTTTCATGCTTCAGCGGGACTTTTTAGATTTTTTGAGCTGGATAGGGAATTAACCCTTAGCAACAGCTTCTTTGAAGACAGGAGCTGGCTTGAATGCCGGGATGTTGTGTGCCGGGATGATGACAGCTGTGTTCTTTGTGATGTTGCGGGCTGTCTTTTCTGCTCTTTCCTTGATGATGAAAGAACCGAATCCACGGAGATAAACATTTTCGCCGTGAGCGAGGCTATCCTTTACTACTGTCATGAACTGTTCGATGACTTCTATTGTGGTAGATTTGTCAATACCTGTCTTCTTTGCAATTTCGTTTGCGATTTCTGCTTTTGTCATATCTCTTAAGAAGTATTTTGTTTACAGACTGCAAAATTAATGAAAATTTTTAGTCTATCAAATATTGAGTCCTAAATTTTTACGCAATACCTCATTTTTTTGTCGAATTTTGCCCTTTTCACCCCCTCAACCCTCTGGAATCTGGTCTCTGCCCTCTGAAATCTGGCCTCTGAAGACTGATGACTGAAGACTGAAAACTGAAGGCTGAAGACTGAAAACTGTCGCATTTATTAGGAAATTTGTGTATTTTTGATTAATTTTGCACCTTATTAGTAAATCCGATTTTGCAATGCCAAAAATAGGGTTTCTACGGGTATAAGGTTAAAGATTTATAAGCAGGATATTCAAAATAAATTCTGAAGAATCTTTATAACCCTATAACCC
>DAAK01000070.1 GCA_001701075.1 Bacteroidales bacterium GP3 | reverse complement strand
TTATGGGGTTATAGGGTTATGGGGTTGAGAGTTGAGAGTTGAGAGTTGAGGGTTGAGAGGTCAGAGTTGAGAGTTGAGAGGGAGGTGAAGTAGGTCTTGAGGAGTTCCCAGTCGTAGAAACCGGGGAAGGCCTGGGGGACATCGCTTATCGCTACGGGCACTTCGTTGAGCCGTGGCATCACGATGACATTGCCGGCAGCATTGCGGAAGAATATCAGCTGGAGATTGGCGCCCATAGGTGAAATTTCAAAGTTGCGCCATTTCTGGGCCGCCTCGCCGGGATCCTCGAGTTCAACACCCAAGCCATTGATGTCAATAAGGGATACAAGGCGAAGCAAATCAGTGTCGTGACCGAAACGGAGATCCACTTTTGCATCGCCAGAGGAAAGCATCTCGTCGGCGCGAGAAGTAATCTCCGAGAGGAGCGGCTTGACGCTCTCCGGACCACTTGACATACTGACAGGCGACTTGGCATTAGCGACATACTGCATATAATTTGATGCCTTCCATAGGCCTGTGAGTTCCTCTGTGTCGAAGATCGACAATAAATCTGCATCCAGACTATCGATATCCTGCACGGAGATCGCAATATCATACAGACTGCGCATAAACATCGGAATGGAATCCGACTCAGGAACTTTCTTAAACAGCTTTTCAGCCACTTTCCCGCATAGCGACACAGAATCGCGATAGCTGTCAAACTCCCACATCCAAGGAGCATTCTCCCCGGTATTGAGTTTTGCCTCCGGCGTGTTGTGATGTATGAAATTCATATCGCCGGGCGTAGCATGTTTTTTGATTGATGCAGCGGGGTTCAGTTCCTTCAGCCGGTCGCAAAACGACACCATGCTCATTATGCAGCGGGGCTCCACCGAACTCCTCGCCTCAATCTTCGAGCCATCGGCAAAGAGTGAGGGAAACCGGCGATACATCCTTTCGGCTATTGCCTTATGCTGCCTCTCCCCCATCTCAGTGAGTTCGCCGAGATGCCCATGGGCATTGCCAGCACAGAGAGTCACCAACTTCCATACAGCCTTTCCGTCGGGGGTAATGTTTTCGGAAAGCTGTTGCTGCTGGAAGAAATCGCTTGCCGTCTTATAGATTTTCTGATTTACGGGCCAGCGTGAGCCATGCCGTCCGTAATGACTGATATATACAGGTGCATACCCATCAGGGACGGGGCATATGGAATCAGACACCACATCGTAGGCATAATAGATGCCTCCGGCCTTTTCCGGGCAGGCAGCTATCACACTCTCAATGCGCTCTCTTGCGGCAGCCGACATCATGGAGAATGCGGCAAAAACCATCAAAATATATCTTGTCAGTCTCATAGGTATAATTCAATTTTCGCTTTGCGAAAATTGAGGGTTATTGGGTTATTAGGCATGGGGATAAGCATGCTTATGTGAATTTTTTTTGCAAAGTTAACATTTTCTGGCGGAAAAATCCCCTTATTTCGATTTTTTATTGTAATTTTGGGGAATTATCATGATTCCTCAGACTGAAGTCTGGGGGCTTTGACAAAATCATCAGTTTTCCGATCTGATTTAAGTTTGAAAATAAAATATATATAACCTATATTATCATGAAAAAAAGAATATTTTGCGCTTTGCTGGCCTCTCTTGCCTTGAGTGCGCCCATGAGGGGAGCCGACGATATGGCCGGCTATCTCTTCGTCTACTTCACCGGCAACGACCCCCGCGACGAGTCGATCAACTTCGCGCTCAGCCGCGACGGACTGAATTTCAAAGCCCTCAACGACAATGCCCCCGTGATTGACTCCAAGCTCATCAGCGAGACGGGCGGTGTGCGCGACCCGCATATCCTTCGCAGCGAAGACGGCAAGGAATTCTATATGGTGGTCACCGACATGACCTGCTACAAGGGTTGGGACTCCAACCGCGGCCTCACTCTCCTGAAATCTAACGACCTCGTGAATTGGACCCCATCGGTCATCAACATCCAGAAGCGATATAAAGGCAACGACGACCTGAAGAGAGTATGGGCTCCGCAGACCATCTACGACAAGGATGCAGGGAAATACATGGTATATTTCTCCATGCAGCACGGTAACGGACCCGACATCATCTACTATGTGTATGCCAACGACGACTTCACCGACTTCATCGGTAAGCCGAAGCCCCTTTTCATCCCGAAAAGCAAGAAAAGCTGCATCGACGGCGACATAGTCTACAAAGATGGCGAATACCATCTCTTCTACAAGACTGAAGGCAACGGCGATGGCATCAGGAAGGCCGTCACTAAGAAACTGACTTCCGGGAAATGGATAGAGCAGGACGACTACAAGCAGCAGACTCCATATGCCGTGGAAGGAGCCGGGACTTTCAAGATGATCGATTCCGACAAATACATCCTCATGTATGACGTCTACAAGAACGGTGCCTACCAATTCACGGAATCGACCGACCTGGACAATTTCCGCAACATCGACTCTGAAGTGAGCATGGATTTCCATCCGCGCCACGGCACAGTGATTCAGATCACCGAAGATGAATACCAGAGGCTTGAGAAGGCATTCCCAAGTGCCGACGTCAAGATATCCAATCCGGTATTGCCGGAATTCCATGCCGACCCTGATGTGCTTCTGAGCGAGAACACCGGCAAATACTACATCTATTCCACTACCGATGGTTTCCCGGGGTGGGGAGGCACCTACTACACCTGCTACAGCTCCGATAATCTGCGCGACTGGAACTATGAGGGCGTTGCACTCGACGCTTCGACCGAGTCAATCCCATGGGCTGAGGGCAACCTCTGGGCACCGGCAATCGAAGAGAAGCTCATCGACGGCAAATACAAATATTTCCTCTA
>DAAK01000101.1 GCA_001701075.1 Bacteroidales bacterium GP3 | reverse complement strand
TCCATTGTCCACCAAGGAATTCCGCTCATGGCGAAGTTCAATCCAGCAGAAATCTGGGCTTTCATATCTTCCCAGCGTGTTGCGATATCGCCGCTCCATGTGGCAGTCGAATACCTTTGTAGACCAGCAAAACCTGATCGTGTGAGGAGGAATACTCGTTTGTCGGGGTCTACTCCGCGCTGGCCGTTGTAGATGGCATCAGCGTTTACAAGAGCATAAGCGTTGAAATATTTTGTAGAAGGTCCGAGAGCCGTAGGTGTGATGAGGTCTTTGCGATATTGCAGGTCAGTGCAGTCGCGGATGTTGGGTTCAGAAGCGTCCATCCACCATGCATCAATGCCGAGAGGCATGTAGTGGTCGTTGATCTGGCTCCAGAAGAGCTTGCGCGCTTCGGGATCGTAAGCATCATAGAATGAACCGAGATATCCGGGGCCTACCCAGTCGCGGATGCTATCCTGGACAGGAAGCTTATACATCCATCCCTTTTCGTCGAATTCCTTGTAATGATCGGTGGTGACATAGAATTTAGGCCATACGGAGATCATCACGCGGGCATTCATGTCGTGGATAGTGTCTACCATTCCCTTGGGGTCAGGGAAGCGATTGCGGTCGAATTCGTGGCTACCCCATGAGTCCTCTTTCCAGTGGAGCCAGTCAATCACGATATTGTCGATAGGAATGCCACGACGGCGGAATTCAGCCAAAGTTGAGAGCACTTCTTCCTGAGTATTGTATTTCTCGCGACTTTGCCAGTAGCCCATAGCCCATTTAGGCATGATGGGGGCTTTCCCGGTCAGGGTACGATAGCCTGAGATGACTTCATCCATATTGTCGCCATAGACGAAGTAATAGTCAATGCCATCCTGCATTTCACCCCACCAGCTCATCTGCATCTGCTCCTTCGGGTCGCGCGGATTATATGCGCGGAGGCTGCAATATGCCACTCCACCGTTGGGTTCCCATTCAATCTTGATAGGCACACGTTTGCCGGCTTCAAGATTGACGGAGAATTTAAAGCTGTTGGGGTTCCAGGCTGTACGCCAACGTTCTTCTACCACTTCCTTATTGTCGATGAAGACTTTCTGATAGCCGGAGTAGTAGAGGATGAATTTGTATTCGCCTGTCTCGGAAGCCTCGATTTCACCTTCATAAGTCACGTGGCTGCCATTAAAGTTGAAGTCGCGTGGAAGATTGACTACATGAGCGAGGTCTCCTCTTATAAGGTGCTCAAAATAGATTGAGTCTTCGCGCTGCACTAAAGTCTCGCCATTAGGGTCGGCGGGAACATAAGTTCCAGTCAATGCGCCTTCTTTGCCCTCTTTGTCGAAGAGCTTGAAAACACCTCCGAGTTGCTGATATCCGTCGGGATTGCCCCAGCGGCACAGTGAGTAGCTGTCCCAGAGAATGCCGTAGTTGTCGGTTGAAACAACGAAAGGCACAGATACTTTGGTATTATATTGGTATAGTTCTTCGTTCTTTCCCTTATAGTTGAATTCGTCGCTCTGATGCTGACCGAGGCCATATATGCCTTCATCGTCGGAAAGGGATTCGAAAGTCTGGCGGACAGTGTATCCTTTTGTTCCTTCCACCTCGATAGGAGAGAACTCCCTTCCTCCATCAGCTTCGGCAAGGATAAGTTTGCCGTCTTTATCGTAGAATTTCACATCTCCGGAGCTGAGCGAAACAGTAGCTTTGACTGCAGAAGTGACAACAGAAACAGTAGAGTCTGTCTCTTCAATATCATATTTCACGTCAGTGGGACGTTCAAGCACAGCGAGGCTTTCGTCTTTTGCAAACTTCTTGTCGGGAGTTGCAGTGACGCGAATGATTTTGTCTCCGTAAACCTGTAGACGCACCTTGTGGACGTCGGTCTCATTTTGGTTGCCGACATTTACAATGATCCCTCCTGCTTCTTTCTTGTAGTGCTGGGATCCGCATGAACCGAGTATGGCTGCTGCAAGCAGTATTCCCGGGATGTAAGATAATCTCATAGATTAATTATTTTGTCTTTATTATTAGTTATCTTGATCTATCCTGATTTGGGCTAATCTAAGGGGATGTTGGTCTCCGATCCTTCTTTGTCCTGATATGTAGAAGGCAATATGCCGAATTCCTCCTTGAAGTATTTGCTAAATACTTTCGGGCTATTGAAGCCTGTGCGATAGGCAATCTCCGAGACATTCAGCTGGCTTTCGCGAAGGAGCTGTGCAGCACGTTTAAGCCTTATGACACGGATGAACTCGATTGGAGTCTTTCCGGTGATTTGTTTTATCTTTTTGTAGAGTTGCACCCGGCTCATCCCAATATAGTCGCTGAGCTCCTCTACTGAGAGTTTCGGGCTGTCGAGATTGTCTGAAACGTATTTCATTGCCTTCTCGATAAGCTTTTCATCAAGCGGAGTCACCTTTATCAATTCCGGTTCGGGTTCCAAGAGAGCTCTTTTAGCTCCTTTAGCCGTCAACTGAATAAGATGGTTCATCCTTAGTCGAAGCACATCCAGGTTGAATGGCTTAGTCATATAGTCGTCGGCACCCAGTGTGAGACCCTCTATCTTTATTCCTAAATCATGTTTTGCAGTAAGAATGATGATTGGTATTCCCACAGTCTCTGGATTTGACTTGAGACGTCGGCACAGTTCAATGCCGTCCATTACCGGCATCATCAGATCTGTGACTATAATAGCCGGCTTTTCCTTCTCGATTTTTTGCAGCGCATCTTTACCGTCGGATGCTGTGATAACCTTGAAGTCATTTTCAAGTTCGAATTGAAGCATCTCCGTCAAGTCTGGGTTGTCGTCAACGACCAATGCCGTAGGCAGGGTCTTGCTTTCATTTTCGTCCTTGACATCACCTTCTTGTTTTCCTTCTTCGACGATGCCGGATTTTTCTGCATCTTCTTCAGAATGCTCCTTGCCATTGTCATCAGCCTCTTTATCATCGTTGTCGGGAGATGTGATATGCAATATTGGAATCTCGATGATGAAGACGCTGCCATATTCCACATTGTCGGTCACTCTAATTGTTCCGTCGTGCAGCCTTACGTATTCTTTTACCATGCTCAGGCCTATGCCGCTTCCCATCTGCACTTGTGAGCCAACCTTTTCATTTGATTGGTAGAACTGCTCGAAGATCTTTTCCTTGTCCTCATCTGGTATGCCTGGGCCTGAATCTGCAACCTTTATGCGGAGTTTTGGGGTGTCGTCGCCTACTATTTCAAGGGCGACGTCGACTCTTCCGTAGGAGGGGGTGAACTTGAAGGCATTTCCGAGGAGGTTCATGAAAATCTTCTCAATTTTGTCTTTGTCGAAGCTCATCATGATCTCACTGCGATCGGAATAGAATGAGAAGTTTACCTTCTTTCTTTCAGACATTGCTGTGAACGAATCGCATACCCCTTTGCTGAAGCTTACAATATCAGCTTCCTCTGGGGTGAACTGCAGGCCGGCAACTTCATTTTTGCGGAAGTCGAGCAGCTGGTTGACCAGCGTCAGGAGACGCATGGCATTGTCTTTAAGAAGCTTGAGGCGTTTTTGTTGGCGAGGTTCTTCAGTCTCCTTTATCATTTCGTCGAGTGGGGAGACAATCAGAGTCAGAGGTGTACGAAGGTCATGGCTTATATTTGTGAAGAACTGAAACTTCAGCTGATTGATTTCATCTTGTTTCTTTCGTTCCTCTTCTTTCATTTTCTCTTGGATGCGTTTTTTCGTCACCCTGTTGGTCAGGAAGTATATTCCATATCCTATCAATGCAAGAGTTGCGATATAAATTAATATAGCCCATATTGATGACCAGAAAGAAGAAGCCACCGTAATATTAAGGATTCCAGGAATTTCACTTTCATATCCGTCGCTGTTTATGCCGGTGACGAGAAGTCTGTAGTGGCCTGATGGAATATTGGTGTATGTGACGCTATGCTGTCCTTCCGGAAGAGTAAGCCATTCATTATCGTATCCTTCTAGCTTATAATGATATGTGGTTTTCTCCGACAGTGCATAGTTGTCAGTGGTGAAAAATATTGTGAAGTCCTTTGTGCCATAGGGGAGGTTGATCTCTCCTCCGTCATGAAGTGATGTTGTGAGTATAGGCTTGTCTTTAGGCCCATCTCCCGGTCGGATAAGTTTATTGCTGATATAAAGATATGTGAATATGACTCTCGGGTTGATTGAGTTATATTTGATTTCTGCCGGCACAAATCTGTTGGCTCCGTATAATCCACCGACGAGGATCTCTCCTGACGGTGTCTTGGCAAATGAGCGCTGGTTGAATTCGCTATCCATGAGTCCGTCGGATGTGTCGTAGTGCCTTTGTGTAAGCTCAAGTTCTCCTGTCCTGTCGGTATAGTTGATTATTATGTTGGTAAGTGTCCTTCCTTCTGTGAGCCACAAAGATCCTCCGTTGTCTTCTATGATGCCAAATATGGCATTGTTTTTGTCTTGGAAAGTCTTCACAGAAGTCTTGATGCCGTGGGTTCGGTCTACCACTTTAAGACCATCAGCAGTGGCTACCCATAGCAATCCTCTTGAATCTTCGAACAGCTGAGACACTTTCCATCCAGCAGTATTCAGATTCTTGTCAAGATCCTTCATGTCATGAATTTGGCCATCCGCGGGTTCATAATAAGAAATGCCGTTAGAGTGACCGAAATAAATGCGTCCGTCTTTCGACCGGATTCCTGTATTGACATATGAAGACTCAAGCCCACTGTTGGCTTCTGTAAATTGTTTTACGTTGCCTGTAGCAGGATTGTAATGAAATACGCCAGAACCAAGAGTGGCGATCCAAAGTCCGCCGCTTCCATCGGAAATAAGCGACCATGCGAAGCTCGTGTCAAGAGGAGTTCCTGTCACTATCTTCTCGTATCTTCCGTTGCGGACTCTTCTGATGCCATGGGCAAATGCTCCGACGTAGAGGGTGTTATCGTCGGTCGAGACAAGACTGGTGATAGCTGCAGGCACACCTTGTTCAGCTGGATCCGCTACCGGATACTTTTCGCCGGTAGCTGTATTCCATCTCCATAGTCCGGAGCTGTCGGTGCCTACCCACACCCAAGTGCCGTCGGCTGCAAGCATACAGTTTACGTCAGGCAACTCTTCAAGGTCGAATTTGCGCACGCATTCATTATAGGTAAGCAAACCTTTTTTTTGTGTGCCAAGCCAGACTGTGCCGGTGTTGTCTTCCAAGAAGTATGTAATTGTATTCTTATATGTGATGTCTCCTTCTTTGTCGGCAGTGATAAAATGTGATGTCTGTCCATCTTTCCCAAAATGTTCGAGACCATGATTGTCTCTGGCAAGCCAGACTTCGCCTTTCCTGTCCTGATAAATGGATTTTATATTTACGTGCTGTTCCTTTTCAGGAATCATGTTTGTGATCCATTTACCTTCGTTGGCGTCGTAGATTCCCATAATAGTCGGGGAATATATCCAGTAGCGGTTGCTTTTGTCTACAGTGGAAAGCTGATAGTTTTCTTTCAGGTTAGGGCTAATCGGATGGTCAGGTTTCACTTGGTCGATCACATTCAGAGTGCTTGGGTCGATCCAGGTCAAAGTGCCGCTCTCATCTACAAGTATAGGACTTCCATACTTATTGAATGTTATGTTGCTGATATTGAATTCTTTACTTGGTTGAAAGGATGATTTTTGTGCTTTCTCTGTTCCTCCGGGTATCTTGAAGAGGCCTTCCCCGGCAATGGCTACCCATATAGAGCCATCCTTGTCAGACTCGATGTCGTTGATCATGCCATCGCTTACTCCGGCTTCCTGAAGTATCTTGTTGAAGTCGCCATATTCCGTCAATGTAGTCGGGTCATAGATGCCGTAATTGCCTTGAGTCTTGATCCAAAGGCGACCCTTGGAATCCTCGCATATCTTGTTGATGTACTCGTTGATGAAAGTTACCGAGTCGGGATGCTGCGTAAGCGCAGGCATCACTGAGTAGCCATCGTATGTGCAAAGACCGTTGGCCGTTCCTATCCATATCAGACCATTATTGTGCTGATGAATGGTAGTGATTTGATGGTTGTATTGCCCGGGAATGACTTCGAAATTCCGGCTCTTGTCGGCTGCCAAAGTCTCTCCTGTAGCTGTGGTCAGCATTGTAAAGAATGCTGAGGATAGTATGAGTGTCTTAAGTTTCATGGGCATTTAGGGAAGTTTATTCTACTTCAAGATGCAAAATAAACGAAACTTTCTCAAAAAAACAATACCCTTTTTTGGCTCCAAATTAGCTTTTGAGATATATTTATTGATAATCAATACACTACAACTGAACCTAAATAACATTTCAGCTATCCATTGTTAACATTTCTGCCCTATCGGCATAAAAAACAACTGTCCATCGAAAAGCTTCGATGGACAGCCGATTTTATCAATTCAAAATTCAAAATTTTAAGAATTGTATTCTCTCCAATGTGCAGAGCGACTCTCCGCTCGGAGTGTTGAATACTAAATACACAGGATGCTTGCCTTTAAGATTTGCGACTCCGCTTACATCCGCTTTCATCTTCATAGGCTTGATGGGATCTGCCTCTTTTATCTCAAACTTCCCAACCGGTGTCGGATTTCCTTTCCAAGGAGCTTCTGTATAGACAGTGATGGTTCCGTCTACTCCAGCAGGAATCATATCGAGGGCGAGCTCTACCTTTTCTGCACCGTTCAACTTGTCGAAGTTGAAATATTTGTATCCCACGATGCTTCCGTCTGTGTTGTTGACAACGGGATTAACGTTGATGTCGGGATGGTATGGTTGGCTCAGATTATGATCGTCATAGTACACTGGCAGGAAATGTGAGCCACTGTAGTGCAGGCGTGGATAAGTCTGATATGCGCCATCTTTTCCGGTAAAGTGTGATGCTATGGCTGCAGGATAAAGTTTGAGCGGGTCAAGACCATCTATTTCAAATCCCTCTGAAGTGTATTCTCCTTCAGAGATTGTCACTTTTCCACCCTTGCCTTTTTCTACGCTTACCTCAATGGGTGCCACCATTGCTTGACGGGAGTATTCGTCTGTTCCGGTCTGTCGGTGATAGAACACCCACCATTGATCGCCGATCTTCTGGATAGATCCATGAGTGTTTCCATTGGGAGTTGCAGTATAGATAGTCTTTCCTTCTGCATCTGTGTCGCGTCCACGTCCATCAATGATTGTGCCTCCATAGGTCCATGGGCCAAGCGGATTGTCGCTATATGCGTATGCAAGTGTGAAATTTGTCGGAGGAAGTCCCCATTCGCCATCTTTTGACATGCGTGAATAGATGAGCACATACTTGTCTTCAATCTTACGTATGGAAGAGGCTTCGAAGAAACGGAAAACGTTGTCGTCTCCATCCTCAAATCCACCAATCATTCTCTCCTTAATTGGAGTTCCAGGTTTTACTGTGGCCATAGTGTTGGGGTCAAGTTCGGCGCCATGGCTTGTGCCAAATCCCCAATAGCCATATACGCGTCCGTCATCATCTACAAACACAGCCGGGTCGAAAGCAAGGACGCCGTCGCATACATCGGGGTTGTTGCTATCCCAGTTGATCACTTCAAATGGTCCATCCGGTCGGTTTGACTTGGCAACCTGTCCATTTCGGCCTCCACGCTGATTGTTAGGGTAGAGGTAATATTCTTTAGTGCCGTCAGGAAGTGTCTTTACTGCGATATCTGGAGCGAACAGCACATCGACCGGCTGAGCATTTCCGTTCCCATCCTTATCGCTCTTGAATATGATGCCATCATATCGCCAGTTGTTGAGTGAATCGGGATCTGCCGACCACACTACAAGATCAGTGCCGCAATACATGTGGCGAAGCATATCGTGACTACCATATATATATACGCGCTGTTTCCCGGGATTGTCCGGATCATCCAATACATATGGTTCGCCGTCTGGAATATGCTCCCAAAGCGGCAAATATGGATTCATACCACTGGCTGTCATCACAGCCATCGTTCCGATCATTGCCAAAATACTTTTTCTCATCTCTTATATTATTTTGATAGTTTTTGCATGGCGTTAATTATTTGGATGCAAAAATAATATTTTATTGCCTCAAATCCAAATGGCAGCCGATATTTATATTCTCCAGGCAGCCGAGAGGAATCGGCAAGCCAGTTTTGTCAAGGATGCAAGGTAATTATAAATGTTTCTCAAAAGTATACATTTCCGTCATCAAACTCGTGGCTGTGTTAAATCTTATGGTATAATATGTTTCAAACTTATGTCAAAATAGTATCATCAAAAGGTAAAATGGTATTAGTATCTCTTTATTATAACCACTAATTTTGCGTTTGCATTTGTTAACAAACAATTTAATATTTTAAGTAAAGGGGAAAACTCGTGCAAGCCTTGACTGCTTTTTTATTGGATTTTTGCTCTTCATTTGCTTTGGTTCAAGAATTTAACCTAAATACCATTTCGGAATTCATTAATGTATAACCATAATAGACATCTATGAACCTAAAAAAGAAACATGCAGTACTCTTGACAGGCGCAGTCTTATCTGCGCTTGCATGTAGTGTGCCTCAGACCTACGCTGCTCCTGCACCGCAGGCACAAGCGCCGGCTGATGGTAAGATTCGAGGAACAGTCACAGATCCGAATGGGGAGCCACTAATTGGTGCTACCGTTATGATCAAGGGGACTCAGGTTGGTACGGCTACCGATCTCGATGGTAACTATACTATCAACGCCCAACCCGGTGACATCCTCGTAGTGAGCTATGTCGGCTACCTTCCTACAGAAGTAAAAGTGGGAAAAAGCTTGATGCTCGACATTCAGCTTCAGGAAAACCAAAACAACCTTGACGAGCTTGTGGTAGTGGGCTACGGCACACAGAAAAAGAAACTCGTCACTGGTGCCACCTTGCAGGTAAGCGGTGATCAAATTGCTTCAATGAACACTTCCAATGCTTTGACAGCAATGCAGTCTACAGCTCCCGGCGTTCAGATCACACAGTCTTCTACCCAGCCGGGTAAAGGCTTTAAGGTAAATATCCGTGGTATGGGTACTATCGGCGAGTCTTCTCCGCTCCTCGTAATTGATGGTATCGTATCAGGTACTGCCAACGATGGCCTCAATGGTCTTAATCCGAATGATATCGAGAGCATCGACGTGCTTAAGGACGCCGCTTCCGCTGCTATCTACGGTGCGCGTGCAGCAAACGGTGTAATCCTCGTCACCACCAAGCAGGGTAAAGAAGGTAAGGTTTCTATCACTTATGATGGCTTTGTTGGTTGGTCAAATCCTTACCGCCAGCCAGGTTCTCTCAATGCCCAGCAGTATATGGATGTTGTCAACGAGACCAACTTCAATACTTATGGTACGTCTACCAATTGGGCAGCCCTTGTTCCGCAAAATATCCTTGATAAGATTGCCAATGGCTGGGAAGGTGAAGACTGGTTTGGTCTTTATCGTAACAAGAACGCTTTCCA
>DAAK01000006.1 GCA_001701075.1 Bacteroidales bacterium GP3 | reverse complement strand
GTGGCACCAATTAGAGGTTCGCCCGTCGCATCATCCACGTAACCGTTTACGGTGATTTTCTGGGCCAAAGCAGGAAGCGTGAATGTCAACAGCATAGCTACTGCCATTAGCGCTTTCCGGCTGAGTGTAAAACAAACGTTTTTCATGCAGGATTTTTTTAAGTTCTACATTTATTTAATTGATCTCAAATTCAGGTTAACTTAGGAGTTTTTACGAGGCGATACCTCATGTTGACTCACACTTAATACAAATTTTAACAAAGATAGTTCTAATTTTTTATTAAAATATTATCACATCCCCTTATTTAACTTTTATTAACATTTGCAAACAATCATAAAAAAATGCCAGAGGTCCCTGGTATCTGGCCTCTGGCATCTGGCATCTGGTATCTGGCCTCTACTCCTCCTCTATCTCATCAATGATAGAATCATTAGTCTTCTGGGCCTTGCGATAAAGAATCACTACAACTATAGCTCCTATTATAGCACCTATTAAGCCTCCAACTAATCCTCCATAACCTTCGGGACTCTGAGGATCACCCATTACACCTATTGCAAAAAGCACAAACCAGATTATTGCTGCCGGCGCGGATATACATGTCTGAATAAACCTTTCCTTCTTCTGTTTAATAAGAAGCTTCCTCACTTCCATCATACTGCATGTACTGAATATTTTAGGAGAGATTCTGAATGTGCGTAAGTCCATAAATGAGTCAATGGCAGCAAGAATAAGAAACGTGATGGCATACCATTGAGAAATCTTATAGAAAGCACATATCCCTGCGAAAATCAGATAAATGAAAGGTAGTGCTATGATTTCAATTTTCACAAATGTATTGAGCCAAGATGTGCGCTGACGCATCACGGTGCGCATCAATTTTTCATTCACGATCTGCTGCTTATCAAGATTTCTCTTCATCGCAGCCATTTCTTCTTTAAGTATATTGAGTTCGTCCATATTCATAAATATTATATTATTATCATAACCCTAAAACCTATAACCCCATAACCCTCAATTTTCGTATGCGAAAATTGAATCACAGAGATTTCAATTTTTCTTTGATTCTCACGAGTCGTACGCCAACAGCTTTTGCGGATATGCCCACAATGGCAGCGATCTCATCATACGACATGTCTTCCAGCCAAAGCAACACAATCGCACGGTCAAAAGGCTCAAGCTTTGATATACGCTCATGGAGCATCTTGGCCTGCTTGTTTCCAGGTGAGTCCGGAGCCATTGAATCTGAAGTGAATTCAAGCGGAACTGTCTTGATATGTTTCTTTCTCTTATAGGAGATGCATGTGTTCATGCTCACACGGTAGACCCACGAGCGAAGGCTCGAATCTCCACGGTAGGAATCCTTCCCCTGCCATAGGCTTATCAGCACTTCCTGAAAGAGATCATCAGCCTCGAGCTTTGTCTCGGTAAACATATAGCAGACCGAATAGATGGTGCTCTTATGCTCCATCACAAGGCGTTCGAAGTCTATGCTCTTGTTATTTTCCATTTCGTTATCATTTCGTTTCTGTCATTAAGACGCAGACATACCCCTAAAAACTACACCACCTCAGAAATTTCCTGACACCTTACACCTGAAACCTAAAAAAACAGCCCCATTGGGGCTGCCTTGATCATTTCTTATGGAGAAATTCCGTTGCCTTCTCCTTAATGGTTTCGATCACTTCCTTGCCTTGCTCTGTCTTGGCAAATTCCTGTACTTTTTCTACGACTTCTTTCACGTTTTTGTCGTTCATAAGGCTTGCTGCCTTGTTTGCGATGTCTTCCAACATGTCGGTTAGATTTTTTAAGAGTGAATGTTAATATTATAACATTTATCCTTTTATTATTGTTTATAAATTAGGATAAGTCCAGACAAAAGCTTGAGAAACTTAATCTACTACCTGACATGCATAAGGATTCCTTACAAAACTGGCTATTACGCATCTGTATATTTTTATTATACGGATTTGCCTCTTATGCTGACGAAGGTATTCAAGCCAAATGCATCCCTCTGACTACAGATAATACCATTGAACTCAAGATTATTCCCTCCTTCTCTAATAATGGAAAAGAATACAGCCTATTGGTTAAGCTTGCCAATGATTTCCGAGGGAAAATGAAGCTTAATGCTGACTACATCGACCAGCACGACCTGTCAGCATTCGTCAAATCTGATACAATTATAAAGCTGACTCCAATCATGGATGACGGGGGTAGGAGCTGCAGATTTATCCCGGCATTCTCATCCGATGAAAATGATTGTTCCATTATTATCCCTGCAGGATTTTTTGAAATTGAACCTTTGGATTACATCGAAGTTGACGAAATTGATATCGACCAGGATATTCTCAGCGACCTTTCTGTTGCCGGAGCATGGCATAAAAGAGGTGGCTCGTGGAATGGCACAGGCATGTTTTCAGTTATCGACGACGATAGCCTTGATGGACTAATAAAAAGTTCATCACAGTATGGGTCCTATGGATATTTCAGCATTCTTTATCCTCTGCTCGAAAGTTTAGGCATTAGAGGAAACCTCGCTGTGGAAGGAAGAAGAACCGGTCTGAGCCATAATCCACCCGAGCCAAACGACAATCTGAAGACTATCGTGAGACTCCAGAATGAAAAAGGATGGGATATCCTTTCTCATTCCATGATTTGTCTTGGAGAAATTTTAAACAACTGGCTTGTGGACAGCTTAAACTCAGCCGTAGCAAAGGAGATACTTTCAATAGGACCGAACAACGGCGAGGATGCTTCTACGGTTTCTGTCTACGATATGCAGACAAAAAAACAGTATTGGCCAAACGCCGACAATACAGCATGGGTTGAGACGCCATCCATGTTTGTCAAGCCTTACATAGGTGATTATAAGACAAAGGAAGAAGTGATGTATAATCCTGATTTCGATGTCGATTGGCACTGGGGTGAATGGAAAAGAAGGGCTATCCAATTCGGGATAGAACCTAAAGGATTCGTAACTCATAATTCCACATCATCACACGCTTTGATTCCCGGAATAATGAAATATTTTTCACAGGGATTTTCTGATTTAAGTACGAAAAACATCAATACCGTCCCCATGCTTTCCTCCGCGGTCCGTGCCGGACTTGAGGGTCAGTCATTAAAAGGATATAATGGGAACAATAACAGCAATCTCTACAATAGCAAACACTACAAGGCCTTTTGTGCTCAGATAGATGAGACAGCTGCATGTGGAGGCTGGATTATGTTCAATCTTCATGCATATCGAGATTGTTGGAAAAACTCACTTCCAGGGGCTCTCGTGTCGGAAGGTGGCACTTATCCCGATGAATGGGTCATACCAATGAAGGGAATCGATTCGGCCAATGATCCGCTTTCTCCACCTTCAAGCCTCGGAATATCAGATTGGACCGAATGGTATCCGTGCCCTGGCACGCGCATACGCATGATATGGGACATTCTAAAATATGCCAAAGCGAAAGGTCTTGTCAACGTAACAAGTTCAGAAGGATTCAAGATAATGGGGAATAAGCGTGCATCAGGATATTTTAATCATGGATACGTATTTGGCATGGATATAAATGGGATAGTTGGGACTAAAGATATATATCCTCATTATGTAGTGTCAGCTACTGATGAAGAGTATTATTACAATACCCTTATAACTGAAGAAATTGAATATGACATGAACAGAAATCATTACAGAATTGACTCGGATAATGATGGGTATTTCTTCAAGTATGGTTCATTCTTGTATTTTGACTGCCAAGATTTATCTGAAATCAGGTTAAAGGCATTCGACCTTACTGGAAGAGAACTACTTTCGTCTGATAATAACTTGATTGAACTCCGCGATTTCATTAAAGGTCCCTACATTGTTATTGCCTTTAAGGGAAATTCAAGAGTAGGCTCCATCAAAATACTGAGATAGTCGGGGCTTTAATCGGCAATGATTATTTCTACGGAATTCTCGTCATCCGGATCTTTCTCCCCACAAGTCAGATCGCGAATGATTGAGATTGCCCTTTGTATAGAGTCAGCATCCACTTTTGAGGGGTATTCTGCTATGTCAAGACTTGATGTCCCAAAAAAAGGATACACCATGGTCTCATACCAAAGTGAAGACAAGGCATAGAGAGCGAGATCATCCACAATATGGTATCCATCATCCGAAAATCCATTTTCCACTTCCGTGTACTCTTCTCTCATTCGCTTGATCAGCGTTGCTGATGGAATTTTGATATCGAAATCAGCAGAAGCTTTATCTCCGGCATCTATGATTGCATCATACATTTTTTCAGAATCACAATCATAATTCTTAAATTCAGTATGTTTCGTCCATGGTGTATAAGCCCAAGTGTAATGCCAGGCCAACAATGCGGAAGGGTTGGTTTCATGAAATAGTTTCACGAGATTATCAAGATATGGTTGATATGTGTAATACAGTCCTGAGTATCCTGATGCCTGCTGAATTACTATGACATCCCAATCAAAAAGCAGGAGTGTCTCATCTATACTATTGATATCTGAGAGAACCCATTCGCCATTGTCAGAGTAATGTAATTCATAATCAGGAGAATTCGCCACGTGGCTTTCCCAATGCATTTGAAGAGAGCATCCACTGCGTGTAAGAGTTGCAATGCAAATCGAATCTCCATTCAATGAATTGAGAAGCCATGGCATATATGTAGCCGCATTTACTGTAAAACTGTTGCCAATTGCAAGTATTTTATAGCATGAATCATGATGACGTATCCAAAGAGGATTATCTTTATATGCACAAGTATCGGAAGGCAGCTTGGCTGGAACATATGGGCAGTCTGGCTCATCATGTCCACAAGAGGCCAAAGCCGACAATATGATGAAGATTAATGCCTGTATTTTGAATATCTTTTTCATGGTGTATTAGGTTTCAGTATTTAGCTTACTAAATCTGTGGAAGAACAGGAATAAACCCGGAGTTGTCAATTATTCTGACAGGAATTCCAGAATCCGCAATAAGTTTCTCTTCTTTCTGCTGACTGAGGATTCGCTTCCGTATTGATTCTTCATCGAGGGAGTCTCGCACCTTGATACGCGCCAGACGTATCTCTTCAGAAGCAGTCACTACCCATATCTCATCGCACATCTCTGCAAGACCGGAACTTGCAAGTATCGCAGATTCTACATAGCATCGACCCAGACCAACCTCCCGATTTAAATCGTGCCAGGCTGCAACGTCCTCACGCACAAGGCGATGCACAAGAGAATTAAGCCATAGTCGCTCTTCATTGCTTCCGAAGACTCGTCGTGCAAGTTCCCGTCGGCATATAGGTCCACCTGCCGGGCATACAGCATCCCCATATCGCTCATAGAGAGCTGAAAGCACTTCCGCAGAGCTATCCATGATCCGCTTTGCCTCCAGATCACAGTCATACACGGCCTCCCCCCGAAGCCGCAAAATCCGGCTGACAACCGATTTCCCACTTCCAATTCCCCCGCATATTCCGATCATCATAATGCAAAATTAATATTTTTTTTCTAAAAAACACCTTTCTCTTAATTTTTTCATTAATTTTGTAGGCATGAATACAATCAGACACCTAATACTGGCCACATTATCCCTTTTGGCACTTAGTCTTAGTGCCATAAATCTTACCGACTATATCAATCCCCGAATTGGTTCCGAGGGGCTCGGACGAGTTTATATCGGTCCATGCACCCCTTTTGGAATGGTTCGCCCATCTCCCGACTGCACCCCTTCTCCAAACAGCGGTTGGCTCCCGATGCCGGAACGTGTCGACGGATTCGCACAAGTCCATGTAAGTGGGACTGGTGGTGGTCCCAAATACGGCAATATCCTTATACAACCATTTTCCGACAACTCTAATCATACCGATATCTTTGCATTAAGAGAATCCGAAACTATTCTGCCGGCTTATTACTCCACGACCTACGCCGACTCAGGAATAAAGACAGAAATAACCGCCTCCGACCGCACTTCAGCGTATCGGTTCATATATCCTGAAAAGGGAGAAAAATGCTTAAAGGTAGATGCCGGATTCTTCCTTGGAGAGTCGCCGGTCCCGGATGCCCGCGAAGCTCAGCAATTCGTGGGTTCTGAAATCCAACTTCTCTCCGACACGGAATTGTCAGGTTATAGCCGCATCCGCGGCGGCTGGAACAATGGCAGAGCTTATACTGTCTATTTCTATGCCAAGTCTGACATTCCATTCTCACATGCAGCTACGTGGAAAGGTGATTCTATAAGCCAAGCTAAGGCGCAATTTGACTCAGGAGAAAAGACCGGGGCCCTTCTGACTTTCCCGGAAAATACGGATACGGTCAATTTCCGCATTGGCATATCATTCATAAGCCCTCTGAAGGCCAAATATAATTATGAAGCGGAATCCGAAGGAAAAACCTTTGAGGAAATAAGGGCTGAATCACTTAGTAAGTGGGAAACTGAGATGAAAAAGATAGAAGTGCATCCTGACACTCCTGACAACTATAAACGGATGCTCTACACTGCCCTCTATCACACCATGCTCATGCCCTCCGACCGCACCGGTGAAAACCCTCTGTGGACGGATCCCGTGCCATATTACGATGATTTCTATGCTCTTTGGGATACTTACCGCACCTCCATGCCCCTGCTTGCTATAATCTCTCCGCAAAGACTCGCCGACATAGTAAATTCACTTGTCAATATTGGGAAACGCGATGGCTACATGCCCGATGCCCGTAGCGGAAATGCCAATGGCCGCACACAAGGCGGTTCAAACGCCGATGTAGTGATCGCAGACGCATGCGTCAAAGGAATTCAAGGCATTGACTATGAAAAAGCTCTTGAAGCCATGATTCACGACGCCACTCTTCCCCCCGGCGGAAATGAGGAGGCCGAAGGAAGAGGAGGGTTGCGCGAATATCTCGAACTTGGATATATCCCTCATGGAATTGCACGCGCTGGAAATCGAACTGTGGAGTATTCACTCTGCGACTTTGCAATTCACCAAGTGGCAAAAAGCCTTGGGAAGCAAGATATAGCCGACAGATACCTGAAGCAGTCGGAATCCTGGAAAAATCTATGGCGCCCTGACTACGAACACGATGGAGCGACAGGGTTCATAATGCCGCGCGATGCACAAGGGAACTGGCTTGATTCAATATCTTTTGGACACTCGAAGACCCAGCATCCGACTTTCTGCTATACTCCCCTCACTTTCGAAGGCCCTTGGTATACGCCCTGGTGGAATATGTTTTTCTATGAGGCTTCCTCATGGGAATATTCCCTAAGCATTCCGCATGATGTGCCTGGATTGATAGAAAAAAGCGGAGGCCCTGAAGCTTTTGAGAATCGCCTCGACACATTCTTCGCCAAAGATTACTTCAACGTCAATAATGAGCCATCGTTCCTGTCTCCCTGCCTCTACCATTGGATAGGACGCCCTGATAAGTCAGGAGACACAATACTTCAGATTATCGAGGAAAACTACAATGATTCCCCTGCCGGTCTGCCTGGAAACGATGATTCGGGTGCAATGTCATCATGGCTTATATTCAATATGGCTGGCATATATCCCAATGCCGGACATGACTACTATCTCATACACACTCCCGTATTGAAATCTACCACTTTCAATCTCCCTGATGGCAAATCCTTTACGATATCTGCAGAAGGTCTCTCTCCAGAGAATCGCTATATCTCTGAGATTTATTTGAACGGCAAGCCATATGACTCCTTCTTTTTAAAGCATTCCGATCTTGCCGCAGGCGGAGATTTAAAATTGGTGATGACCGAAAGCGCCAATTATGGAAGTGAGGCTTCCCTGCCTCCCCATCGAGTCCATTCAAAGACTCCCCAACAAGTCGCTCATCAGTCTCAATCATCCGACACTTTAAACGCGACCTACAAACTCCATGGCCAAACACGACGTTTCAAATTCGTCTATGAGCCGACTGACGATGGAGGACTTACACTCCATTGGAGCATAGTCCGCAATCTGAAGCTCTGGACCGGCACTTACACGATGACCCCAGCCGCAGTCAAAGACGGTAATGCCCAAAGCTACATAATGCCGGAAGATGGCAACCACATCACTCTCCCATCCAATGAAACTTATGGGATAATTTCGCAGGACGCCTTGAAAGAACTTAAGAAAAATGGGGAATTCCTCTATAATGGCGTCCTTTGGCACAAAACCGCAGAGTCCGATTCCCCATTAGGTCCTGCAATCAAAGTAGAAGATGCAGCGGAAGGTGCTAAAATGACCATCCTCGATAATCCCAACCTCCCCCTCATCCTCTCAATGACTGACAATCCCCTCGAGATCAACTGGAAAATCAATAATTAATGTAATATTAATTGATCATTAATCATTGATAATTCATCATCACTGTAAGTTCTCGCGGACTCGGTCAAGGAAGCGCTTCATAGCATCTGAATCGCGACGGTCGATGATGGATTTGAGTTCAAACAAATTCTCCTGAATGCGATCAAGCTGCGAGGAAGTATGAGGATTGAAGAGAATCTCGGTCAGAAGGAAATCATCCTCATTCATAAGGCCGTTTGCTATTGCCATATGGCGCTTGAAAGTCGTACCCGGTGCATCCTGATGCTTCATTACGCTGCCAAAGACAAGCGTGGATGTGAAAGGAATCGAAAGGGAGTATGCAATAGTCTCATCATGCTCTGCAAATGTATAGTCTTCTATGTGCAGACGGAGCTTCTTATATAGTGACCGGAAAAATTCCCGTCCTTCCTCATCTCCCTCCTTGATGATGATGGCATTCTCATTGGCAAGGTTACTAAGCGAGGCAAATGTCGGACCAAACATCGGGTGGGTCGACACAAACCTATATCCTTTCTCTGCATAAAATTCTGGCAATCCGGTCTTGACACTTGCTATATCACTCAGAATCGTAGTCTTGGGGATATAAGGCAATATCTTCTCAAATGCAGCGATAGTGTATTTCACTGTAGCGGCATTAATCACCAAGTCCGGCTTGAAATCCTTAGCCTCCTCCGGCTTCATAAAACGCTGGACATTGAATGTGTATTTCAAATGCTCCGGATTCGTATCGTAAATCGCCACTTCATGGTCAAAACTGAGTAGATCACAAAAGAATGAGCCCATCTTCCCAGCTCCCAATATCAATATCTTCATCTTTTATATTTAATATTTAATCTTTTATCCTAACTTAACTCTTCACTCTTGACTCTTAACTCTTACGCCATAGGCGTCTTCCTCTGGAATCTCCTTCATATCAGCAGTGAGATAATTCCTTCGGGCATCAATCGCAATAAGCACGATATCCTTTTCTGGTTCAGGCAGATAGCTATATTGCTTGTCGGAAGACTTTCCAAGATATCGGAGGTTGCCGTCTGTCGGATCCATCACCCATATATTCTTCTCCCTTCCCGAAATCCGGCTTAGATCCAATTTCATCTCGCGTCCAGTGTGATTATATGCAAGTGCATAGTCATTGCCGCGAGTAGCGAGAATCCTGTCATATCTTACGCCATTGTTTATCACAAGAGTTGAATCAGCAACCCTGTCGAAATATGGGAATGCAAGCATCAGCCGTTTAAGATACTTCATCTGCCGTCTTCCGGGGTCGTCTATTGCTACATACCAAGGCTTCTTCACTCCGTCTGCAAAATATGCACCTGGGAGTCCTGGACGGATAAATTGCATTATATTGTTGTGCCCATATGTATGCCCACATGATCCGCCAAATACCGACCAATAGGCATATCGACGCACATCCTTGTCTGTCCAAAGAGGTTCATTTGCATCGTGTAACCCCTGCGGTATGTTTTCGTAACTCGGTTCTCCATCAAGCACCGGTTTTATGGGTGTGTGCTTTCTCACTGAGTCTACATACATCCAGCAGTCTTCCTCAGTGCCGTCAGGAATGGGATAATCCTTATTCCCCATCCTCTGGCCATATCGACGATGCCCGCTTTGGAACATATTGAAGTCAAGCCAGTCGCGGTCGTTAAACCAACGGGCAGACGTTGTGCGTCCTCTGGGATGGAAAGTCATGATATGCTTGCTGTCATTGGCCTTGATGCTTTCCGCAAGTGTGTCCCAGATATCGGTCTTGACATCTCCTTGAATGTCTCCTCCGATTATCCATATGATATTCTTACGATTACCATAACGTTTAGCTAAAAACTCACCATATGCCTTCGCCTGCTCCTTCTCCATCTGGCCTCCTTTCACCAAGCCGCCCCATATGCATACCATACCGATATATATGCCATTGCGCTCAGCAGTGTCAACTATATAGTCCAAGTGTTCCCAATACCCATATTCCCCAGGTTTTGAAGCAGCGCTTAAGTTCCAGCCATCTGGATGAGACATCTTGCCATAACGGTTGAACGATGGCACCCCATTTATAACCTGAATTTGCACTACATTGTAGCCTTCACGTGCCGTCTGCTCAAGATAATGCTGCGCCTCATCACGGTCAAGACGCTGCGGAAGCAGCCATCCGGTGTCGCCGAGCCAGAAAAAAGGTGTCCCATCCTCATGCTGAAGATACAATCCATTCTCCGACACCCAAAGATCGCCATGACTCCACGGTTTCTCAGCAGCCAATCCTGCAAGCCAGAATGTAGCACCTACTAAGATTAATAATATCCTTATCCTCATCAAAATTTACGCTTTAGTCCTTAATTTTTTAATTTCACGATGCAAAGTTAATTAAAAATCACAACATCAGAAATTTTTTCTTACAGAAACAACAAAGGCGGCTTCCGAGGAAGTCGCCTTCTAATTGTCTATTCAAATGCAATTATGCAATGATCAATGATCGTTTATCGTTGATCATTGATCGTTGATAGTTGTATATTACTTGCGGATAAACTTCTTGCCGTTCTGGATAAGGATACCCTTAGCGTCAGAGTTAACGCGAACACCCATCATGTTGTAGATAGGAGCATTTTCGTTATTGTTTTCAACACCAACTGATTCTACACCAGTGTCTCCGAGTGCGATAGCCTCAAACACAACTTCAGGATATTCGTCATAAGCGCTATACACGATAGTTGGATTCTCCTCTGTATATACGAAACCTGCGCCTACACATTTTGAGCCAAGAGCTGAGAAATAATATGTACTTCCTTCAAATACACTGAATGTGAGGAAACCTGTACCCTCACCAGGAGCCTTTTCCATTCCAGCTATTTTCCAGGGGAACTCCGGTTTATCCTGACGTGGTTCAATATCTTCCATAACAGCTGCGCCCTTCTGTTCTTTTCCATCTGCGTCTGTCCAAACAGGACGCTCACCTGCTACTACATTTCCATCTTTATCTTTCCAAAGAAGTTCTCCAGCTTCATTTTTGGACTGTACTTGAGCTGCGATAAAGTATTTTGAGGCATCAGGAGCACTAAAGTCAATGAGACCAGCTTCATCACCCTCTGTGATTGCAGGGGTTGCATAGTGAATCTTGTAGTCAGTTCCTGCTACACCAAGTGTGTATGCAAGAGCACCCGACTTACCTTCGAATACGAGATACTGCTTGTTTGGATTGATGTTGGTAAATACAGTCATGTAACCATCTTTCTTTGCGTCAATCTGGAATACGGCACCCGCAGACATCACACCTGCCTGATAGCTAACGAAAGTAGGATTAGCACTACCGACAGCACCACTGTAAGTATTGAGTGCGATTTCTTCGCTGTCACCAACTTTTACGTTCTTGTAGGTTTTACCAGCACTTGATGTGCCCCAGCTATCGTCATAAGCAAGAGCAAAAGTACCAGCCTCATTGTCTACGAGTACTGTGCCTCCGGCTACTGTAGCCTTATCTTTTGCAAGACCGGCAGCAGCTGCATCTTCTGGAGTTACCAGACCGATTACTGTCTGAGCACTTGCCATTGTAGCAAACGCTGCAAATGATACGAGAAGTAATGATTTCTTCATTGTTTGATTGATTAAATTGTTAATAGATCTATTTTGCTATTGGCAGTGGCGTAGCGTAACCACCACGCCACTGCTGTTTTGTTTTACTGCTTTCTTCCAGAGAAACTATAAATGAATTCCACTTCCTTACGTCCGCTTCTGACAATCTTATTATAAGTCATAGAAGCAACTCCTTCTGCACTTACCTTTCCATAGAAAGTCATACCGAAAGGATTGGTTGACATATAATTCCAGTATGTGAAGTCACCTGAGCTTAATCTGGTGATATTGCAGACTGATGTATCAGCATTCACACCAAGATCAAGATCTGATTGTAGTGTAATAACTGAAACATTATTACTTTTCTCTTCATCAACTGAAAATACGATTGATCCTGATCCGGACTCTACTGCATTTGTCGAAAGATTAGTTCTTGACCATTCTCCGACATATGTTCCTGCTACAAGCTTTTCAGCATTATCAAGGCCACCTGTTGGGGGCATTTTCTCATGCTTGTCATCGCATGCAGTTAGCCCGAGCATCAAGGCAATGCAAAAGAATATTGATTTATATATTGCTTTCATTTTTCTTTGATTTTTAGAATTTTAGTAGCCAGGATTCTGATCTGCTGAAGTAAGCGCAGTATTATTGTCTATTTCTGACTGTGGAATAGGCCTATACCATTTGATCTGACCCTCTGCATTACACATCTTGCTTACCTCATTCATGAAGCGGCTGAACTCAAGATTATATCTTACAAGCTGTTTTGTACGGCGGAGATCAAAATAACGGGTTCTCTCAGCGTAACATTCACGTGCACGCTCATCAAGTACAAGGTCAAGAGGAACAAATGTGAAGCTCATGCTTGTTGTATAAGGTGCCTCGTAAGCTCCGAACGATGCAAGTTCTTTTGCACCGGCACGTTTGCGCACTGCGTTGATATACTTGAGAGAATTTGCTTCGTCGCCTGCAAGAAGATAAGCCTCAGCTGCCACAAGATACATCTCGCTGACATGCAGCAATGGAATATCACGGTAGTCCTGACCACCATTGACTGCTCCACATGTCGGATCATCATACTTTGTCACTGTTGTGCCATTGTTAGCTGATTCACGAATGAAATCCGTGTATTCTACAGTCTTCTTAGAAGGCATTGTGCCATTTGTATTGAATTCCCACTTGGTCACTGTCGTGCCTGTGATGATAGCTGCAAATGGTTCGTTGACTCCATATGTATTCACTGCAAACTTCTGAAGGATTCTGCCATCTGCAATCATTTGCTTGATATCAGCCTCTGCCTCTGCAACGGTGGTAGCCGGAGAATAGAATTTCAAAGCTATAGGAAGAGTCTTCTGAACCTCCGGAGAACTGTTATACCATGCCATATAGCCCTTTTCCCAATCTGCATTTGTTCCGTCACTCTTCGGAGCATTATACATTGTGGTCATGAAAGTGCCTTCAAAGCGTGTATCTCCCTTTTCAAAGAGACTTGCCGACTTTGCTGACATAACGTTAGTTCCGCCAGAACCTGTTCCCTTAAGACCAGACTGTATGCAGTTACCGAAATAAGCTATATAGTTGTTCATCAATGAATGGCCACCATTCGACTTATCACCGGGATAACCATTGCGGTCATACTGAGCAGAGAAAATCTCCTCAGCGTTTCCTTCATTGTTCCATGCCCATTTATCAGCAAAGCTCATTGTCAACTGTATTCCTTTGATCGCCTTCTCAGCCCAAGTAGCTGCTTCTTTGAAACGCTGAGTACTCTTTACTGTATACGTTCCTTTAGCTGCATCTACGAGCTCTGTGTCAAGATCCCACGCAGCTGCAAGAGCAATCTTTGCTGCTATTGCGGCCACAGCCTGTTTGCTTGCGCCGCCATTGTGATCTTGATCAGGAAGGCTGGAATTGTTGTAGAGATCCTCACATTCCGCAAGGAGCGTCGGATAAAGCTCCTCAAGAGGAGTCCGTGGGAAATCACGCTTTGCACTCTGGATATAGAAATCTACATATGGAACAGCGCCAAACTGCTGCGTCATGTAGTAGTAACCGAACACTCGAAGGAATCTGCCTTCAGCTTCAAGATTCTTGTTGTCTCCACAAAAGTTGATCATGGCATTAGCTTTATTGATGCCACCCATCACACTCTTGTAGTAACCGGCCACTGTCCCATTATCTGGCGTTGTCTGGAACATTGAGAAAGTTCCGTCATCAGCTGCACGTGGGTTAATATAGAGGTCGGCTGCCTGATCGAGAAGTTCGATCTGCGTTGCTATATATCTGATGGCATCATAAGCCACCGGACGAATCTGATCGGGATGAGCTGCGAAATATGTCTCCGAATCTTCTGGACTTGAAAGATTTCTCGCGTCCATGAAATCGGAACACCCTGTCATAAGGAGTGCTGCACCGAGCCCGAAGATAGAATATACTATTTTTTTCATTTTTGACTCCTTTTTTAGAATGTTATGTTTGCACCAAACTCATAAGTAATTGTGCTCGGGCCATCATTGCCTCCGCTTGCATCTGCCCATTCAGGATCAAAGCCCTTATACTTCGACCAGACAAACGGATTAGAGATATTCACGTAAAGTCTCAGCTTGCTGCAGCCGATCTTCTCGATGATCTGCTTTGAGAACTCGTAGCCTAAGGATACATGCTGTACCTTCCAGAATGAAGCATCCACTACTTGACGTGCGCAGAACTTGGTATCTGTACTTAAACCAAAGTATGAACCGGCCGGGCCAAGGCCATCATTACCACCAGCGTTCACGAGTGGCCATGAACCATAGTGAGTCTGTGTCTGATATACCGGATTGATAAGTGAGCCGTCAGCGTTCACGCCGTCTGCATCAAGAAGCATACCAGCTGGAATATAATTATCCATCATCACCTTTCCACGACCACGGTCATGCCAGTCAAAAGCATCACCTCCGATAAATGGAGAAGCTACTTTGTAACCCTGCTTTGCATAGATCGAGAAGCCGAAGTCAAGTGAGCCACCCTTCTTTGGAAGACGATATGAAAGATTTGATGTTATTGATCCTGTAAACTTAGGATTGCTGTTGAATATAACGCGATCCTCATCGTTCCATTTGCCGTCGCCATTGACGTCGCGGATAATTGGCTGACCTTCTGCCTGACCGTAGCAAGTGTAGTAGAAGTCACATTCTCTCATGGTAGAGCCTGGAGTCAGACCCTTTTCTCTTGCTATCTGAGTGTCAGGAACAGTCATGTTGCGGTCTGATACGATTCCATCCCATGCATATGCATATACATTGTTGACTGGTTGACCTACGAAAAGACAGCTTGTAGCATTACCGCCTATGATTTGGTCTGACACGCCATTAATCTGAAGCACCTTATTGTTGTTGTGTGCAATATTCAGTGTAGTTGTCCATGTCCAGTCTGGAGTATCTATATTTGTTGTTGTCACTGAGAATTCGACACCGGTATTCTTAACTGAACCTACATTGGTAGTCATTGTGCCACCACCTGATTCGAGTGGGAGGTCAACTTTGTAAAGAAGGTCTTTCGACTTCTTGGTATACCATTCCAATGAACCCACGATCCTGTTGTTCAGGAATCCAAAGTCAAGACCGACGTTAATCTCATGTGAAACCTCCCAACGGATGTCGCGATCTACAATTCCTGAAGGATAGAAGCCATCATAATATGTTCCACCGAATGGATAGAAGCTTGATGAATTCACACCAACGATAGTTGCATAGTTACCTATACCACGGTTATTACCAGTCACACCGTAGCTGGCACGGAGTTTCAAGTTATTGAGCCACCATTTCTGAAGGAATGCCTCGTCTGCAATATTCCAACCAAGAGCGACTGATGGGAAGCAACCCCAACGATTGCCCTTAGCAAATTTTGAAGATCCATCCCAACGTACTGTTCCGGTGATCATATATTTGCTCTTCCATGCATAGTTGGCACGAACTGCTACTGATTGCATTGAAGATTCAGAGAAGCTTGATCCTACTGTTGCCTCTCCCTTTGTGCCTGTGCCAAGATTCCACCATGCTGTAGACTCAATCGGCTTGATTGCTGTCTCGTTGTAGTTTTCAGAATTGCTCTTTTCTGAAGAATACAGAGCCATCGCGTTGATAGAATGGTCGCCGAAGGTCCTTACATAGCTAAGTACATTATCCCATGTCCAACCATAACCTGTGTTGTTCACAACTGTTGCACTGCGTGTGTCATTGTCGACCCAAGTGTCGCCGGTAGCAGGGTTTGTATAGCCGATATATTCACCATTGCGATATGCTGTATATGTCGGAGAAATCGTAGTCTTGAAGGTAAGTCCGCTAATGATATTGAACTGTGCATAGATATTTCCAAGAAGACGATAGGTCTTTCTCTTTTGCACTGAGTTCTTCATGCGGTCGAGCGGGTTGATGAAGTCAGAGAACTGGTTGGCATCTGTGCCAAGTGTTGTCTTGTTGCCTGGGAAGTGGATTGTATTCCCTTCTTCATCATATGGAATCATAAACGGATTCACACGATATGCCTGGCCAATTGCGCCTCCATCTGCATAGGTGTTGTTGATCTGTGCGATATTGAAATTAAATCCTGCACTGATCACCTTGTTGATCTTTGCATCAACACTACCCTTGAATGAGAAGTTTGATCTGCTATCACCCTTATAGAGACCTTGTACGTTTTCATAACCAAGGCCAAAGTGATAGTTGACAGCTTCACCAGCACCCGATACTGATACATAGTGGTTCTGCTGGTGACCATCCTGAGTGACAAGGCCGGGCCAATAATAAGTGGCATCATTGGCAAGCATTTCCTTCATTACGTATGGAGAAGTGATGTCTCCCTGCGATTGCTGAAGAAGTGCCTGGCCAAGACCCATTGATGACGGCAGGATACCAAAGGTAGTCTGAGGTTCCCATGCATTCACGTCTCCTACAGGCTGGGTGAATTTCTGAAGACGATAGCGATACCACTGCTCTCCATTCATGAACTGAGGCATGCGGGTAGCATGGCTGATACCGTAATAACCATCGTAAGATATTTTTGCCTTTGTTCCCTTGCTCACGTTTGTGCCGCTCTTGGTAGTCACCATAACTACACCGGCGGTTGCGCGTGAACCATAGATTGCTGTAGAAGAAGCATCCTTTAGAATGTCGATACGCTCAATATCCTGGGGATTCAAGAAAGAAATGTCGCTTGTCTGAACTCCATCCACTACATATAGAGGAGTAACGCTTGAGTTAATTGACGATTTACCACGGATTTCGATTGAGATATCACCATTTGTACGTCCTGATTGCTTGGTGATGTTTACACCTGGCACTGAACCCTGAAGGCTTTCAAGAACTGATGCAGAACCTTTTGCAGTGATTTGGTCTGAATTAACGACTGATACCGAACCAGTAAGGTCTGATTTCTTGATCTGGCCGTAGCCGACTACCACAAGTTCATCAAGAGCTTTAGAGTCTTCACTCATCTTGATGTCGATCTGACTACGTCCCTTGACGTCGACTGTCTGCTGAGAATAGCCGATGTAGGAGAAGACCAGCTTCCCTTTCGATGGAACATTCTTTAGAGCATAATTGCCGTCAAAGTCTGTGGCCGTACCATTGGAAGTACCTTCAACCATAACTGTAACGCCGATCAGGGGTTCGCCTTGATCATCGAGCACCGTGCCGGATACATCGATATTCTGTGCGAACGCAGGCATCGCCATCAAGATGGCGACCAAGGTCAGGAATGTCTTCCTTAAGAAGGACCCGCCCTTTTCTCGTTTCGATGTTGGTTTAATTAAATAGGTCATAATACACATTTATGATATTTGTTATAATTGTCTATTAAACAGTTTGTTATTTGGCACTTCCATGCCGTTTGATGTAGGTTCTTTTAAGATTATTTTGTTAATCTTAGGTTTACACTATAGGTTTAGTGCACAAAATTAAGCAAACTTCTTAACATTTCCAAAAATTTGTACAATTATTTTTATTTTTTTTATTTTTAACACTTGGTCTGTGAGGATAAGTTGCATATTCCGAATAATCTGACTAACTTTGCACATCACTCCTATTTATATTATATAACTCAATTGCACTTCTATAGCATCATGAAGAAATCTTTACTTCTTGCAGGTGCGCTTGCACTTTGCACCCCTCTCTTCGCCGATGAGGCAATCCCGGCATTCCCCGGAGCCGAAGGTCACGGCCGTTTCGTGACCGGTGGTCGTGGCGGCAAGATTATACATGTCACTAACCTCAACGACAGCGGTGAAGGTTCGCTCCGTTGGGCTATCGAACAGGATGGACCCAAGACTATCGTCTTTGATGTCAGCGGATACATCGACCTCGAGAGCCAGCTCAATGTGACATCCAACACCACAATAGCAGGTCAGACCGCTCCTGATGGCGGTATCACTCTCCGCTATTATACTCTCTATTTCGGAAAGTGCGACAACGTGATAGTCCGCTTCATCCGCTGCCGTCGCTCACAGGTGAAGGATGTCAACGACGGGGCCGATGCCACTTGGGGTCGCCGCAAGAAAAACATAATCCTCGACCACTGCTCATTCTCTTGGAGCATTGATGAGGTCGCTTCTTTCTACGACAATGAAAAATTCACTATGCAGTGGTGCACTATCGGTGAGGGTCTTGCTAACCCTGGACACTCCAAGGGTGCCCACAGCTATGGCGGAATCTGGGGAGGTAAGGAAGCCTCTTTCCATCACAACTATCTGACCCATATTCAGAATCGTGCTCCACGTTTCAATGGAGCACGTTACGAATGGACCAGCTGGGACAAAACCCGTTTTGAAAACACTGTAGACGCTGAGCGCGTAGATTTCCGCAACAATGTGCTCTACAACTGGGGCAACGGCAACGGAAGCTATGGCGGTCCTGGCGGCGGATACATCAATATTGTCAACAACTACTATCAGGCCGGTCCCGGCACAAAAAACAAAACAAATGTGACTCAGGTCTCTGTGGGAAGTGACGGAAACTCTACCAATGAGGCACTCCGTGGCCTTTGTTCTCGCTACTTCATTGATGGCAACTATGTGGTCGCTGCTTCTACTCCGGAAAATTACGACTGGAAAGGTGTCAAATACGACAATGGGCTCAAGACTCTGGATGGTGAAAAATATATGCCGGATCCTAACCATAAGTTTGGAGAAAAAGCTGACTACGTGCAAATTGATGGCACCGACCATCTGTGCGTGAAACTCAACGAACCCATAGATGCCGGAATCGTTACGACTCAAAGTGCAGAAACCGTATATAATAAGGTGCTCGATTTTTGCGGTGCCTCTCTCTACCGCGACGCAGTTGATGCCCGCTATATGGAAGAAGCTCGCACTGGTACTGTCACATACTACGGCAAAGAGCCTTATGTCGACAAAAACGGAAAGACATATCCTACCTCCAACACCGCCGGAATCCTCGACTTCATCAATGACCCCAACTGTGAGGAGAATCCCAACACTGCAAGTTTCCCATCTCTCAAAAGCGTAAGCCGACCCGACAATTATGACACTGACCGCGACGGCATGCCCGACGAATGGGAACTCGCAAATGGTCTTGACCCCAACGATCCGGCTGATGCCAAAACTTATACTGTTGATGCCAAGGGTATTTATACAAATGTAGAAGTATATCTTAATCAACTTGTCGAAGATATAATGAAGGCTGGCAATGCCGATGCTATCGATGCTGTAGATGAATACTATCCCGAATGTGTCCGCATGAGCGGAGTGGAAAGCATTGAGGCTGCTAAGGGTGAAGTCGTTGCTGTAGAATATTACGATCTCAATGGCATTCGCCTCCCCGAACCCGCAAAGGGAATCAGCATACGCCGCTTAGTGTTCTCTAACGGAACTTCAGAAACCGACAAAGTATATAAGAAATGAAGCTAAAGAAATTAATGATGGCGATGGCTGCGGCTGCTGTCGCCATCATTCCTGCTTCTGCAGATGATGCCCTGCTCCCATCTTTCCCCGGAGCTGAAGGGTTCGGAGCCATAACCACTGGTGGCCGTGGCGGAAAGGTGATACACGTTACGAACCTCGATGACAGCGGCGAGGGTTCTTTCCGTTGGGCTTGCAACCAGACCGGAGCTCGAACTATTGTTTTCGACGTTTCCGGCACTATTCATCTGGAATCTGAACTTAGAATTAAACAAGGAAACGTGACAATCGCCGGACAGACTGCTCCCGGCGACGGCATCTGCGTCGCTGATTATCCTTTCGTCATAAGCGCTCCAAACGTAATCATACGCTTCATGCGTTTCCGACTCGGCAATGAGGCTTTGAAAACCAACAATAAAGCTCATGAGGGTGACGGTCTCGGAGGCATGGACAAAGAAAGGATAATGATCGACCATTGCTCCGTAAGCTGGAGTATCGATGAATGTCTGTCGGTATATGGCTCGAAAAACATCACCGTCCAGTGGTGTATGGTGACTCAAAGTCTCGTAAATGCCGGCCATAGCAAGGGTAAGCATGGCTACGGCGGAAACTGGGGTGGCGCAGGCGCTTCCTACCACCATAATCTGCTCGCTCACCACGGATCACGTACTCCCCGCCTCGGCCCGCGCCCAGGAACTCAACTTGACGAACGCATGGACCTCCGCAACAATGTGATCTACAACTATGCAGGCGAAGGATGCTATGGTGGCGAGGCCATGACTGTCAATATCGTTAATAATTATTACAAACCGGGACCCGCAACTGATGATATCAGTGCTGGTAAACAGAAGAGAATGGCAAAACCTGGTATACGCACATTCGAATACTGCATTAAGGAGGATAATCTTAAGACCACCGCCCAAAACTACAACAAGGTGAAAGGCACAGATCTCAAAACCTGCACTCTTACTGTAGACGAATCGGATAAGGGATATCTCACTTTTGAGGGGGATGACAATAAATATGAAATTGATATTGAAAAGCTTATCATCATTGTTGATGGCCAGGAGGTAAAAGTCTCTACCAACGACTGGGGTAAGACTCTCCATAAATGGGGAAGCTATTACATTGAAGGCAATGTCAATTCAAAGTATGCTGACGTTTCTGCCGACAACTGGACAATTGGACTTTTCAATCAAATAGATAAAGGAAAGAAGGTTGACTACCACAACGCTACTGAAGAGGAGCTCCACGCTTTCGCGCCAATGGAGTTTGCCGCAGTGACAACTCACACTGCAGAAGATGCCTATAATCGGGTACTTCAATATGCCGGTGCATCTCTCAGTCGCGATGAATACGATGAGATGATGGTAGCAGACACACGCGATGGCGTAGCAAGTTGCATTGTAAGCGGCTTAGGCAAGGGTTTGATCAACAGTCAGGACGAGATAACTTATGCTGATGGCTCTACTGGTTTCCCGAAACTCAATTCACTTGAAGCTCCAGTGGACAGTGACGGAGACGGGATGACCGATGATTGGGAAATTGCCAACGGCTTGAATCCAAACGATCCTGAAGATGGCCCGGCGACTGCCGAAAACGGCTACACAAACCTTGAAAACTACCTCAATAGTCTCGTTGCGCACATTGTAGAAGGCGGCAACGACGGTGGTGTTCTCCTTGAAGGGAAACAGGAATTCGGGACGGGCGTAGAAACTATCGTCAGCAATAACGCCTCCGACGGCCGCATCTTCAACACCCAAGGCATCGAAGTCAACAAAGACGCCAAAGGAATCCTCATCCAAAACGGCAAGAAAATCATCAAATCTTTCTGACATCTGGCCTCTGCCTTACATCGGAGGATAAGATCCAGAGAATGTGTCAGACGCGGAGACAGAGGCGTCGCCAGTTTTGAGGCCTTTCGACAACCAGTGTACTCGCCATTCGCTGCGACCATGGTTGAACGATTCAGGCATCTCATAGCCGTAAGCCTTCTTCTGAATGTAATCATCGCCAATCTTGGAGGCCGCATTGATTGCATTCTCAATGTCGCCCGGTTCTATCGAACCAAACATCTTATTATCTGTGTGACCCCATACTCCGGCATAGTAATCAGCTTGAAGCTCAAGGCATACGCTTATCTTATTAGCCTCTGCCTCAGGAAGCCTCGACATTGCAGAGTGAGCCTTGTTGAGAGTGCCAAGAAGATTCTGCACATGATGTCCAACCTCATGTGCTATCACATAGGCATAGCAGAAATCACCCGAAGCTCCTATCTGACTTTGCATGGATTTGAAAAAGTCAAGGTCGATATAGACTGTCTCGTCGGCTGAGCAGTAGAAAGGTCCAGTCTGTGCTGTCCCCTGACCGCAACCTGTCATGATTGAACCGCTGTAGATGACCATCTGTGGCGCCTTATATTCACCCCATCCCTGCTCACGGAAGATCTTGGTCCATACGTCTTCTGTGCCGGCAAGCACTTTCGAAGAGAGGTCATAAAGTCGCTGATCTTCTGCATCAAGCTCCACAGCCTGCTGTGACTGCATACCGTCGCCCTGCTGCATCGCATTGAATACAACCTGCGCCACGTCGCCTACACCGCCTCCGGACATCAGCGTAATGACAGCCGCAATTATCACTCCGATGATACCGCCACCGATACCGATCGCTTTTCCCGACATTCCGCGGCGGTCCTGAATGTTGCCGCTTGTCCTTCTTCCGTCAAGTCTCATATGATTAGATTTTTATAATAAAGTGCAAAATTACAATAATTTTCCCTATTTCCAAAAAAATATGGAAGTGAGGCCTCTATGTATGACCACAACAGCAACCAAAATTTACTATCCTATCATCTTAACTCCATATCTACATGTACTTTATTATCTTTATTTTTACTTATTATCCATTTTAATGCTTTTATATCATTTTTTTTTTATAAATTTGCAATTAGATTCATAAACAAATATTATATACCAATGAAAAAACTAACGATCGCCCTGATGTCAGGACTTATCCTCACTGGATGCGGACAGAACGCCGGCTCTGGTTCTGGAGAAAAGGCCATCCCTTCCGACAACGACATCGAAAAGAGAGTGAAGGAAATCGTAGGCAAAATGTCACTCGATGACAAGATTGGCCAGATGTGTGAGATTGAAATCGGGCAGCTCACCGATTACAAAGCTACCGGAGAAAACGGTAAATTTACCCTCGATGCCGCTAAAATGCAAGAGGCTTTCGAGAAATACCGTGTAGGATCCGTTCTAAATACTCCACTCGGTGAGGCCCAGAATGTCGAGACTTGGCACTATCTGATCGGCACAATCCAAGATGAATCTATGAAATATATAGGTGTCCCCGATATTTATGGCGTCGACCAGAACCATGGCACTACATATACTGCCGGTGGCACTCTATTCCCTCAGGAAATCAACATGGCCGCTTCCTTCAACCGCGACCTCGTGCGTGAAGGTGCTGCTATATGCGCATATGAATCTCGCGCTGCCTCAATTCCTTGGGTCTACAATCCGGTAATGGACCTCGGCCGCAACCCAGTATGGAGCCGTATGTGGGAAAGCTTCGGAGAAGATCCTTACATCAATGGTGCAATGGCCGTGGAAATGGTGAAAGGCTATCAGGGCGACGATCCCAATCATGTTGGTCTGCAGAACGTAGCCGCTTGTCTTAAGCACTACATGGCATACGGTGTCCCCACTACAGGAAAAGACCGTACACCTGCCTCCGTCAGCCCAATCGACCTACGTGAGAAATACTTCCAGCCATATAAGATGGCTATCAGAGCTGGTGCTCTCTCCATTATGGTAAACTCCGGCATCGTCAATGGAATCCCATTCCATGCTAACCATGAGATGCTGACAGTATGGCTTAAGGAGCAGCTCAACTGGGATGGCATGATTGTCACCGACTGGGCCGACATCCACAATATCTGGAAACGCGACAAGGTTGCTGCCGACTACAAAGAGGCTATCATGATGGCAATCAACGCCGGCATCGATATGTCGATGACTCCTTACGACATGGAATTCTGCACATTACTGAAGGAACTGGTGGAGGAAGGCAAAGTATCACAAGCTCGTATCGATGACGCTGCAGAGCGTATCATTCGCCTGAAACTCCGCCTCGGCCTCTTCGAGACACCGACAATGAACCCCGCAGATTATCCTGACTTCGGTAGCGAACAGCATGCGCTCAAGTCTCTCGAACTCGCAGCTGAAAGCGAGATTCTCCTTAAGAATGAGGGCAACATCCTCCCGATAGCCCAGGGCAAGCGCATTCTCGTCACTGGCCCGAATGCCGATTCTATGCGTCCTCTCAACGGAGGCTGGAGCTACACTTGGCAGGGTAGCGATGATCCTAAGTTCCACGATAACTACAATACCATCTACGAGGCAATCCGCCTGATTTATGGAGAAGCCAACGTTAAGCTCGAAAAGGGCATGGACTATACTCCTGAAAAGTGGGAGGCTGAAGTGAATGTAAGGATTCCTGCTATAAGTTCAGCAAGAGCATCGCCAC
>DAAK01000203.1:34804-35133 GCA_001701075.1 Bacteroidales bacterium GP3 | reverse complement strand
AGCCGCTCAAATCGTTGGGAAACTGCATACCCTTTCAAAAGGTAGTCTTTCAATATTTTGTTTGCCCATATCCTGAACTGAACGCCTCTTTTGGATTTAACCCTGTAACCCACAGAGGTGATCATTTCTATATTATAGTATTCAACCTGGTAAATCTTGCCATCCGTTGCAGTTGTCGCAAATTTTGCGACAACTGAACAACCATCCAATTCTTCTTTTAAGGCATTCGCAATATGTTTACCGATGGTTTTGACATCCCGATCAAATAAAGATGCTATCTGATTACGGTTGAGCCAAACATTATCATCTTCGACTCTCACTTCAAGCTT
>DAAK01000203.1:32440-34767 GCA_001701075.1 Bacteroidales bacterium GP3 | reverse complement strand
TGACACAAAATTAATAAAAATATTCAAACCAGGCAAAAAGTCAAAAAATATAGTTTAGGAATATAATTCGAAGCCGAGACACCGCAGACGCAGGAAACGGCAGCGTGATTTCTTGAAATGTACATATCCCTTCACAAACTCATAGTTGATCAAGATGAAATCAGCCAATTCAAAAAAATCGTCTTGTCGATACATTAGAAGCGGGGAAAATAAATAAAAATCGCCCCGATGAGGGCGATTTTATGCTTAGGAATAGATTTTATGGATCCTTACTTGACGATTCCGTCGCGTTTCAAGAGGGCATCCACTGTCGGCTTCTTGCCACGGAACTCAATATAGAGTTCCATCGGATCAGCAGTGCCTCCAGCTTCCATCATCTTGTGAAACTTGTCGGCAGTCTTCTTGTCAAAGATACCGTTTTCTTGGAATGCAGCGAATGCATCTGCGTCCAGCAATTCTGCCCACTTGTAGCCATAATATCCTGCCGCATAACCACCGGAGAAGATATGCCCAAACTGTGGAGAAGTGAGGCAGCCATCTACCATATCAAAGATCTTCACCGGTTTGATTGCCTCTTCTTCAAAGACTGCGATATCCTGTGAGGCACGTAAAGGATTCTCTATGGTATGATAAGTCATATCGATGTATCCGAAGCCTAACTGACGCATACAACGGTAGGCTGCGCCAAACTGCGAGGCAGTCACAAACTTATTGATAAGTTCCTTCGGCATCTTCTTCCCTGTCTTATAATGCTTGGCAAACGTGTCGAGGAATTTCTGCTCGGTCAGATAATTCTCATTAAACTGTGAGAAGAGTTCCACAAAGTCATGATATACGTTTGTGCCACTCAGACTTGCATATTTTGCCTGTGCACTTAAGCCGTGGAGAGCATGACCGAACTCATGAAGGAAGGTCTCGACTTCACCCGGAGTCAACAGCACAGGATCATTACCAACAGGCTTGGAGAAGTTCATCACAATTGAGATTACAGGCACATTGCGGTTTCCTTCATCATCCTTTGTCTCAGTATTGAACTCAGTCATCCATGCACCTGATCCTTTTCCTGGACGATAATAGAAATCTGTATAGAGCACTCCAAGTATCTTTCCATCCTTGTCAAACACCTCGAATGCCTCTGCATCCGGATGATATGTGGGGATAGATTTATTGCGCTTGAAAGTATAGCCATAAAGTTTGGTGGCAAGTCCAAACACTCCATCGATGGTGTTATTCAGTTCAAAGTAAGGCTTCATATCCTCATCGTTGAAGGCATACTTCTCATTCTTTAGCTTGTCATACCAATAAGAATAATCCCAAGGCATAAGCACGAAATCAGGTCCTTCTTGCTGACGGGCAAATGCCTGAACTTCTTCTATTTCCTTGCGCATCGGCTCAGTATAGTTATCGTTGAGGTTGCCGAGGAATTCCATGACAGTTTCCGGAGTTGCAGCCATGGTATGTCCAAGTTTATATTCTGCAAAATTCTTGTGTCCTAAAAGATTTGCAATTTCAAGACGTATGTTTGCAATATCCTTAAGGATTTCCACATTAGAGTACTCCCCTTCCATATTGCGGGATCCATACAGACGATAGAGTTTTTCGCGAAGTTCACGGTTGTCGGCATACTTCATGAATGGTCCATAAGAAGGAGCAAACACAGTTATGAGGTAAAGACCCTCATCATTGCTCTTCCCTTCCTCTGCAAGGGCGGCGTCAGCTTCGGCCTTTGCGGCTGCCTTGATCGACTCTGGAAGTCCGGCGGTCTCTGCTTCTGTGATAAACATACGGCGAGCCTTATCCTTCATTCCGTTTGTGACATTCTGTGAAAACTTAAGGTTAAGATCGCTCAGTTCAGCAGTCAGCTTACGATATTTCTCTCTATCTTCACCTTTGAGGGCGGCTCCATTATCAGCAAACGAAGCATATGTCTCTGTAATGAGCCGTTTCTCTTCAGGAGTGAGACCTTCTTCCTTGTCGCGATTGTCATATACTTGTTTGATTCTGTCAAACAGACGTTCATTAAGCAGGATATTAGCGCTGTGTTCTGACAGAAGTGGAGTGACATTCTGCATAGCTTGTTGATACGCTTCGTCGCCACAAGCCGCTTCAAGATTGGAAAGAGCAAGAATTGCTCTGTTCAGTTCCCAGCTGCTCCTGTCAAGGGCTGCGATTGTATTCTCAAAAGTGGGGATAGAACGCTGATTGACAATTGCTGCAATCGACTTGTTCTGATATTCTATACCTTCCTTCACAGCAGCCTCATAATCAGCTGGTGTGATTTTATCAAACGGTAGTACATTGTAGGGAAGTCCGGATGGTGCAAGCAC
>DAAK01000203.1:0-32268 GCA_001701075.1 Bacteroidales bacterium GP3 | reverse complement strand
GCGATAGGTTTACCAACCATAATCACTTCTATAAAGTTCTTGCCATCATATAAATTATTGAGGAACTTGTTGAAATCATCAAGTGTCAACGACTGCAGAGCTTCGATATAACCAGCATATGTGTTGAATCCACGTTCTGCCGACATGATGCTGCCAGCCCAATAATTGTTGGTCTTTGAATTGATCTCATACTGCTTGATGGCTGCTTCCTTCACCTTGTTGAAGTGATCAGACTTGGCGCCATTCTTCAGAAGATCTTCAAGTTCCTTGTGAGCACGGGCTTCGAGACGGTCAAGTTTGTCTTCCGCTGTCTTATAGATATAGAGGAGTTGCCAGATATTGTTTGAGAAGTTATAAGTTGCTCCTACGGAAGCACCGTATGTACCACCTTCATCTTCGCGAAGAGTCTCAGTGTAAATTATGTCAAGTACATCACCCATAAGTTCGATCATAATGTCATTCTTGACATTCCAAGTAAGATTATTGCCTGAGTATACATCAAAGACAGTGGTCACAGGTGACTGCATAGCCATGTCAAATTTGTTCTCAATCTTACCTAAAACAGGATTAATGTCACTTACTGGTTTGTATTCAGAAGCCTTTCCTGCAGAAGGAAGAGTAGCAATATACTGCTCAAGCATTGGGCGGAGAGTTGCCTCATCTACATTACCAACGAAAATGAAGGTATAATCAGCAGCATTTTCAAGCGACTTCTTTGCCATTGAAAGCATATTGCTGTAGTTGGCATTCTCAAGAACTGATAGATCAAGGACACCCATCAGAGGATTGTCGCCATAGACGGTCTTAGCGCGGCTTCTGTTGAAAATCATATCTGGAAGCTGATCCTGGGATGCAAGGATAGGCTTGAGTTGATCCACCTGTGCCTGATAAGTTTTTTCATCCGGATTCAATGCAGTGAAGTATGCATATATGAGTTCCATAAGTGTTGGAAGATCCTTCACGCTTGAGCTACCTTCGAGAACATCTGTGTAATTGTTGACTGAATATCCGAGAGATGCAGTCTTTCCTGCAAGATATTTCTTCATCGTATTGATGTCGAAATTGCCGAGCTTGGAAAGTTCAACAGCAAGTGCTACTGCAAGAACATCAGCTGCCTGGTCTTTTGAATAGAGAGTCTTACCGCCCTTGCGGAATGCTGTCATTGTGATTTCATCTGCCTTGAAGTCGGTTGTCTTAAGAATTACCTTCACTCCATTGGAAAGAGTGAATTCTGAAGTTCCCATTTCGGCATTATTATTGACAGACTTGATAGATCCGGGAGCCGGAAGTTTTTCGATAAGCGGTTCGGTGATCACTTCATCCACATATGCTTCATAAGTAGCATTGATAGTAGACTCGAGAGCAGTGATGACTTCTGCTTCCTGAAGCACATTTGTATTTTCGTTAAGTGGCTGGCTTATTACGATAACCTGATTTTCTGCAGTAAGCAACTGCTGGCCAATTTGATTGTAAGCATCCACAGGAATCATCGGGAGAATTTGCTTTGCAAGCTGAAGTTCTGTCTCGATACCCGGAGTTGCTTCATTTTTAATGAAGTGACGTATCAATTCCCTACCGTAAGCCTCATTGTAGGTCTTATTTCTCTCGTTATAGCTCTTTTCCAGATTATTCAAAAGATCTGCAGTAGCTCTTTCAAGTTCTGAGGAAGTGAATCCAGTCTTGCAGGCACGGGCTATAATTCCCATAGCTGATTTGTAGGCTGTCAATATATCTTCTTTTGGCACCACCACAATTTCGAATGCATCCTTAGTGGCTGCAACGAGGAAATCGCCCATATTGATCTGTACGCCGGCATACGGACACTCTGGATCAGTCATATATTCTGACAGACGATCTTGAAGCATATTGACAAACACGTTCTTGATAAGAGACTCACTCATATATCCTTCTACTGAGTTTCTCATCTCCCAGGGCATCTTTTCCTGCTTGAAGAAGGTCATGACATAAGTGGCAGGAAGTTCGGAATCCTCGAAATGAACGTAAATTGGTTTTTCATTATCGCTGACAGCAACATATTCACGGGTAGCTGCATTTTCAGGCATTACAACGGTAGAGAACAGTTCCTTTACCTTACGTTCCATTTCATCAGCATCGAAATCGCCTACAATGACTATTCCCTGAAGATCAGGACGATACCATTTCTTGTAGTATTTCCTGATTGTCTCAGGCTTAAAGTTCATCACGACCTCCATCTTGCCAATTGGCATCTGCTGATACTGATATTCCTCGAATATTTGAGGAAGGATGGCTTCGTAAAGACGATTAGAAGCATTATTACGAGAACGCCATTCCTCATTGATGACGCCTCTTTCAGCCTCTATTTCATCTTCTTCAAGAAGGATTCCGTCACACCAGTCACGAATCACGAGAAGCACACTGTCCATCAATGGCTTGTCGGTAGTAATTACATTATTGATGTTGTAGACGGTCTCATCAAAGCTTGTGTAGGCATTGATGTCAGCACCAAAGCGGATACCCTTGCTCTGGAGATAATTAAGCATATCTTTGCCAGGATAGTGGGTTATACCATTGAAGGCCATATGCTCAAGGAAGTGGGCAAGACCAAGCTGGTCCTGTGCTTCAAGAGCACTGCCGACTTTCTGCGCAATGTAGAAATTGGCGCGATCCTTGGGTTGTTCGTTGTGAAGAATGTAATAGGTCAAGCCATTTGGAAGCACTCCTGTCTTGACTTCCGGCTTAAGCGGCAGCGGAGTTATCTGCATCTGCTGCGCAAAGGCACACACAAATATTAAAATGAGTGTGGCCAGACTGGTCAGTCTTTTCATGTTGTTATTATTGTTTGTTTATTATTATTCAAGTTATAGGGCCTATAGGCCAGATTCGCCTCATAGACCCTATATAATGTTAGACGCAAGAACTTCGAAAAAATTACATTTTTATCAAGGTTTTTTGCGTTATTATCATATCCATCGCCACATCATGTGGTTCGGAAGGTATGCTGTCGAAGAGTTGGAACTCATACCCCACTCCTATTTTAGTTGCCTTTGAAGTGGACAAAAGTCTGTCGTAGAATCCTTTGCCACGTCCAAGCCGATTCCCTTTGCGGTCGAAAGCCACAGCTGGGATTATCATCAGTTCAATGTCATTCACATCCGCAACATTGTCGCCGGTGGGCTCTTCTATATGAAAAGATCCAAGTTCAAGGCGTGTCTCTTCATAAGGAAGTATGTCAAGGTTGACTCCATTCACTCTCGGAAGGAAGAAGTGTTTCCTGTCATGCCATTTCTTCAAGAATTTTATGGTCTGAAGTTCATCTGGCAATGAATGATACATCAGTATTTTCTCTGCCATGATGAAAGCGGCTGTTTTCTCCAATTTGGAAAAAACTTCCTCTGCTGCCATCTCCTTTTCCCTCTCCAACAGCATCATCCGGAGATTCTTTATCTTCCTGCGTATTTCTGATTTCTCCATATCTTTGAATTATCGTGTGTTTTATATAGATTAAACTTTTCATTTATCATATCTGAGCCTACATCTTTAGGAGGCACCAAATTGACAGAAGACTTCCCTTCTTTGAGCATCTCAAGTGCTTTCTGAACTGTGACATCATCCTGATTGAGCATCTCAATCAGTCCGTTGTAGCCAAGCACATTTCGTGCTATCTGAGCTTTTAGCAGATTCAGTATTACTCCTCGGCTTCTATTGATGTAATACCAACGTGCAGGTACACCATTCTGTGCAGCATAGTCTACAAAACCTTCCAGAAGTGTCTGATCGCGAGGAATCACCCGTTCAAGTTCTTCAATAGTCTTGACATTCTTAGTCACAGAGCGATACTTCTCAGAAACTTGGAACGCATATTTTGTTATGAGACCCTTATTGCTGACATTAACATAGTAAGATGAGAATCCTGTAGTATCTTCAGGCACAAATACATCCGGCATAATTCCACCGCCGCCATACACCTTTCTTCCTCCATTCGTAAGGAAGAGCTTGCTCTTGTCAAGCTTGATGCTGTCGGCATTATAGAATTCTCCATGCTCGAAGCGGTCGACTAAATCCATCACATATTTTCCATCTGCACCTCTTTCATAGGGCTTCTGAATGCAACGGCCTGATGGTGTGTAATAACGCGCTACGGTCAATCGGATTGCACTGCTGTCGGGCATCTCTATTTGGTGTTGCACAAGTCCTTTGCCAAATGAACGGCGACCAATCACAAGTCCACGGTCATTATCCTGGATTGCTCCAGCAAATATCTCTGATGCTGACGCAGAATATTCATCTATCAAGACAGCTATCGGAATATTCTGGAAATGTCCGCTCCCATCGCTTAGGGCTACACTACGGTTTTCATTCAGTTTTCCATTAGTGCTGACGATAATCCTGTCGTCAGGTAGGAATTCATTTGCCATCAGAATCACTTGGTCGAGGAATCCTCCCGAATTGCCTCTCAAGTCTATGATGAAGCTCTTTGCTCCTTGGGCTTCCAGTTGATGCAAAGCCATATAGAACTCTTCGAAAGTGTTGCGTCCAAATTTAGTCACTTTCAGATAACCAATACCATTTTCCTTGTCAGCAACATAAACTGCATCAACACTATTGACAGGGATATCATCGCGAACCACATCGAAATCAAGCAGCTTGTCGGAATTCGATCTCTTTATCTGCAATTTGACTTCTGTTCCCTTCGGACCCCGTAATGTCTTAAATACATTGTCTTGGGTAGCTTTCTTGCCAGTTAAAATTGAATCATTGGCAGATACTATCTTATCTCCATTCAAGACACCTACTTTCTCTGCCGGACCTCCAGCTATTACATCTACTACTATTACGGTATCGTTCACAATCTGGAACGACACTCCTACTCCTGAGAAATGTCCTTCCATATCCTCATTTGTAGACTTCAGCTCCTCTGGAGTGAAATATACCGAATGAGGGTCAAGCCCTGCAAGCAGATCTGGAACTACCGACGCAAGAAGCGAATCGACATCTATTCTGTCGACATACTCATTCTCTATTAAGTCTAATATTGTACGAAGTTTTTCCTCCGCAGGGGTCATCCGGCTCACCGACAGATATTTGCCGATAAAGACACCACCAGCAATGCCCAAAGCCAATACAAGCGGTATCAATATGAATCCTATGTTTCTCTTCTTATTCATTATTTTCTATCATAACCCGACTTCCATCCATCAATAGCCGCAATTACTCCAACGGCATATGCACTGTTTCGATTCCGGCTCTTCTCAGTAGTTCCAGACCATCCTGGATTCTGTATAAATCAGAAAATACAACTCTTTTAATACCTGATTGGATAATGAGTTTGCTACATTCCATGCATGGAGAGGCTGTCACATATAAGGTGGCTCCTTCGCTTGAATTGCTGCTTCTGGCTACCTTGGTGATTGCGTTAGCCTCAGCATGAAGCACATATGGGAAGGTGACATTGTTCTCTTCACATACATTCGGGAATCCTGAAGGAGTACCATTGAATCCATCTGAAATGATCATATTGTCTCTTACTATCAAAGCTCCTACCTTGCGGCGCTGGCAATAGGAATTCTCACTCCATATTTGTGCCATCCTCAAGTAGCGCTCATCAAGCTTACGCTGCTTCTCTTGTGGATATGTTCTGTTTTCTGACTCCATACACATAAGGATTATAGTTCTGAATGATCTGTCAGGAAATGCTCTGCGTCCAAAGCAGCCTTTGCTCCACTTCCTGCAGCCACTATTGCCTGACGATAGCGTGGGTCGGCTACATCACCTGCGGCAAATACACCTTCTACACTTGTCTCTGTAGTGGCTCCTTTCACCTTTATATAGCCCTGCTCATCGAGTTCAAGCTGCCCATTCAGGAATTGCGTGTTCGGATTATGTCCGATGCCAAGGAAAAATCCATCAATCTTGATGTCGAAATGGTCTTCCTCATCAGTGCCTTTTGCTCTGACCACATGCGCTCCCTCTACCACTTCATCTCCAAAGAGTCCGGTCACGTTGCATTCAAACAATATTTCAATATTGGGTGTGTTCACGACTCTCTTACGCATCACATCGCTTGCTCTAAGGTATGGCTTGCGTACGATAAGATACACCTTATTACATAGTGATGAAAGATAGAGAGCTTCTTCGCAAGCAGTATCACCGCCTCCTACTACAGCAACATCTCTTTTGCGATAGAAGAATCCATCGCATACTGCGCATGCACTTACACCCATACCTTGATACTTGATTTCATCAGGGATTCCAAGATATTTGGCACTTGCACCAGTGCTGATGATGACTGTATTTGCTTCTATTTCATCGCCATGGTCGTCGACTGCAACAAATGGGCGTTTTGACAGGTCGATGCTTTCGATATTGCGCGGACGCACCTCTGCCCCAAAGCGCTCTGCTTGCTTTCTGAGCTGATCCATCATCTCAATACCACCAACTCCTTCAGGATAACCAGGGAAATTTTCTATTTCTGTAGTTTGTGTGAGCTGTCCTCCCGGTTGGTTCCCTTCATAAATGATTGGGGAGAGATTGGCTCTGCCGGCATATATTCCGGCTGTGTACCCGGCTGGTCCGGATCCTATTACTAATATTTTTGCAGTTGACATATATTTTACTTTTAGTTTTGTAAACTCACAATTATAACAATCAGAAACGTAAATATTTCAGTCAAAAAGAGCTTTTTTTAGTAAATTCAATCATCGCAAGTCGACAATCTCTACTTTCGGATATTTAGATTTGGGATATACAAAGGTAGCATTGGGTAATTTATGCCCATTTTTCACCTGCGTGATGGTTACAGTTACTTTCTGTCCGCTGGTCGGTATTACCACGAGTTTCGATGGATAGGCAGATCCATTGGGGATTGTGACATGCACACTCTTATAACCAGACTGCTTTGATTTAGGTGTCAAAACTATTGTCTTGCTTCCCTTTATCTGGCTTTTTGCAAATGTTGCAATGAAATTCGATGAGTATGAATTGACTATAGAAAGTGGATTAGCCTCTGCTACTTCTTGCGGTGTCGGGTTCATGAGAGTTGTTTCAGCTGTCTTCGCATTATATGTCCACATGCTCTTGCCGTCATACCATATTGAAGTAGAGGAAGTCTGTAATGCAAACTTCTTTCCGGCTGCCTTCATTGTCCCGGTCACTTTCTGCTGCCCATAGTCGAGGGTAAATGACGCAGTAAGTCCACTCGTACCATTGATTCCGGCAGCGGCCTTCTTCAGCATGCCATCTGCTGTCTCAGCAGCATGTATTCCAAATGTCGCAAGCAAAAGGCCTGCCAATATCATCAATATTTTTCTATTCATCTTCTTATTTTTAATCTTTTTTTCAGTTATAGCCTGATTTATCTTATAGACTGATAAAATTGGATTTTAGCTTAGCCCAAGTGTCGCCAACAGGTCTTCAAACGCCATAGCCTCCATCAGGACACTGCGTGGCTTTCCTCCCGTCGCCGGACCCACTACTCCGTATGCCTCAAGCTGATCCATTATTCTGCCGGCCCGGTTGTAGCCAATTTCATATCGCCGCTGGATTGCTGATGTTGAAGCCGTTCCACTCATGATCACCTGGCGTCCAACCTCAGCAAACAAAGGATCGAGTTTTCCAATGCTTGATGCATCTACCTCCTGGGATTCGCCGTCACCTCCCATCTGTGGCTCAGGCAGGATATAGGGACCCTGTGGATAAGACTGACGAGCTATATAATCGCATACTTTCTCTACCTCAGGTGTGTCTACAAATGCGCACTGCACTCGCGTCATCTCCCCATTATTGCTAATGAGCATATCACCACGTCCTATAAGCTGTTGAGCCCCCGTGGTGTCAAGGATTGTTTTCGAGTCAACTCCAGAACTTACTTTGAATGCTATACGCACAGGGAAGTTTGCCTTGATCATACCGGTGATGACGTTGGTTGATGGTCGCTGGGTCGCTATGATGACATGTATTCCGACTGCTCGGGCAAGTTGAGCTAGTCGGGCTATTGGAAGTTCTACCTCCTTGCCGGCTGTCATGATCAGGTCGGCAAACTCATCTATTATCACTACTATATATGGCATGAATCGGTGTCCTTCTCTCGGGTCAAGTTTTTTCTCCCTGAATTTCTCATTGTATTCCGTCACTTGACGCACATAGGCCTTTTCAAGAAGCATATATCGTTCATCCATCTCTACACACAGCGAACTGAGTGTAGCCACCACATTTTCCATGTTGGTAATAATGGGTTGCGGACTGTCTGGAATTTTTGCAAGATAATAATTCTCGATCTTTGAATACAAGGAGAATTCCACTCGCTTCGGGTCTACCATCACAAATTTCAGTTCTTCCGGTCTCTTGGAATATAACAGAGATGTGATTATAGCATTTAGGCCGACAGATTTACCTTGACCTGTGGCTCCCGCCACAAGAAGATGGGGCATCTTAGCAAGATCTGCGATATAGACTTCATTTGAGATGGTGGAGCCTAACGCTACAGGAAGTTTATATTTTGCATTTTGATAAGCTTTCGATTGAATTATATTGCGCATCGACACTGTCTGCGCTTCCTTATTAGCAACCTCTATTCCGACAGTCCCCTTTCGTGGAATAGGAGCAATGATTCTTACTCCGTTGGCTGCAAGCGAAAGGGCAAGATCGTCGGCAAGATTGCGGATCTTAGCAATCTTGACGCCTGTATCAGGACGGATTTCATATAAGGTCACGGTTGGTCCGACAGTTGCCTCTATGCTTGTGATTGGAATGCCAAAATCAAGAAGTGTCTGTCTTATTCGCTCCTTATTTTCTAAAAGTTCATCGGCATCCACTGATATCTTGTCGGCGCCAGGCAATAGATATTCAGCAGGGGGAAACTTATACTCGTGAGTGAAGAGCTTGTCATCATAGGAAGTGCCGGTGTCTTGTGTCCCCTTTGCGATTTGATTGACATTGACAGTCATCACATCCTCTGGTTTCTCTTCTTCTTGGATGCTTTCTATGTGCTTTTCTTCTGCCTCCTGAATTTCTTCCTTTGTCTCTTCGTCTACTTCCTGAGTCTCTTCTTTTACTTCTTGAATTTCAGTGCTGATTTGATCAGTGTCAACTTTTTCCTGCAGATCATCACTGAAGAAGGTGTTCTCCTCCATTTGGTCTTCCGTGAATGCAAGAGAGTTGGGATCATCTTGAATAGCATCATATTGGATATCTGATTCTTCCTCTTCTTCAAGATCAGGAATATCAAAAATAGTATCTGAGTCCGGATTAAATTCTACATTATCAGGAGTGGGGGATTCTGGCTTCTCAACTTCTGGTTCTTCGTTTTCAGCATAAAGAATCTCGCTAAGCGCTGCTTGTCGATGCCGCTCCTTGATCTCTTCTTGTTTCTTCATCTCTGCCTCTTCAGCCTCGCGTTGTAAACGTCGCTTTTCATCATATTGGCGCTTTTTTCTGATTATCCATTTGATGGCATCCCTGAGACATATGACTACGAATATTGAAATCAATACGATTGAGAGGATCATAGCCCCACTCCAACCTATGTAGTTGTAGATGATTTCATTGATGTATCGGCCGTGGAACCCACCCCAATTCACATCTGTATCACGTCCTATTGATAACATTCCGACTACTACGCTCAGTGTGATAAGCGCAATCAATGATTTGATGGTGAAGTCAAGGGTTCGGAATTTAGGATATCCTACAAGGAGTTTAAGCGACATGCAGACAAGCCACACGACGATAACAATCGCGCCGACTCCAAATCCTTGGTTGATTAGCAATTCCGTAAGTCTTGCGCCGCCTTCACCTGCATCATTGGCTACAACAGTGCCTGCACCTGTTTCAGCTGAGGCAACCATACTCTGGTCAGCGATACAGGAACTGAAATATGACACAAATGCAACTGCAAACCATAGGCCGAGGCCTCCTAAAATAATGCCAAACACTGACCGGGTGACAACGGAGTTTTTCCAATCCTTGAAGGATTCGAAAAGACTTTTGGATTGCTTCTGTGAAGTGGTGGCGGCTGACTGTGCCGATTCTGATGATGTCGTGCGAGCTGAAGATGCAGTTTCTTCTATTCGTGTTTGTTTTGAACCTCGCCTGCGACGTCCCTGAGGGGGCTCATTTGGAACCCGACGCTCAGTAACAACAGGTTCTACAGTCTCTTCGGCAGTCGATATCTCCGGGGAATAATTATGATATTGCTTCATTGAAAGGCTATGCTGAATTTGGTGTTTTGACTATGTTTTTCGGGAATATTCACGTTTCTCCGATATAGGAATGCAAAATTACTAAAAATTACCAAAAAAATCGGGATTATATAAAAAAAAATTGTTAACTTCGCGTTTGAAATGAAACCTACAAGAATCGCAGGACTTGCCTTACTCGTTCTTTTATGGGTATGGCTATGTGTGGGGCTTCTCACTTCCGCCGATGGATTCAACCTGAAAAACATCCTGATAGCGGCTATGAGCGGCATCATCATTTTTGTCCCCCTATATAAAAAATATTTCGGGGGCACTAAGAAATAGCATGAAATGAAACAGGAATCTGCACAATCTCCTCTCATTGAAGTCAAGACCACTGGATATGGTATCTTGGACAGCATTTCGTCGCCGGCCGATGTGCGTGCTCTTCGTCTCGACCAGCTGCCTGAACTATGCGCTGAAATCCGACGATACCTGATAGACCATCTTTCGGTCAACCCAGGCCATTTTGCATCAAGCATGGGTGCTGTTGATATCATTGTGGCTCTCCATTATGTATATGATACTCCGACCGACCATCTCTTCTGGGATGTCGGGCACCAAGCTTATGCTCATAAGATTTTAACTGGAAGAAAAGAGGCTTTTGCCAATCAAAGGAAAAAAGGTGGAATCAGCGGTTTCCCGTCTCCTCTCGAGTCTGATTTCGACACTTTTGTGACTGGCCACGCTTCTAACTCTATTTCGGCGGCTCTTGGCAGGGCAATTGCCGACAGAAATACTCCTGGAAAAGAGAAATGCAAGACGGTTGCCCTGATCGGTGATGCGTCTATAAGTGGTGGCCTCGCTTTCGAAGGGCTAAACAATGTAGCCAACAACCCCAATAATCTTCTCATTATCCTTAACGATAATGATATGAGTATTGATGCAAATGTCGGTGGTCTGCATACTTATCTTTCAGAGCTTTCCACATCGGCCGGCTACAACAAATGGCGTTCTAAACTCTACAACGCTTTCCGCAGGAAGGGTGTCGTCACAGAAGCAGGAAAAGGAAGGATACAGCGTTTCGCAAATTCTGTCAAAAGCCTTGTCAGTGGCAAGCAAAATATATTTGAAGGTCTCAACATAAGATATTTCGGCCCATTTGATGGGCATGATGTCATTAAGATTGTCAAAATCCTCAACGATATCAAGGATATGGAGACCCCTCGCCTCCTCCATCTTCATACGATAAAAGGAAAAGGATATAAGCCGGCAGAAGAGAATCCTGCTAAATGGCATGCTCCAGGCATGTTCGACCCGGATACCGGTGAAAAGATTTGCTCCGACTGTAAGGACGCGCCGCTGCCATGGCAGGAGGTTTTCGGGCGTACTCTTGTAGAACTTGCGGCTCAAGACGATCGTGTCATGGGTGTGACGGCAGCTATGCCAAGCGGTACATCTGTGTCAAGAATGCTCGCTGAGTATCCTGAAAGGACTTTCGACGTCGGTATTTCAGAAGGACATGCGGTCACTTTCTCCGCAGGCCTTGCAACTGGAGGAAAACGTCCATTTACTGCTATATATTCTTCATTCCTGCAGCGTGCATATGACAATATTGTAAATGATGTATGTATTCAGGGTCTTCCTGTCACTTTCTGCATAGACCGTGCTGGCATTGTAGGTGAAGATGGTGTAACTCATCATGGACTTCTTGATATTGCTTATCTGAGATGCATCCCAAATATGAGGGTAGCCTCTCCTGCTGATGAGGAGACTCTGCGCAATCTGATGTTCACTTCCCTCCATTCCGATGGCCCAATGGCTATACGCTACCCACGTGGCAGCGCTACTACAAAGGATTGGCAAACGGAAATGAAAGTCATAGAAATCGGTAAGGGTAGAGTTATTTTTGAAGAAGATGGTTCTGATGTTGCTGTGTTGACTGTAGGTCCTGTTCTTCATGATGCAAAAAAGGCCGTCGAGTCTTTGAAATCGAAAGGCATTAAAGCTGACCTCTATGATATGATATGGGTCAAACCTCTTGATACCGATCTCCTTCGTCGTATCGTCAATTCTCATAAGTCGATAGTGACGGTAGAAGATGGCGTGACGACCGGTGGCTTTGGTACTGCTGTGACCGAATGGTGCCGTGACAATCATATCGACGTCAATATCATAACTTTGGGTGCCCCTGATTCTTGGGTATCCCATGGTACAGTGGCTGAATTGAGACATGATTGTGGTTTTGATAGCACTGGAATTGAGGCTGCCGTGGTTTCAGCCTCTGGTTTAAAATCCTAAATTCCTATATCTATGAAAATTATCATAGCCGGTGCCGGAGAGGTTGGGACGCACCTCGCCAAAATGCTCAGCAATGAGAATCAAGACATTATTCTCATTGACAGCGACCAACACAAACTTGACTCTCTCGATTCGCACTATAATCTGATGACGCTTTGTGGCTCTACGTCTTCTTTCTCCACTATGAGACAGGCGGGAATCCAAAATGCGGATCTTTATATAGCCGTCACTCCTTTTGAGACTCGGAATATCTCATCATGCTCGATAGCAAAGAAACTTGGTGTCAGAAAGACGGTTGCCCGAATTGACAACTATGAGTTCATGAGAAAAGAGAATAAACTCATTCTCAAGGAACTCGGGATTGATACTCTTATTTATCCGGAATATTTGGCGGCTCAAGCTATTGATCTTGCTCTTTCTCACAACTGGGCCCGTTATTGGGGTGAGTTAGGTGAGGGTCAGCTTGTCATGATTGGAGTTAAGATTCGTGATAACTCGCGTCTATGTGGAGTAAAGCTCAGGGAACTGCCTGTGTCTGCACATCATTTTCATGTCGCAGCTATCAAAAGAAATGCTGAGACTGTCATTCCTGGTGGCAACGACACAATAGAGAAAGATGACATCGTCTATTTCATCACTACTCCAGAATATGTGATGGAAGTCCGAGATCTTTGTGGTAAAAAGACCCGAGTCATTAAAAAGGTGATGATAATGGGTGGTAGTCAGATTGCCTTGCGTTTCTGCTATGAGTATCACGACAAGTATCAAATACGGTTGATCGACATTGACAGAGAACGTTGCGAATACCTTGCTACAGAAATTCCCGAAATAGAGGTGATCAATGGTGACGGACGCGATGTGGAAGTGTTAAGGGAAAATAATATCTACCAATATGACGCTTTCATGGCCTTGACTTCAAAATCAGAGACGAATATCCTTTCTTGTCTTACTGCAAAGGACTTTGGAGTGCCCAAGACCATTGCTGATGTGGAGAACCTTCAGTTCTATAGTGTTGCTGAACGCCTGAATATTGGCACATCTATCAATAAGAAGTTGATGGCTTCTTCGAGTATATTCCAGATTCTTCTTGATTCCGATGAATCCAACTCTAAATTCCTTGCCCTCGCTGATGCAGAGGTTTGTGAACTCGAAGTAAAGGATAAGGCAAAAATTACTAAAGCTCCTGTCAAGGACCTCAGCCTACCTTGGGGCATGACACTGGCCGCTTTGATACGCAATGATGGGAAAGCGGAACTGATCGGAGGTATGACTCAGATTCATGCCGGCAATAAGGTCGTGGTATTTTGTCTTACAGGTACTATATCTAAAATCGAAAAGTGGTTCAATTAAGATTCAAATATAATGCCTACATCAATATTCGCATGCTCATGCGTACTATTGGATGGCTGCTCATGGTGCTCTCAGGCTTCATGATTTTTCCACTTGTGACCGCATTTATATATGGCGACTCCGAAATAAAACCAATTTTCCTGTCAATAGTCATTACTCTCGTTTCTGCTTTAGGATTGATGAGTCTTAAACCCAAGAGCAAGGAAATGGGAAAACGAGAAGCCATCCTGCTCACTTCACTTATCTGGGTGATTCTTTCTCTTTTCGGAATGATTCCATTCCTGCTTTGCGGCACTCATGACAGTGTGACTGATGCTTTCTTTGAGACTTTGAGTGGTTTTACCACGACTGGAGCTTCTGTCTTGGGTTCCTTGAAGAATGTTCCTCATTCCCTCCTTTTATGGCGTTGCTTGCTTCAATGGATTGGTGGTCTGGGTATCATCATCTTCACTCTCGCCGTTGTGCCTATGCTAAATAATAAAGGTGGAATGTTGATGTTCAACGAGGAAGTGACTGGAATTACTCACGATAAACTGCGACCTCGGGTAAGCAATACTGCAAAGACCTTGTGGGGAATATATATATGCCTCACTATTACCTGCATTCTATTACTTTGGTTCTCAAGTATGAATCTTTTTGAGGCCATATGCCATGGACTATCCACTATGTCGACCGGGGGCTTTTCTACAAGCGACATGAGTGTTAGAGACTGGAATAGTCCTTATATCATAATCATTCTGACAGTTTTCATGTTTATCGGAGGAGTGAATTTCAACCTCATTTTCTCAACCGTGTATGGTGAATGGAAAAAACTTCTTAAGAATGATGCTTTTAAATGGTTTTGCAGGACTATTCTTTTCGGCTATATAGTCTTTACTATATCTATTATTGGTAAACATCACGTACATAGCTGGCAAGAAGTGACCATAATACCTCTTTTTCAAAGTGTATCAATCCTTACTTCAACCGGATTGGTTGTTCCCCATTTCAATCATTGGGGATCTGTCCCTTATATAGTTATGCTGATATTTATGGCAATAGGAGGTTGCGCCGGAAGTACGTCAGGCGGAGCGAAAGTAGACCGTTTCATCATATTCTTCAAGTTCTTGAAGAATGAAATGTATCGTACGATGTATCCTTCCGCCGTTAAGACTGTGACAGTAAATGGGAAAGGCACTTCGTATGTGATTGTCATGAAGGTTCTGGCTTTCATAGCTCTCTATTTCCTCGTCATCTTCCTTGGAGGATTTCTCCTTACAGTTCTTGGCGTGCCGTTTGATCAGAGTTTCTTTTATTCTTTGTCTGCTATCTCAAATGCCGGAATTGGGACAGAAGTGCAGGATGGCGTATCATGTTTCTCTATGATTCCGGATGCTGGAAAGTGGATTTTAAGCTTTGTTATGCTGACAGGACGTCTCGAACTATATACCATCCTATTGCTCTTCACCCATGCTTTCTGGAAAAAATAATATATAAGGGAGACTTTCGGGTCTCCCTCTATTTTCCTTTTATAGCATATAAGCCTCGTAGAGGCTGTTTATGTTTGAAATATGATGTGTTGTAATTATTCCGCCGCAATCTTATAGATCTTCTCAGCAGCGTCTCTATCTATCTTGATATAATTGCCAAACACTTCACCCTTATTCTCAGTTACTTTCTCGGCAAGCAATCTGAAGTCGGGGTTATCAATTCCCAATTCCTTCATGCTCGTTGGCATTCCGATCGATTTTAGGAATTTCTTAAGTGTTTCGATGCCAAGTTCGGCGGCTTTTTTATCGTCAGATTCCTCAATGTCAAACACGCGGCGCGCAAACTGGGCAATCTTACCTGGATTTTCTTCCTTGGCATATGTCATCCATGCCGGGAACATTACTGCCAATCCAGCTCCGTGAGTCACGTCGTAGACTGCGCTCAGCTCATGTTCCATACCGTGAGTGGCCCAGTCTTCCTCTCGGCCTCCACTGCATACACCATTGTGAGCCAAAGTCCCGCTCCACATTATATTGGCGCGAGCATCGTAATCCTCTGGATTAGCGATTACCTTTGGAGCCTCCGTGATGATGGCCTTCAGCACTCCCTCAGCAACCCTGTCTGTTATCTCAACATTTGGAGTATTCGTGAAATAACGCTCCATGATATGTGCCATCATGTCTGTAATGCCAGCTGCTGTCTGATATGGAGGCAACGTAAATGTAAGTTCCGGATTCATCAATGCGAACTTCGGACGCAGTTTGTCACTACCCATTCCAAGTTTGTGCAATCCATCAAGTTTCGTTATCACGGTGTTGCCTGAGCCTTCACTGCCAGCGGCAGGTATAGTCAGCACGACTCCTACCGGAAGCGCTTTTGCAATTTTTGCCTTCCCGATATAGAAGTCCCAGAAGTCTCCTTCATATGGCATAGCTGCGGCTATTGCCTTGGCTGTATCGATTGAACTTCCACCTCCTACTGCCAGTAAGGAATCGACTCCCTCTTTCTTTGCGATCTCGATACCTTCATATACTTTTGCGTCTACAGGATTAGGTTGCACCCCTCCTAATTCTGCATAAGGAATTCCAGCATCTTCAAGACTCTTCTTCACTCGGTCGAGCAGTCCGGATCTTACTACTGATCCTTTTCCATAGACGATAAGGGGCTTTTTCATCCCAAATGCTTCAAGTTGCTCAGCAACCTTATTCTCTACTCCTCGCCCAAACACATATTTTGTGGCAGGGAAAAATACAAAGTTATTCATCTCTTTATATATTTAATACGCTTTTACAAAATTACTCTTTTATTCCGAATTATCAAAATACTTCTTCCTTTTCTTGTTAATATGATCTTTTTTCATTAATTTTGAAATCTGATACCTTAACATAACCAATCATTGTGAAAAAACAGATTATCTTGAAGTTAGTGCTTTGTATTTGTTCGGTATGCTACCTCTTAAGCTTGCCTTTGCTATCTTATGCAGATAACGTTATTGTATATCAAGGCATCACTTACAATCTGTCGGACAATGTAATATTGCTTGATCCAGAAAATATTTATGGTTGCGATCAGGCATACAAAAATCCAAGTGAAGCATTCCGGAAAATCAACGACATTGGCTTGAATACCATTCTTTTAGTAGCTCCTTCTATCTATTGGCTTGATGACCCGGATGATGAAGCTGTCAGGACTGATAAGGGGGGCACACCTTTTGCCATTCGCATTAAATGTGATACATTGTCAATCATTGGCCTATCTAAAGATCCCGAAGATATCGTTTTTGCTGTCAATCGAGGTCAGACTCAAGGAGCTGTCGGAAACTTCACTATGTTTCTTTTCTCAGGCAAATCTCTTGAACTCAAGAATATGACGTTTGGTAATTATTGCAACGTTGATCTTCAGTATAAAAGAAATCCAGCTCTTGACCGTAAGAAACGCAAGGACGCAATTGTCCAAGCGCAAATCGGTATTTGCGACGCCACTGACCGTCTGTTTGCCGAAAACTGCCGCTTCATAAGCCGTCTTAATCTCTGCCCATTTGTAGGTGCTCGTCGTAGCCTCTACGATAATTGCTATTTTGAGTGTACCGATGATGCACTCTCAGGTTCTGCTGTTTACCTTGATTGCAAATTTACTTTTTTCAGCAGCAAACCTTTCTATTCTACTGCTGAGACTGGTGCTGTGTTTCTTAATTGTGATATTACTTGTCTTGGCACGGGAGTTCAATACTTTACCAAGGTGCCGGGACAGTTCACAGCTATCGACACCCGATTCCATTCCGAAAATCCAATTGATATTCGTTGGACCCGTGATGCTTCGGATGTAATATGTCGGCAGGAAAACATATCCTTGAATGGAATCCCATATGTGATTGATTCAGAAAGGCCTGAACTTGGTCCTCAACTTACTGATGACAATCTTAGAAAAGCTTATGTTGTTGAATACAAAGGGAATAAATACTATAATCTTCCTAATCTTCTGAACGGCGACGATGGCTGGGATCCCAAAAGCATGAATGATGAAATCGCTGCTATAGAAGGCGAGACTCATTCTCGACTTACAGGTATTCCTGTTGCAATGAGAATCACTTCCGATGGTCCGAAGGTGATATCTAATGGGGATAAGGTGACAGTCCGTTCCACTCCTCTACTATGGGGTGGATATCCTGCCGGAAAAGATGATGTTTTCACATATGTCGCTTCCAATAAACTTCCTGTAGAAAATAAAGTGGAGATTCCGGTTTCTACTCCCGATGGATTGACGGCTCGGCTCAGTATGACAATTAGTCCAAATCTCCATAAGGCTCCTAAATTCAAGAAGAAACCCGTTATCAAGTATGATGAGGCTAATCGTAGCTTTTTCGTTGACTACGCTCTCTCGGGAAAAGGTGTAGATGCGAGCACTGTTATGTGGGGAAGGATTGTAGAAGAAGCAGAAGGTGCGAAAGTAATTATTCTCACCGACTGTAAGGCACCCAAGGGTAAATCTTTTAAAGCAAAAGCCGGGGATCTTGCTTCTGGCATCGTTGCCATAGTATTCCCTAAGTACATGGATTCTGAATGTGGTATGCCGGATGCTTCACCAATATATGAAGTGCTCAATCCATATCAAGTTGAAGAGATTCCTGAATCAGAGCTTACTACAGATTTCTCGGGCATTGCTATTGAAAAACGTCTTCCCGGCATACCAGGGGCTTGGAGTTTCGATGTTTTCAAACCCGCTGATACATCCCATGTAGACTGGGAGGCTGCAGATGGCCCGGGATGGTACTATGGTAAGGGGTTTGATGCCTCTACAGGTGTTGGATTGGTTCAGAATGAAAAAGGGGCCCGCATCAGTTATGTGCCGGCTCGCGACATATGCAGAAATATGAGCGTATCTCTTATCGCAGAACCTGCTAAAAGTGGCGGTCAAGGCTTTGGCAGCGCGACGACCCAATATATGGATATTTGCGTGAAGTTCGATCCCATTAATCTCAATGGTTATGCTCTTCGTATCGAGCGGACTCCCGACCATGATCGCGCTGTCCGATTCTCACTTATCAGATATGAAGAAGGAAAGACCTATGTCATTTCTGACGAAGTGATAAGCAACTGTTTCCGTAATCCTTGCCACATTTCTGTGGATGTGACTGACGGTATTCTTCATGCTTCGGCTTATACAGAAGCTGAAGATGCTAAAAAATGCTGCGATCAAGTCGTTGATAGAGTTGACTTGAGTGTTCCTGTCGATAAATCCCTATTAACTGGCTTCTGTATCCAGCATACTGGCTCTACAGGCCCCTCCTCTACTCTCATCCGCGATTTAAGACTCAAATGGAAATAATATAAAAAATTAACCTATTTATATCTGACGCAATGAAAAAAACTTCATTTTTACTTTCGATTGCTGCGATGGGTTCTCTCTTGGCTTCCCAAGCTTATGCTGACGTATCGAAAGCATATGTTTCCGACTTAGGCAATGGGAAATATCAGAATCCTATTATCAATGCCGATTATTCTGACCCGGATGTGGTACGTGTAGGTGACGACTATTACATGACTTCGTCAAGTTTTGCCAATCTTCCGGCTCTTCAGATACTACATTCAAAAGATCTTGTGAACTGGACTCTTGTTGGTGCTGTCGCCGACAAGCTTCCTGATGAGGCTTTCGATGGAGTTAGTCATGGCAATGGCGTTTGGGCTCCTTCCATCCGTTATCACAACGGTAAATATTATGTCATGTATGGAGATCCTGACAGAGGTATTTACGTAGCAGATGCCACTGATCCTAAAGGGCCTTGGAGTCCTCTTCGGCTAATTTATCCTCAGGTTGGCGTGATCGATCCGTGTCCTTTCTGGGATGAGGATGGACGTGCTTATATAGCTCACGGATATGCCGGTAGCCGCGCAGGTGTGAAAAGCATCCTCGGTATGATAGAGATGACTCCTGATGCGACTGGAGTGATTGGCGTTGACCGTGTTATATATGACGGTCACCTTGAAAACGAAACAATTGAGGGCGCGAAGATGTATAAGCGTGGCCCATGGTATTATATCTTCTCCCCTGCTGGCGGAGTGGCTACAGGATGGCAGGTCGTGATGCGCAGTAAGGACCCATGGGGACCCTATGAGCAGCGCAACGTGATGGAGCAGGGCGACACTGACATCAATGGTCCTCACCAAGGGGCTTGGGTTGATACTCCTGATGGCAAGGAACATTGGTTTATACATTTCCAAGACAAAGGTCCTTACGGACGAGTGATCAATCTTGAACCCATGGAGTGGAAGGAAGATGGATGGCCAGTGATTGGTGTGGATAAAGATGGTGATGGTCGCGGCATACCAGTCCGTACATATAAAAAACCGAATGTAGGTAAGAAATATGCAGTAGCTACTCCTCAGGATAGCGATGAGTTTGACTCGACTGTTCTAGGCTATCAATGGCAATGGAACGGCAATCCTCAACCCCTGTGGTTTTTCTGCGATGCCGAGAACTCAGTGCTTCGCCTCTTCTCTCATCACACTCCCGACGCTAAAAATCTCTATGACATGCCGAATGTGCTTATGCAGAAATTCCCCAATGAGAATTTCACTGCTACTGCTAAGGTCTCTTTCTATCCCCGTGTGAAAGATGGTAAGGCTATGATAGGCGAAAAAGGTGGTATTGCGGTGATGGGTTATAATTTCGCTACTCTCGCTCTTGAAAGCCGCGAAGATGGCATATATCTTGTCCAGACAGATTGTGTAGGCGCCAACAAAGGGAAAGATGAAGTAGAGATAGCAGCTGTCAAGCTCGATTCAAATGGACCCATTTGGCTTCAGGCTGTAGTTAAAATGACAGGAGCAAAGAAGCCGAAAGCAAAACCGGATTACAAGTGTACAGTGAATTTCCGTTATAGCCTCGATGGCAAGAAGTTTTCGGATTTCGGCCGACCAATGGACGTGCGTGAAGGACACTGGATTGGTGCCAAGGTAGGTGTCTTCTGCACCCGTCCATGGAAGAGCAACGACTCCGGATGGCTCGATGTAGATTCCTTCATCATCGACAAATAATTTCGCAAAATCATCAAAAGTTCAACTGTTTACTCGTAAAAGTTTTCCAAAACGAAACCAAACACAGCTGATAATCATTTATTTAGTATTTTAGATATCCTCAAAAGTTTCCCAAAAATAATTTTATGGAAATTTTTGAGGATATTTTTTTTGAAAATCTAAATATATTGCTTAACTTTGCAATCAGAAAACTTCATACCTTAAAATAATCAATATAAACTTTCGATGATACAGATAGTAGAAAAGCGCGACGGTCGAGTTGTTGGTTACAACGAAGAGAAAATCAAAGCCGCTATTAGAAAGGCAATGCTTGCTACCGACCAAGGTGAAGATGAAGCTCTCATCCAGAGAATAGCCGACCGTATCGGTATGACTGGTAAGGAGCGTATGACAGTTGAGGCGATTCAGGACCGCGTGGAGATCGAACTCATGAAATCCTCACGCAAGGACGTTGCCAAACGTTACATTGCCTATCGCGATAAACGTTCAATCGCTCGTCGCGGCAAGACACATGACATCTTTCTTGAGATCATCGAAGCGAAAAGCAACGACATTACACGCGAGAATGCAAACATGAATGCCGATACCCCGGCAGGCATGATGATGAAGTTCTCTTCGGAAACAACAAAACCTTTCGTGGATGACTATCTACTCGATGATGATGTGAAACAGGCTGTCAAAAACAATTATATTCACATCCACGACAAAGACTACTACCCCACTAAGAGCCTCACTTGCGTTCAGCATCCACTCGATCATCTGCTCGACCATGGATTCGTGTCGGGTCACGCTGAAAGCCGCGCCCCGAAAAGAATTGAGACCGCGGGGGTCATCGCTTGTATTTCTATGGAAACCGCCCAGAACGAGATGCACGGCGGTCAGGCTATCCCTGCTTTTGATTTCTACATGGCTCCATTCGTTCGGTCTGCTTTCATCGAGGAACTCAAGATTCTTGAACCACTCAGCGGCAAGGATCTCTCATCCTACTATCATAAGGATGTCGGTGATTTTGTGAAAAGAGACCTCAAAGACTTTGAAGGAGAGGCAAGACTCGTTCAGCATGCCATAAACCGTACAGTCGGACGTGTTCACCAGTCGATGGAAGCGTTCATCCATAATATGAATACAATCCACTCTCGTGGCGGCAACCAGGTGGTGTTCAGTTCTATAAACTATGGCACAGACACTTCTGCTGAAGGCCGGTGTGTGATTAGAGAAATCCTTAACTGTACTTATGAAGGTGTCGGTCATGGCTCCACTGCTATTTTCCCCATTCAGATTTGGAAGAAGAAGCGTGGGGTAAGTTATCTCCCTGAAGACCACAACTACGATCTATATCGTCTGGCATGCAAGGTGGCAGCAAAACGTTTCTTTCCGAATTTCTTGAATCTCGACGCTACTTTCAACCAAAGCGAGCTTTGGAGAGCCGATGATCCACGTCGCTTTGAGCATGAAGTGGCTACTATGGGTTGCCGTACCCGTGTGTTTGAAAACCGTTATGGGAAGAAGACTTCAATAGGAAGAGGAAATCTTTCGTTCTCTACTATCAATATTGTCCGTCTTGCTATTGAATGTATGGGTATCAAGGATGAAAACGAGCGTATCGAACGCTTCTTCGAACGTCTCGACAATATCCTCGAATTGACTGCAAAGCAACTTGATGACAGATTCCAGTTCCAGAAGACTGCTCTTGCAAAGCAATTCCCTCTTGTGATGGGAACTCTTTGGGAGGGTTCTGAAAAACTTGGACCTAACGACACTATTGAAAGTGTCATCAATCAAGGTACGCTTGGCATCGGGTTTATCGGTCTCGCGGAGTGTCTTATCGCGCTCACTGGAAAACATCATGGTGAAAGCGAAGATGCCCAGAAGCTTGGTTTGAGAATTGTAGGCCATATGCGCTCCAAGGCAAATGAATTCAGCGAGCGTTATGCCCATAACTATTCTATTCTTGCCACTCCGGCTGAAGGCCTCAGCGGTAGGTTTACCAAACGTGACCGGGCTACATTCGGTATCATTAAGGGAGTCACTGACAAGGACTATTACACTAATTCTAATCATGTCCCCGTCTACTATCATTGCTCACCTCGCCATAAGGCGAAGGTTGAGGCTCCTTATCATGAACTTACTCGTGGCGGCCATATCTTCTATGTGGAAATAGACGGCGATGCCACTCACAATGAGGAGTGCATCATGCAGATTGTCGATATGATGGACAAATACAACATGGGATATGGTTCTGTCAATCACAATCGCAATCACTGTCCAAAGTGCGGCTATGAGAACGCTGACATGAAAATGAAGGAATGTCCCAAATGTGGCACCAAGTTTGAGACTATCCAGCGTATCACCGGCTACCTCGTGGGCACCACCGACCGTTGGAACTCCGGCAAACTCGCCGAACTCCGCGACCGCGTAGTCCACAAATAATCCTTGATCGTTAATCGTTGATCGTTGTGTATAGAGTTCTCGACATAATCAGAGGCACTACTGTTGACGGTCCGGGCTTCCTTCCGGACCGCCATCTATTTTGCCGGCTGCCGTCATCAATGCCCTGGGTGCCACAACCCTCAGTCATGGGACTTCAATGGCGGCACAGAAATGACCCTATCCGAAATCATGGAGATTGTCGAAGAAGAAGATTTCGACGTGACGCTCTCTGGTGGAGACCCTCTTTACCATCCTGAAGAGATAGCGCAACTCGCTAAAGCAATAGGGGAAAGAGGCCATAAGGTATGGCTCTACACGGGTTTCACCATCGAAGAGATCCTTGCCTCGGAAGAACTCTCCCTTCCCCTCCCCTATATCGACACCATCGTAGAAGGCCCCTTCATCCAGGCTCTCCGTGACCCTGACCTCCCCTTCCGCGGCAGCTCCAACCAGCGCATCATCCACCTCCAGGAAGCTTAGGATCGGTCTGTAATCCTTCCACTTTTTCATCCGATTCCCTCTTGATCAACTACGAGAGTGTGATGTATTCTATGGAATCTGGGAAAGTCTGTATAATCCAGATTTTAAACCCATCGAATTCGAGGGGTTTAAAAAAGAGGCTGGGTTAAATGCTGACGAACTGAATGTGGCTATGTTCGGAATGACAGCCCGTCAATGGCGCGAAGCCAATCCGAAGGACTTGACCTTCAGTTCTGGCACGGTTTGATTGAAAAAAAATTAACATATGTATATAAATCGTCCTCCCGAGGGCGATTTTTTGACATTTTCCAATGTTTTTTCATTTTTTGTGCTTAACTTTGCCAGCTAAATGTATCAACGAACAATGGACAGTAACAAAGTCAAAGGTTTTTCTATCCCGGTAATGCGGTGAGCGGTGAACCCGATTACAGGTTTGCAGAATTTTTCGTGCGTTCTGCCGAAGCCTTTGTCAATTTACTGCACTTACCTATCAGCTTGACGACTCCTTTTGGTTCATGTGTTATAAAAGACACAGTTAACAGTGTGCCGGAATATATCTTATCAATTATTTAATGAAAACCTCCAACTTCAATACATATTACGAGAACATCGACTCCAATTTTTGGCGCAACCTATGTGTCGAAAAAGGAGTATTGCGTCATTATGAAAAGGGAGAACTGTTTGCCGAGGAAGGGCGGATTGCCAAATATTTAGGTTATATCAAGTCAGGCTCCCTCAAATACGTGGTATATGCTCCTGACGGCTCAGAAAAGGTTATTGGCTTAGAGTTCGCAGGTGAGTTTGTTGCTGATTTTCCATTCTCCCTGTATGGCAAAAAATCGCGCGTCTCAATTGTCGCGGTTACTCCTTGCGAGATATATTGTATCTCAGCAAAGGAAATTGGTACTTTGATGAAATCTGATGCGGAATTATATAGACACATTTTCGAAGGCAGCATAGCACTTTTCGACACAACATATAACCGATATATCGACCTATATATAAAATCCGCAAAAGAGCGGTACGATGAACTTGTCGAAAAACACGAGGACATTTTCTCGATTTTCTCCCTTAAAGACATCGCCTCTTTCCTTAATATCACCCCTACACATCTGAGCCGATTGCGAAAAAATAACGGAAAACAGTGTTAAAAACCTCAATTCTCAACATATGTTGAGAGTTTTTATTTTTATTGTCAGTAACTTTGCCAATTAAACAACATATAAAATATGAGTAAGCATCGTCTAAGAATATCAGCCTTAACACTCTTAGCAAGCATCATCGTATGTTTGTTCATATCATCGTGCAGTCTTGAGAAGCGTGTTTCAGTGACGACAGGTAGATATGAAAATATACCCAATCGTTACGCCCCAGCCTCATCTCACATGGAAATAGAGACTTCCCGTGACACGGTAGCTACCTATCGTTTTTGATTACCGGTAATATTCATGATTAACAACCACTGTTCATGAAAAATAAATCAAAGGATATAAGTTGCAAGTCTTTACGCTATGGAATGATCATTCCATTAGCATTGATGTTCGCCTCGTTTGTAACAAGTTGCTTTTCATATTCCAGTGCGAAGCAGAATATTGCGGCAGATCTTAATGATGCGATGTTGGCTTTGACTAATGAGTATAGGGAGCAATGGACCCGTCAGGACACTATCGCCGCATTGCGAAAGATACAACAAATCACCCATAAACCGGTTATTTATCAGGCTTCAGATGTCAGTTTCAAGAATCCGGCTCTGAAAAATGAGACATATTACACACTCTCGCTGGTTGATAAGAAAAATGCTGCACCTAAGATCCAAGGGAATAAAATAGCATCCGACTCCATTATGCTCGTTCCGGAACGCGCTACCGATGGTTTTGCAATACAAGTACAAGGTTTTGCTGACTGCTCAATGGCATCAGTGTTTGCGGTTTCCGACCAGACATTACCCGGTGTGCTGTTTACGCTATCCATTCTTTCAATGGCGAGCATGTTTGTCTGGCGCAGAAAAGAAAGCGAAATTCCAGAGATGGGACTTGCTTCGATAAGCTCCGAAGTTCACCCTCTCGATGGCATCAAGCTAACACCGATGCAAAGGCAGTTCGCTCAATTGCTCCTTGAAGCTCCTGATATGAGAGTTGACAAAGCAACCCTGTGTTCAACACTTTGGAACAATAAAAGTAATGCAGAAGAGTCTCTTTATACCCTTGTCAGGCGCACTAAGACGGCTCTCTCCGCGGCAAATATTGAGATTATATGCAATCGTGGTGACTCCTATGAGTTGTGTATAAGTCATTAATTGACAGTGGTGTCAGTATTTGTCAGACAAATGTCAGACAAATGTCAGATAATTTTTTGAGCTTGATTGCGGCTTTTTCACTTGCTTTGCAGAAAAATTCGCATCAGCATGAAAAAGCTTCTTTTACATCTTTTGTTGGCTATGCCATTTGTGGCAAACGCCCAACAGGAAGTCAAAACTGACTCCTTGTCCACTACTCTTGATGAAGTGGTGGTCACTGCCGAAATGGTAAATCGTTTCTCTGATCATAAGGACTACATCCTGACCCGATCGGAGAAGCAGCAATTCCCCACCGCTATTCAAGCAATACAAACATTGCCAAAGATTTTGGTTTCCGATCTGACAGTCAGTTCCAGCGATGGCAAAGGAGTGAAGATACTGATTAACGGCGTTCCCTCGTCATCAGTTGACCTTGCCTCCATTCCAAGCGACAACATCTCAAAGATACAGTATTATTCACAATCTCCAATCCAGTATTCAAATATGGGATTGGGAGCAGTGATTAACGTGGTCACTAAGAAACAGACCGGCGGTTCTATGATGCTGAATACACTTAATGCTGTCACTACCGGATTCGGTAACGATGTGGCAAGTCTGAAATATAATTGGGGACGCTCTACCTTTGGTGTCATGTATAATATCAACTACCGCAATTATAATGACCGCCGTCTGGATGAAGAGATTTCCTATCCATTGGAAGATGGCCTGTATTCCAAAACGAGAGCAGGACGCAAGAGTCCGTATGCTTATGAGCAGCACATGGCGGAACTATCATACTCCAATGTGAAGATGGATGATTATGTGTTCAATGCCAAGCTCTCTCTCGGTGCTTTGAACCGCAGACGCTCATCAGTGCAGGATATATTCATACACAATTTAGGATCGGATATTGAAGGCATTGCGTCAAGCCACGACAAGGATAAGTATCTTAATCCCTCGCTTGATCTATATTTCAACAAGGTATTCGGTCGCCATGAGTTGACATTCAATGCAGTTGGCACTTTCTATAATTCGTCATATAATTACGATTATGCCGAAAGTGGAATTGATGATGGTTTCTCAACTAAAACCGTCATCGAAACAGATAAGTATTCTGTCATAGGAGAAGGATGGTATGGCTATACTATCAGACCAGTGACGAAATTCCTTGTTGGCGTAAGGTATGCCTACAATACAGCTTCACAGAAATATTCGGATGCTTCGACCACTACCAACGAGTTTTATACATACGCTGGATTGAACGGAATGCTCGGGCAAAAATGGAATTATTCTCTGAGCCTCGGACTGAACGGCAACTATTTCAAAGACCTGAATGGCAAAAGCCATGATTACTACTATTTCCGTCCGCAACTTAACGTGGCATATTTCATTGACGAGTCATCCGAACTGACATTCAACTATGAGGTAAATACACTTAACCCTACCATATCCCAACTGACATTTAATCCCTATTATAAGGATAATGATTATCTGTATGCAGGTAATCCAAATCTGAAACCGCAAAACACACATGCCATAAGTCTTTCTTATTTCAAGGGCTTCAAAAAGTTTATAATCAATCCGGAAGTGTCATATACCTATGGAAAGAGCCAGATCGCTCCGGTTTTCAGCGTTTCAGATGGAATAATAAATGAGACTATTGGCAATCTTAAATGGAAGCAATATTACAAGGCAAGCCTATTCATGCAATGGATGCCTTTGTCCAATAACCTCCTGCGCTTGCGGTTGTACTCTGAAGTAATGCACACGCGAAACAGCTATATGGGTCAGGAATGGGATCATACCGGCTATACGATTGCACCATCGGTATATCTCAACTATAAAAAATGGTCAGCAGAAATCTTCTATCAGACAGAAACTGAAATGCTGTCAGGCCAGATGCTTACGACGCGTCCCAGCATGGCAAAAGTTGAGGTATCATATCGACCTATTCCGACCATGACTGTAGGAATAGGCATACGCTATCCATTCTATGATTCATGGAAACAGACCCAGAAAACATATGGAACTGATGTAATCTCCACGTCCACCATCGAGAGAATCAAGAACAATGCCAATATGGTGTATGTGAATTTCATCTATAATCTGCCATTCGGCAAGCCCACGAAATCGCCTAAGCAGAAGATTACCAATGCCGATAAGGATTCAGGTATCTTCAATCGCCTATAAAAACAGTTTTTCATACCAACACCCTTCAGTCTCAATGGAAACATGAGACAGGAGGGTGTGTAACCTATTCAAAGACATCTCCTCTTTTTTGAAAGTCACGCCGACACATCTGAGCCGATTGCGAAAAAATGATAGCAAACTGTGTTAAAAACCTTGATTCTCAACATATGTTGAGAGTTTTTAATTTAAATGGCTGTATTTTTGCATTTTCAAATAATTGAAAAATTCCAATGAAAGCGTTTGTTATTTCAATGATAAATATTCTTTTCCCTATGCTTATCTGTGCTCAACAATCGCAGACAGAAGAAATTGACACTGTTATTGCATTAACAGGTCTGGTTGACCAGAGATATGGCTGGACTTCGGAATACAGATACCGCCATATTGTGACGCGCCCAATACTCCCTGACAGCGTAGATGTAGTCAGTCATCAGAAGAAACACTTCTGGAGAGCCGGAGCTGAAACAGTAGGCTTCAATATCGGCTTGTGGGCTTTTGACCGTTATGTCCTTAATGGGCATTACGCTTATATTTCATGGAACAGCATTAAGGAGAATTTCAAGCATGGATTTGAATGGGATGACGACCATCTTCACACCAACATGTTTGACCATCCCTACAATGGAAGCATATTCTTCAATGCAGGACGTTCCAATGGCTTCAATTTTTGGCAATCCGAATTGTTTGCAATCGGAGGTAGCGCAATGTGGGAGATGTTTATGGAGTGTGAGTATCCATCGACCAATGACATAATCGCAACACCGGTAGGTGGAGCTGCCATAGGAGAAGTATTGTACCGGACCTCCGATTTAATATTGGATGACCGAAGCTCTGGTGGAGAAAGATTTGGCAGAGAAGCAGCTGCTTTTGTGGTAAATCCAATGCGTGGACTGACACGTATAATAACCGGGGATGCACGGAGACACCGTTCAACTTCAGGAAGAAGATTTGGAATTCCTCCAATAAGCGTTGAGTTTTCATTGGGAGGAAGAATGCTCACTCTATGGGACTATGACGAAGGGACACGAGCCGGCGTGGCAGCCGAAATCAATATCGAGTATGGAGATAAGTTTGCGGGAGAGACAAAAGTGCCCTACGACTATTTTTCATTTCTGATGGAGATTCAAGGAATGAAAACCCAACCACTTCTTAGCAGAGTGGAGATTGTCGGCCGTCTGCTGTCAAAAGATATAGTTGATAAACAAAATATCAAGGCATCCGTCGGTATGTACCAGCATTTTGATTTCTTTGATTCCGACACCATCAAAAGACGTGAACCTAACCGAGATCTTTTGTTCCCGTGCGTTGTGCCATATAAACTTGGAGCCCCCGCATCTGTAGGTGTCGGAGTCATGGTTCAATATGTTCCATCCAATGATTTTGTATTTGAGGGTTATGCACATGCCAATGGCTTAATACTCGCAGGAATCCTGACTGATTTTTACAGAGATTATCACCGAAACTATAACTGGGGATCTGGCTACTCCATAAAGGCCGGCATCAATGCCTCTTTGTTCAAAAACCGACTGATTGTAAGTTTGGCTAACCAATTCTATAAAGTCTATACATGGAAAGGATATGACCAAAAATTTGATTGGTCGACTACTCCAGAAGGAAAGCCGGTAAACATACAGGGCGACAAGTCAAACTCATCATTCAATCATTTGGAGGCTTCATTGAAATACCGATTGTGGAAAAGACTATATTTATCCACCGGTGCAGATTTTTATTGGCGAACTACAAGTTACGAAGACTTAGAAATTAGAGCCGGAGGAGGTTGGACTGTGGGACCGAGAGTACACAGTATGCAAATAGGAATGCATTTGATGCTAACTTATGTATTGTGATATTATACTCATGGAGAATTTTATTACAAGCATAATAGCATTCAGAGTTTAAAATCTTTCAAAACCATCATTGCTACAAAAGATATGAATATACTTATTATAGGAGCTACTTCCGGAATTGGATATGAGTTGTGGAAGTATTATGATTTGGAGGATATCGGCCATACCTCTTGGACCCACCATATATTTTCATGCCCCATGCAGTTTTTTTTTTAAAAACAGTATCTCTATAATATAAATCAAAATTTTCAGAATTATGAATAAACTAATCATTCCATTTCTTTTCATCGCATGCCTGTCGTCATGCGATGATGAAAAGACTCCGGAATTGATATTCTCGGAAGTGTCGAATACGGCGTCGCAGCATATACAGTTCCAATTTTCATCTCCCGACCCGGGATGTGTGCCTCGCGAAGCTACTATTTATGCCGACCAATTCATGGGTCAACTGACAATAAAAAGCACTAATGTCGCCACATTCTATTTAGGATATATGCCTGACCCCGATAATAACTTCTACACTGATCCGGTAGAAGGTGGCGAAAGTGCCCCCGACTACCGCTGTTCCGAACAAGGCCAATGGTCGGCAAGACTCGTCAACAACAATACTTTAGTATTTGACTTTAAGCCTGTGGATGCCGACGACATCACAACCAACGGGGATTGGAGCTCTCTTAGAGTCTGCGCTACTGTCGACGGTAAAGTTGTGAATACCCGAGTATCTATCATCCGCACATACGATTATAGATTTTACGATTAATCCAGCAAGCCCGAATAACAATTATTTGAAGGCAACGACACACTTCCTGTCAGATTTACACTTTCAGATGATAATGATTAATTTTTAATAACGATGAAGAACTTAAATATTTCACTCCCGATTATAAGCCTATCGTGCTTGGCGTTTGCACTCCTATGCATGGCATCATGTGCAACTTCTAAGAAAGTGTCAAAAAATATCCTTCCCGGTATCGACATCACATTCACCGGTGATCAGGTGGCAGACACTGTGTTTGTCACCGTAACTCCGATACCTGCAGACACAACCCTGCATGTGAAAGAATACGTGGAAGCCGAGGAAAACGGCATAACAAAGGCTTATGCTGTCAAGGACAGGTCTGTACATATTTTCCCCGATTCATTGCCAAGTATATATAAAATCGCATGTGATTACTATTCCCTTCCTTCATACTACATGAGAAGTTCTGACCATCTGGACATGACAATAAATAGCCTGAGTCGCAGAGATTATAAGGTTTCAGGTGGAATATATTCAAATGGCATTCCTTTTACTGATGAATTTCACAAACTGAGATCAAAACTTTTCAAGCTAAGCAGATATAAATTGACCGAACATGAACTGGACTCCCTGTCTGTGGAAATGAACATGCTTCTCGACAAAATGATGGAGGCGAGTGATCCTGAGACTGCTACAAGAATCATTCCGCTTCTGGAAGAGGATTTTGTACCTTATGCATTTGGCAGACTTCCTGCCGGAGCGAAAAATACACTTTACTATACTTATGCCTGCGCAAGACACAATTCCGCCATTCGCTCTGAGAACCAGCAGAAGATGCTTGAAGAATCCATGGAGAGCACTGCCCCCACACTTGAACTAACGCTGAATAGCTTGGACGGTCAGACATTCAATCTTTCCTCCCTACGTGGGAAATGGGTGGTGATTGACTTCTGGGCTACATGGTGCGGACCATGCAAAAGAGGTTTTGAGAAAATGAAAAAGGTCTATGCTGATAACTCCGACAAACTTGAAGTAGTGGCGATAGCCTGTGGAGATCATGAGGAAATATGGCGTAAGACGGTGAAGGAACTTGAATTGCCATGGACTAATCTACTTGCTCCCGCACCGGAATCTCATGAAGGGACAGTTGCCGGATTTCCAGTATCTGCATATCCGACAAAGCTTATTTTCGACCCTGAAGGAAGACTATGCGACTACACCATCGGAGAAATTGATGATTTTTATGAAAAACTTGAAAAATTCATCAAATAGGTTGTTTCCGGTGGCTTCCAATACTCTTTTACCGCTTCTAATGGTATCGACAAGACGATTGGTTTTGCATTAGCTGGTTCCATCTTGATCAACTATGAGGGTATGATGTATTCAAAGAAAAGCTGCCATTTTGCATCCCGCGGAATTATTCTTTAGCGAACTTTTTTCAAAAATTTCACGTTTAAATTTTGCAAGTTAAGAAATAATGATTAACTTTGCGTCCAAGATT
>DAAK01000232.1 GCA_001701075.1 Bacteroidales bacterium GP3 | reverse complement strand
TCTTCAATGCGGACAAGGCTGTGGATGATGGCAAAGATTGTCAGCCCTGCAGTAGTGTGGATATTTAATTTCGAGCAGATATTTCTGCGGTGAGTCGTCACTGTATGTACGGAGATACATAATTTGTTGGCAATCTCTTTGTTTGCCATTCCTTTTGCGACACAACTGATAATTTCCTTTTCTCTCTCCCCCAATAGTTCCATCAGTGACGTATCAGAAGACGCCTCCTTCTTCTCATCCTCTTCATCATGTGCCTCAATAGAGTGCTCCAAAAGCTCGACTGCAGGAACAAAAAGACGATTTTCCACTTCAAAATGTGCCAATAAGTCTTTCTCGCAAGTGATTATGTCAAACAACGTGACACTTAGACGCGTATTCTCCGCCTGATTGTAATGGTAGATGAAGAGATCCTTCAGTTCCTGAAGTTTCGCTGCCATATGGCCATGATTTGCCGAAAACGTAGATATGCTATTGTTGCTGTCTTTATGGCCTTGGATGAGATTCTCGGCATATACGAAAATCACATCATTCTCATGATCCATATGCCGCTTCACCTCCAACACATAGTCATCAAAGAATTGCATCAGCAAAAATGATACCCTGTCACCAGCCGAATAGTTGATAGCCTCTATCAGATGCTGCCGGATTCTGGGGAGGCTGACTTCAAGGAACGAGGCATGGGCACGCTTCAGATACCCTATGAGGGAATCCAGACTAACCTCCATAGGATTTGCCTCACCCCCACTTAACAGATTGCATACAGCGAGAAAGGTCGGAACATCCACATTGTGTTTCTCACAGACTTGCGCCACAGTGGAGTCTCCAAATCCAAATGGAATATTAAAACGGCTCAGCACCATCAGCAACATATTGTTGTCACGTATGAGCTGACGCAGGGTATTGTGAGCAAAATATCTTTTCTGTCTATTGATCATGGTGCAAAATTACTCAAAATAATTCACTTGCGAAATACCCACTTTTGATTATTCTTCCATCGATTTTAATACTACAGCCAATATTGCGCTTTAAAAATTACCGATTTTTGAGTATTGTGGCTCTTTGATTCCGGTTGTAAAGTTCAGATGAGATTCGAAAGAGCGATGCCTCGAATATTCAGGATCTGCTAATTGAAGAATTACCGGGACTGGAATTCAATTATGCGATGAGCTGATTATCCTCACCACATTCCTCTTGCTTGGGTTATACCTCGCACTTAAATCATCAAAATCATACCATCTCTCCCAATAGATACATCAGTTGCGTATGTTAAATAAATACCTCCCTCCACCGTTAACAATCTGCTATCGGCTGCATTTAGGGCAGATTCCCTTGATCATGTAATTGATGGAATGTGGAGTGAATCCATCGGGAATATCAATCATAGGCACTGTAACCCCCTCAATACAATATGTTTCCTTGCAATGCTCACAATAGAAATGGGGATGTTGGTCAGCGATGCTGTGTTTATTTCCATTTGGACATAACTCATATTTTAGCGACCGACTGCCGTCCTCAATGACATGAACCACATCTTTTTCGGTAAATAATTCAAGCACACGGAAAATACTAGCCTTGTCAACAGAGAATTCGAGTGATATCTCCAAATCGGCTAGATTAACCGGGTTGGTAGCTTTCATCAGCTCCTTCATGACAAGAATGCGATTGGAGGTGGGCTTTACTCCTTTTGCTTCCAATAGTTTTTCTATTTCATCGATCATCATATCCTTATTTTTGCTGCAAAGTTACGGCTTATTTTTTGCAAACCGTTTGCAATTCGTTTTTTGTAATTTTGCACTGTTCAAAACATTTTACATAATGAAGGAACAAGATAAGATTAAATTCCTACGGTCAAAGATAGATGAGGCCGATGTGATTATCGTAGGAGCGGCATCGGGGATGTCCGCTGCTTCCAGCTTTGAATTTTATTATAAAGATGACGATGTGTTCCGCAGCATAGCGGGCGGACTGGCTGATAAGTATGGCCTTACCAGCTTTTTCGCCGCATTCTATGATAAGCGCTTGACCCGTGAAGAATGGTGGGCGATGAATATTCGTTTCATCAAATACATATATGAATGCTACACAGGCGAAACATATAAAGATCTTTACGAACTGCTGCACGGCAAGGATTATTATATAGTCACCACGAACCAAGATGCCCAGTTCTATCGTCTTTTCCCGGAAGAGAAGATTACCCGTCTGCAAGGAGATTTTAGATATTTCCAGTGCAGCCGCCGCTGTCACGATCAAATATATTATAACCGCGATACCGTCAACGGACTGTATGACAAAATAGTAGATGACAAACTTTCTGATGAGTATATACCGCGTTGTCCGAAATGTGGCGCCGATATGGAACCGTGGGTACGCGGGCCCAAATTTCTTCAAGGCCGATTTTACGATGCTGAACTGAAACGCTACCTGGATTTCTTGGGTGAGTGCACATCAAAAAAGACGCTCTTTCTCGAACTCGGTGTGGGCATGATGACTCCTATGTTTATCAAAGAGCCGTTCATGAATATGACCTACCAGTGGCCCGACGCTTTCTATGCCACCATAAACCCACAGCACGCAATCATACCAAAGGAGATCGCAGACAAGAGTATTGCTATTAACGAGGACATTCTTAAAGCTCTGAAGGAATTGCTTGGAAAGCCCATCGACAATATTCGCCATTTTGACAGGGACAATGTGTTTGATTCAGCAAATATTTAGATTCCATCTCATAAGATATGAATAGTATTGAACTCGCCGCGAAAACATTAAAATCCGCTGATGCGATTCTAATTGGAGCCAGCAATGGCTTGTCAATAGCGGAAGGATACAACATCTTCGCTGACAAGGATATGTTCCGCAGTCAGTTTGGTGACTATCAGCGCAAGTTCGGTATACGATGCCTGCTTGAGGGTTTCTTTTTCAATTACCCGACGCAGACCGAACGTCAGGAATTCCTCAATCGGACAGTGAAATATTGGGTAAAAGATTACACCCCATCAGAAGTTATGAAGGACCTGCTTCGCATAGTCGGCGACAAGGAGTATTTTGTTGTTACTACCAACGGAGACACTCATCTTGAACTTTCGGGCTTCGATTCCGCCAAAATTTTTGAGATTGAAAACACATTCGAGCGCGTGGCAAGAGATTTGCCTGTTGATGATAAAAGCCGTCAATTACAAGAATTCCTTGCCAGATATTCCGGTAAGAAAATTGCTATTCTTGAATTAGGCATCGGCCGCAACAACCGCATTATCAAGCCGTTCCTTTTTCAAGTGGCGCAGTCTGAACCGAAATCAGTGTTCATTGCGCTCAACATGCCTCATGATATCAGCCTTCCTCCTCAGTCTGCAAATTCACCGATAGCCCTGACCGGCGACATAGCCGCTACGTTCAAACATATTCTGAAATCAGATGAGGAGATATAGGA
>DAAK01000169.1 GCA_001701075.1 Bacteroidales bacterium GP3 | reverse complement strand
CAATAGTTCCATCCTTGTCCCATATCGGTATATAATGCTTCTTTCACACCTTGTGAAAGCAAAGCATCTATGAAGTTTCCGAACGTGACGATGCCTTGGCTTTCGTATAGGGTCAGCTGTCCATCTGAATCAAGACAAAGGGCGCGGAAAACGTTTTTATTGCCCATTTTTCGAACTGTCTTCACTGCTTTACCATGGTGAATCATCATTTCTTGCGCAAAGCCCATTCCGCCCTCTCTTGCAGTCTTTTCCATTGCTGATTGATAATCATTGTAGAAGAACTGTGGGCCTGAAGATGGTGACCATGTGAAGGCACCAGTATTTCGTTCGCAACGATATCCTCTGTATATTTTGCCTCCCGACACATGGTTCCCGGCTATATTGATGTGTCCTTTGCCTGATGTGGATCCAGTGAAGGCTCCTGCAAAAGCCAAGGCGATGGAATCGTTGTCAGATGAAGGTATTTCACCGCATACCATATCCATTGCTAAACTTTTCATATCCGGCTTAAGGCAAATTAAATCCCCATATTTCGTTTCAATGTGCGATACGGTTAGAAAGTCTGGTTTGATAGTTGTAAAATCAGTAACCATAGACTCCTTAATCTCAGGATGAAGTCCTTTTGCTATGTCTATAAAGAGTTTAACTCGGGCCAATACTTCGCGTCCACGATTACGCCACCAAGATGTCCGTTTACCTGGAGTGTGGGCATTAAAGCCAATAGCATCAATATCGAGGTGCTTTGCTTGATATAAAGCCCTCTCATTATGATATTTTTGAGAAATAATAATGATTGAGTCCTGCCGATAAATGTCGCGAATCTTTGCAAGCGAGTTGAGAGTTCTTGTACCGTCATAATCCAACACTATGCGAGCTGAGTCAACACCTTGTTTAATCAATGAATCACGCATAGCAACAGGCTCGTCATAACCATTTTCAGTATTTCGATAGTCTCCACCACTGACCACAAGCCAGTCAACCTTTCCGACTTTATACAGTTCAGCACCAGCCTTTATCCTATGGTCAAAATAATAGTTCCGACGACCATTCCATGTAGAGACGGGCGACGTACCGAGGATGACTCCGACCTTTCGATGCGGTACGCTATCAATATTGTCATACATTTTGCTCTTTGCCGTGTAATATACCTTGCGGTCGCAGACTATCATAATCACTGCGAGCACACATAGTAATGCAATTACTATGAACATTACTCGCTTTACCGGTCTATTCATTTTCATAACCTTTCTCATATTTTATTGCCGGTTTATTTTCATTCTCTTACCGATACGCCACTGGATGAGTCCACACAGAAGAACAATCGAAATTGGTAATATATAAACTTCCATGTTTGCCATTATATAACCATATGAGATAGACTCTCCCGTGAAAAGGTTTATTCTTCCCTTAGGATACATATCTCCCATCTTGCTGAGTTCTTGAGCTACAAAGTCGAATATCTGAGGATTGGTCATTCCTGAATATTCTATTACTCTGTGAATAAATTCATAAATACAATACGTGATTATTGATATATAAAGTAGACAAATTGCAGATAATGAAAGGACTTCACCAGAAGGTTTATTTTTGAATGCTATGGCTACTTTTCTTATTGCAGGTATAAGGAAACACACAGCCAATAAAGCTGTAATTATTGGCTGTAAATACTCGCATATATATACAGAAGAATCTACATAACTCCATCCGAATAATGTCCCTATTACCAATAAGAACACCACGCATACAGCATATACCGGAATACCTACGACACTGACAATAAATATAAAAATCGATTTCAGCATATTATGTTATAATCTACAGGTGCAGACAGTTTATCAAATTTACAATAATAATTTTAAATCACGTCTCAATTTTATCCAATTATCCATAAGTGTATCTGAGACAAAGAATCTTCTCCTATGCTTTCCTTGGTTAAGACGGAAATATTGAGCATCACTAAGGCAATATTCTTTCGCAACTATTATGTTTCTCTGTTTAAAATCGCTTATCCATTGTTTCCCGTCCCAAATTGCAATATGACCATGGGGATGATTCTTAACTGCATTAAATACAACAATATCGCCAATCTCCGGTTTCCGAGTGTCTGACAACTGCTTGAATCCAAGACGCGGAAGAAAAGTTTTATAATCGCAGGCTGAATTTGGATAGAAAAAGGTTGGACAACCTCCGGCTTCAATGCTTAGACGCACATAATAAGCACAAAGAGAGACCGATTTTTTATTGGCATGATCTGCCGCATAGCGTACAGCCTTTTCCGGATTATAATCATAATTCAATCTGGATAAACAAAATGCGCCCAATCCTAAAGAAAGCATGCATAATAAACTCAAAGAGAGTAGAATACATTTATTTTGACTTATTTTATTTTGTATTGACATAATGCTATTCTTATTCAGTTTCCTTTGGTTCTACTTCTTCATAAATTTTGAATCTCCCGAAATAGCACCAATTATGATATATCCGTCATTAATATGGAATAAATACACCGGTTCAGCCATTGACACATCGTGAAATAGAGTTACAAAGCTTAATTCATTCACCACTTCATGATAGGTTTTTGTAAATAACTTAATTGCATCTGATAAGACCATATAATTATCTCTTAAGGGTAATTTACCCTTAGTCATCTGACCGATCTGAACATCGGGGTTCAACGAGGAATCTAATTTTACTGATATGCCAACGCCATCCACGCCTAATCCTTCTGTTAAAGAATACCTGAAGGTTGCATCCAATGGCAACGCATTTGTTGTCAATTGACCTTCTTTGTCCGTTTGCAGAATTACAGTGTATCCCAAAAAATCCGGGTTAGACTCAAGATATTCACTTGCAATCGTATCTGCTTTAAGTTTAAGTATTTCTACATTTACTAACTTATAGTTACTGGGATTGTTAGCTGACATACATCCCATTGTGAGAAGAGCAATTACAATAGCTACATAAGTTTTCTTTATTGTTAAAGCCATAATTATTTTCTTTAAGAATACAATGTTAGTCATAAATATTAACATCCTATCAGAATGGACAATTCCCCAAATATGATATATGTATTGGCTCCTCCACCTCTAGGAAATGACCATGGTTGAAAACAAGACGAGAATCTTCATCTTCCATAATTTCCAGTTCACTGCCCAGGAGTTTCTCTATATTGGCTTTTTGATCAAGAATAGCTCTCGTTACCAATGATTTATCAGCCTTGTGCCGGTACCGTAATGGCATCATAACATCAAGCAAAAGACAAAATTTCTGAAACGCCCAGTCACTGCTTACTACTATAACGAAATTTTTATCGTCTTCTCCATAGGCAAATAATGACTTATAATTAATAAAATCCAAAATAGTTGATGCTATCCTGCAAAACTGCGAATGCTCTGTCTCCAGATAAGCTTTGATTTCCTCTTCGGACGTTAGAATGTTGAAATAATATTCACATTCCATCCATTCTCCTGAAATTTCAGGGTCAAAGCCATTTTCTTCAGTTCCAATAGAGAAAATCATTTCATAAAGTCCTTCTTGCGTATAAATTAGTTTAATTTTTGATTGATGAGCATCTCTATGAAGAATAAAATTATTAGGTTTAACTGCCGGCCAACGATTTATCCCTGCTTCATTTCGTAAAAGCGGTAGCATTTTATTCAATTGACGATATATATTGTGGAATTTCCATCCAGGGACATCGGAATAAAACCATGACATAGGTTTAATATTGTATGCAAGTTTTTCAATTACCGACATCATAGTGCTAGATAAGGCTTCGAGAGAAGATGAAAATGTCAACCCCCAATCTAAGTCAGTCAACTCAGCATCAATACCATAATCCCATAGTTTTAACATTAAATCTTCTGCAAATGAATTCACGGAAATCCTTCCTTCTTCAAAGTTATCCGCTTTCAAGAGATAGTGATAGTCGCAAACATAGGACTGTGTTCCATCCTTATCCTCACATGTCGCAAGTATCGCAGTTAGCGAATGCTTATGCTCGTTGCAATCTATATACTCAAATATGATTCGAAGGGAATGGTCATAAGTATTATATTCAAGATGGAAACTATCATTATTGATTCCAGGTATCTTGAGATCGTTAGCTAATATTCCAATGGTATGGAGTTTATCGGCGAATGCCTTCATTTCTCTTGAAGCATCAAGAGGAAGTTCATTCCGTATGAAGTGTGGGGATCTGGGATCAGGAGTCATAGATTATTTTTTAGATTAAAATTAATTTGCCTATATTTCGTATCACGATTCCAACCTGAGGTATTTTCAGAATTATACTTCAAGTATTTCATTAAATTTGAGAACTTAGCGTTTAATTATTAATTTCTTGCCAGGATTGTCTATTTCTATTGAACCGAGACGCCCTAATACCGATTGTCCTAGAAGCAATGGAGCTTTCTGGTTACGAACAACGGAAGCCCGCACATTTTCAAGATGCAATCCACCAAAATCAACATTGCGAAGATTCACGATAGTTCCCTCTGAAATATCGCCATTGGCATCAATAAACCGCCCTTTGCCTGCAAAGTCCTCAAGTTTAAGATAGCCATTCTTTAGCATAAAGTTGGCCTCAACCTGCGACAACGATACCATGCTGGCTCCCGTATCGAAGATGAAACTAAGAGGCAATTCGTTGATTGAGCATTTTACAAAAGCGCATCCTCCATCAGGAATAAAGGGTATTTCAACCGGTGCCGATGATACATCAGAAGTAGCACCTTCTATATTTATTCCTGTATCAGGAATAGGATTTTCAACGGTTTCATACTCCAACATCAGTTCCTTAAACTTTGGAGTTTGACGTAATACTTCGAGGTCATCATCATGATAAATATGATAGAACCGTTTAAACCCTTTCTGAAGAGCATTCCTCAAATGAGCCAATGAAGTCTCCGTATCTCCAATTCTGGAATAGAGACACGCGGCATCATAATAATTGCCAGCATCAGTCGAGTCATTCTCTAGCACTCTGTTCATATAGGATATCGCTTCATCTTTACGATCAAGAGCCAGTAAAGCATACATTGCACATGATTCTTTATTAGGTATTGAATCAAGTTCAAGCACTTTAAGATATTCTTCTTTAGCCTTATCCGTTTCTCCTTTCCTCATGAGCATATCAGCCAGTCCGAAATGACCGTAAGCATAATCGGGGTTAAGCATGACTGCCATACTGTAATCCTCTATAGCCTCATCTGTTTGCATAGAAACATCCTTGAACCATCCCCGGCGATAATAACCTCCAAAAAAGTCCGGAGATTTCTCTATATATTTACTCCATTCGCTGATAGCGCCATCAATGTCACCTGATTCTCCAAGTATATCAGCCTTCATATGGATCAGATCTATATCGTCCGGAGACATTTGCTGTGCTTGATTTACATATTCCAATGCCGTTGCGTAATTGCCCGAGGCTTGGCTATTCTCTGCCAATTGCTGAATAAAACAAGAACGGGCATCAATATCATAACCTGATTTAAGAGCTTCGTCCGACTTATCATATATTTTATGATGAGCATAAAGCAATCCGGTATAATACAGATACTCTCCGGAATGAGGTTCCCTTGCAGAAAGTCCCTTGAGCTTGACCGCAACAAGTTCGATTTGGTCTTTTGGGAATTTGAAAAGAAGTTGATATGCCATCCTGTCACTGTCAATCTCAAGGGCTTTACAAATATCATCGATTGCTTTTAGGTAATCTTTCTGGAATAGATAACTCTCTGCTCTGAATGCATATCCTGAAGAATAATCCGGATACATTTGGATTACCTTGTCAAATTGTGTGATTGCATCAACAGAATTTTCCTGCGCCTGAGCATTTCGACCAAGACCCATATAACCCATAACGCTTGTCGGATTGATGGTAATAATCTGATGATAACACTTGTCGGCGTCATCGTATTGCTTTAGTTCATATAGCAACTGTCCATAATCTTCCAAAATGTCTGTGTCTACTGGATTTATCTTCAATGCCGTTGAATATTCGCTTAACGACTGTACTGTATCACCGGCAATAGAATAGAGATGTCCCCGAGAAGCATATGCCCGGCCAACAAACTCCTTGTCTTTCTTCGGGAGCTTTTTCAATGCGGTATTAATAGAAGTCATTGCGCTGCTATAATCCTCACCCTCTGCCTGAATCAGCGCCATGGTAAAATAAGCATAGCCATTATTCGGATTTTCCGCCACTTCCTTTGAAAGAAAATCCATAGCATCCGCCTTGTTTCCCTTCTTGGCTTCCTCGAGTGCTCTTGAATAATTATATGACTTCATCACTGATTGAGGTTGTGCCCAAGAACAAACACATCCAATAAGAAGCGTGATGATAACTGTCAGGATTGATTTATTTCTCATTTCTTCTTGCCGAAAACTGCATTAATTATTGCGCCACCTATTTTACGTTCCAGCCCTATTCGGGTGGTGGGAATGCCTGTGGCTTTGGCAAAATCCCTCTTCAACTTAGAAACGCCAATTGCGCGTTTCCATGAAAAACTAACTCCGGGTATCTTCATAGTGGGTTTATTAATCAAATGAATCACGTTCTTTCTTATATGACCGGAAGACTTGTTTCATCTCTTCATCATCACTATCTTCACAGGCACCCATCAGATCATCAAAACACATACGTGCTTTCATCGATCCTCTTGACATCACGGATGCCCTGACAAGTTCTGCTGTCTTGTAGCCGGTATGGAAAGGTACGCTAATACCATTGGTCAGTCTTGACAATTCTTTGAACCATGGCTCATCGGTTATTGTAACTGTATCAATCTTAATTTTGTTGTCAGCTGCTTTACGAGCTTCTACACGCCAATCAATCTGATTATTCTTGATATAGTTACCATAAGAGTACCCGATTTCATGAGGATCGGCATCGGCAATAAGAAGTATGGATCGAGTTGAGCCCTCCCTCCAAGGAGTATCCTCAACAATCTTCTTGATGACGAGCTCATAAAATTCCGGGCCGTCACCCCCATTTGTGTCTCTCGAAGTTTTAACGAACTTGATGAGGTCGTTCTCGTTATCAGTAGGGGCAATAACTTGGTAAGCATCTCCATACTCTTGCGGATTTTTCATGTCGCAATAGTCACCAAAGGCAACGATACCCAGCCGAAGATCCTCATTTTCCTTAAAAAATTGAGGAATGAGGTCTGATACTTCCTTTCGTACTGCTCCGATATACTGAGCCATGGAGCCGGTGGTGTCGAAGGCTATTACCATATCGAGTTTGCCGACATTTTTGGGCGCAACCTCGCTGAATGCCTTTTCGCCCTTCTCTGCATCAGC
>DAAK01000126.1 GCA_001701075.1 Bacteroidales bacterium GP3 | reverse complement strand
CCTGGGTTCCAGACTGTATCGCCATAGAGCGTCGCAATCATTACGCATTTTTCAATGTTAATGTTCCTATTCATGGTTTTGACACAGACCGCGAGACATTCATGGGACTCTACAATGGTTTTGATGAGCCGGATGCTGTCATGGAAGGTAAGCCACGCAATTCAGTAGCTCACGGATGGTCGCCGATAGCTTCACACTACATCGAGGTAGACCTTCAGCCAGGAGAAAGCCGTGACTTTATCTTCAATTTGGGATATGTAGAGAATCCTGAAGACGAGAAATGGGAGAGCAAGGGTGTCATCAACAAGAAGCCTGCCCGTGAGATAATGGCACGTTTCGATACGCCTGAGAAAGTAGACAAGGCTTTTGATGAGCTTAGGAAATATTGGGATGATCTTCTTGCCAAATATACTCTTCAGTCAGGAGATGAAAAACTTGACAGGATGGTGAATATATGGAATCAGTATCAATGTATGATCACTTTCTGCTTCTCGCGTTCGGCTTCCTTCTTTGAGAGTGGCATCGGACGAGGGATGGGATTCCGGGACTCAAATCAGGATCTCGTAGGATTTGTGCATCAGATTCCTGAGCGTGCCAGGGAGAGAATCATCGATATAGCATCCACTCAGTTCCCTGACGGAGGATGCTACCATCAATATCAACCACTCACAAAACGCGGCAACAATGATATCGGTGGCGGATTCAACGACGACCCTATGTGGCTTATCTTCGGAACGGCAGCATATATTAAGGAAACCGGAGATTTCTCTATTCTTGATGAAATGGTGCCATTCGACAACCAGCCGGGTTCTGAGGTTCCCTTGATGGAGCATCTTAAAGTTTCTGTAGATCATGTTATAAATAACCTTGGTCCTCATGGACTTCCACTTATCGGACGTGCAGACTGGAACGATTGCCTCAACCTGAACTGTTTCTCAAACGATCCCAATGAATCTTTCCAGACAACCGAAAACAAGTCGGAGGGGAGCAAGGCTGAATCGCTGATGATAGCCGGTCAGTTTGTGGCCACTGGACGCGACTATGTCGACCTTTGCCGAACACTCGGGAAGAATGAGGAGGCTGACCGTGTGGAGAAGCACATAGAGAAGATGGAGGAAGCCGTCAAGAAATATGGCTGGGATGGCGAATGGTATCTCAGGGCTTACGACTATTATGGGCGTAAGGTCGGCTCAAATGAGAACAAAGAAGGAAAGATATTCATAGAGTCGCAGGGCTGGTGCACAATGGCAGGCATCGGTCTGGAAGATGGACTTGTGGAGAAATCCCTTGACTCAGTGAAGAAATATCTTGATTGTGAGCATGGACTTGTCTTGAACAACCCTGCATTCACGGAATATATCCCCGACTATGGCGAAATATCCACTTATCCAGCCGGCTACAAAGAAAATGCAGGTATATTCTCGCACAATAATCCATGGGTGATCATCGGAGAGACGGTGCTTGGCAGAGGCGACCGTGCATGGGAATATTATCAGAAGATATGTCCGGCTTACGTAGAGGAGAAGAGCGACCTTCATAAGGTGGAGCCATACGTATATTGCCAGATGACAGCAGGTAAGGATGCGGCTCGTCCGGGAGAGGCAAAGAATTCCTGGCTTACCGGCACTGCAGCATGGAACTGGTATGCGATAACCCAGTTTATACTTGGCATTCGTCCGGCATACAATGGCCTTGAGATAGATCCGTGTATACCGGCTGATTGGAATGGCTACGACGTAAAGCGTATGTTCCGTGGAGCCACCTATGATATTTCAGTCAGAAATCCTCACCATGTCAGCAAAGGGGTGCAGGGCATCGTAGTCAATGGAAAGCCGATAGAAGGGAATGTGCTTCCCATCATGCCTGAAGGAAGCGTGAATAAGGTCGAGGTGACGATGGGATGACAATGATCAATGATCAACGATAAACGATAAACGATCAATTAGAGTTGCGGTAGTGAGGGTGATGGGTCAGCAGTTCCTTGCGTAAGCGGGAACGATCGAGATGGACATAAATTTCCGTAGTCTCAAGAGATTCATGGCCAAGCAATTCTTGGATCACACGTAGAGATGCTCCTCCTTCGAGGAGATGAGTTGCAAAACTGTGTCGCAGAGTATGTGGTGACACAGTTTTTAGTATTCCTGCGGCAGCCGCCAGGTCTCTGATGATATAAAATACCATGACCCTTGACATCCTGCCACCACGGCGATTAAGGAATATTATGTCTTGGGAGTCGGCTTTGATGTTGAGTCTTGCTCTTTGTGGAAGATATTCCTTTATAAGGTCGATCGCAATGGGGGAGACTGGCACTATGCGCTGCTTGCTTCCTTTCCCTTCCACTATCATGCACCCATCATCGAAACTGAGTCGCGACAAACGTGCATCGATAAGTTCCGACACGCGAAGACCACTGCCGTAGAGAGTTTCTATTATAGCATGATTGCGTAAAGATTCCTCCTTGTCGTTGGGAATCTGCTCAATCATCATGTCGATTTCTTCTGTACTCAACACTTCCGGAAGATGTCGGCCAAGTCTTGGCGATTCGAGGAGATCGGTAGGATTATTTTCAATAAGTCCGGAAAGTTTAAGAAATTTATAATAGCTTTTGATTCCGGATAATATTCGAGCTTGACTTCGAGGTCCTATGCCGAGGTCGCGTAGTGTACATATGAAGTTGTGCAGGTCTTCTTCTGTGGTTTCTGTGGGATTTATACCTTCATCTTCCAAGTATTCCAAGAGATGACAGACGTCGGACACATACGCTTCGCATGTGTTGCCCGTCATACCGCGTTCGAGTGACAGGTATGCCTCGAAATCTTGTAATGAAGTGTCGGTCAATGATAAATTATAAATTATGAATGATCAATTAATATTCCTCAATTCCTTGAATGGAATAATCAGATGCAGTAGTTTATAAAATCCATGCCTTGTCGCCTTAAAGATATAGTAAAATGCTTTCCAGAAAGTGTTAATGTGACGCCTTCCAACTTATCTATATCTATATCGCTACCAAATACAATCATTCCGCAATCTATGTGCCCTTCCATTTTATTCCAGATGTCGAAGTAATTCTTTTTGTCAGAGACAATAATGAAATCGACGTTCTTTGGGCAATCCTTTTGTGAGGCAACGTGAAGCTTTGGAAATGACATCTTTAGGGCGGTGCAAAGCCGTTTGTCGCCATTTGGATACCATATTCGGGAAGGTCGCAAAAGATTGACAAGCCTTATGATCAACCGGGCATTTTTCAAACCCTTTCTATCCTCGTGATATTCAAAGTCGAGGTAAGCATCAGAGTAGAAGCCATATTTGGGGTCAGGTCTAATGCAATCCTTGACTATCCTATATGCTAAAGGAGAATGGACACCATACCCATGGGTATGGCGCCATCTCCTTATTGAATCTAATGCGTTCATGACTGCGTTTTGCGTTTTGTGAAGTCAGACTTGTTCGACTTCTCCGGCTACTTTACTCTTGACTCTTGGTTCTTGACTCTTAATAAACCATAGAGCCAGTTGGCGAGAGCCCCGAGGGCGAGCAGATATATTAGGATGACGGAAGCCATGGCTATGTTGTTAGCCTTTTTGACAGTTTCCGGTTCGAAAGTCATCACGATTTCAGAGTCTCCAGCAGGGAGGCGCAGAGCACGTAGCACATAGTCAGCTTGGCCTATAGGCGTTACCTTGCCATTGACCGTTGCTTTCCAACCCCAAGGAAAATAGACTTCAGAGAAGAGGGCTATGCCTCCCTTTGCTGAGTGAGCCTTGTAGGTCAACTTGTTAGGAGCATAGGAGGTTTCGTAGATAGTATCTCCTTCAGCTATGGGAAGAGGAGTGCCTATCACATCGGCAAATTTCTTGTCAGCTACGGCAGTGTTGCGGTTTGTCAGATTTGAAAGAGCATCCATCTCTTCCTTTGAGTTTCCAACATAAGTCAGAGTGTCAACGAACCATGCATTTCCGAAAGCTTCGGGATTTTCACTATAACCTCCGTCGGTAAGGAAGTATTTGGCATTGAGCATATTCAGAACGAATGGATTGCCTTTAGATATCTGATGTTCAATAAGATCATTATAGCGGGTGAGCTTAGCGGCATGGTAACCACCGATAGTCTTGTGGAAATAACTGCTTCTTGCAGAAGAGAACCCAGGGATATCCATTACCCTGTAGTTGCTCTTGTCTTGAAGAATAGCAAGGTCAGCTTCTGTCGGTACGAATGCAGCTTCATCACTTTCTGCAGTCAGGAAGTTGTCGGAATCAACATATCGTTTGTCGACGGTGTAGAGGTCGACAAGAACAAGAGCCGCCAGGCAGCAAGCCCACACAGAAGCATTCCTGATGATTTTTTTATCCCAGAGCAGGAGTAATACACACCCAAGGACAATGAAAATCAAAGAGCGCATGGAATCCGTGGAAACAAGATTCAATCTACCATCGGAGATTCCGTGCATGACATTTGAGTATGCCGGATTAGAGAAGACGCCAGCCTCCTTTAGATAACTGAGTTCTGATGCAGAGTATGGTTCTCCAAAAATTGAAGGGGATATCCATCCGAGCAGACACACAATCGCACCGCCACCCATTACGCATATCACAGTCCATTTATTGTTTTTGAAGAAGTTTTCTGACTTGATAATATCCCTTACGCATAAGGCAGCCAATAAAGGAATGCAGAATTCGGCAACAACGAGGATTGAGCTCACGGTGCGGAATTTATTGTAGCCTGGGAAATTATCTATCATGAAATCAGTCAAAGCATTGAAGTTATGGCCCCAACTGAGCATGATTGTAATGATTGTAGCTGCGAAGAGAGCCCATTTCATAGGCGTTTCCCATTTGCCTTCAACTACAAACATTGCCAGGATGGCAAGAAGAAGCACGAAAGCTCCGACATATACCGGCCCATTGGTCATAGGTTGATCGCCAAAATATTGCGAGAACTGACTTACAAATTGCATTTCTTCCGGGCTCAGATAACGGTCGGATCCCATGTCGGTCTCAGCCACAGATAACATCCGGTTTTGACCAGCTGTCGGTTTTAGAGTCGCGCCTCCCTTGACATTTGGAATGAGCAGGCTCCAAGTCTCATCAATTCCGTAGCTCCATGCAGTTATGGCGTTCTTGTCCATACCTACAGCTGCAGGTGCATTAGGGTCAGTGATATCTGTAGCACGGCCTCTGACCGTTTCCTTGCTGTATTCGAGAGAATTGTAGAGGCTCGGAGAGTTGGCAGCAACTCCTATGAGACCACATACAAGGGCGACGCCTGTAGATACAGCCCATTTCCCAACCGTCTTCTCTCTGATTGCAATCCAAAGATATGCAAATGCGATGCATACCATCACGATGAGGAAATAGTAGGTCATCTGCGGGTGATTGCTCATGAGCTGCATAGCGGAGAATAGGGCAGTCAGGGCACCTCCAGCCAACCATTTCTTCCTATAGATAAGTATAAGACCTCCTATCGTAGGTGGTATGTAGCAGAGGGTCAAGAATTTCCAGATATGTCCAGCCCCAATGATGATTATAAAGTAGGAAGAGAATCCCCAGGCTAATGAAGCGAAAAGCGCCACACTCCAACGCATCTTCATGCAAAGGCACATGATGAAGAATCCGATCATCATGCCGAAAAGAAGATTGGCAGGGGAGGGGAGCCCGAGCATATAGACACTCTGTATCCAGCTTAACAGGTCGTTGGCGGGATATGATGGGGAAATCTGGAAAGTCGGCATGCCGCCGAAGAGAGAATTGGTCCAGCGGGTGCTTTCTCCTGTTTCAGCCTTGAACACTTGACCTTCATGACCATTGGCAAGTCCCTGCTGAATATCGTGTTGCTGGAGAACTCTTCCCTCCATAGCATCGGGGAAGAAAAACATAAAGGCGACCACTGCTAAGAGCAGAGCCGCCACTATTGTGTAGATAGTAGATTTCTTATTTTGCATCGTCTGTTTCAAGCTTGATCTGACGGTTCATTGACTGCTCAAGAGAGATAAGGGTTTCAGTTTCAGTGACACCCTTAATGTGCTGGATGCGGTCGTTGAGAAGTTCCATAAGGTGCTGATTGTCGCGAGCGAACACTTTCATCAGCATAGAGTATGGGCCAGTGGTGAAATGGCATTCGACAACTTCAGGGATATTCTCGATGTCGGCAACCACACCACGGTACATAGAGCCTTTTTCGAGTTTGACTCCCACATATGTGCAAGTGTTGTAGCCAAGTTTCTTCGGGTCTACATCGTAGCCAGAGCCGATGATAACGCCCATTTCGATAAGGCGCTGTATGCGCTGGTGAATGGCTGCGCGAGAAACTCCGCAAACGATCGCAACGTCTTTAGAAGGCGTGCGCGCATTGTTCATGATGATGTTGAGAATCTTTCTGTCAAGGTTGTCGACTTTTTCCATGATTGTTTTTTGCTTATTTAGAATTCATTTTAAGGTGGTAGAATTTCAAAAGTATTAGCCTTTTTTTGTAGAAAAAGACCGCGCCTTCGACTATCCATTGCAAAGTTAAGACAAAAAAAGCAAATAAACAATAGCTGAATCAAAAAAATGTAGCAAAAAGATAAAAAAGAGCCCAGATTTCAGTGTTCAGGTGCTCGAGAGCCCCTACTTCTGACATCTTGCATTTAATTCATGCGGGATTTTGCGAAAGAACCGGCCACCCATGCGCAAACGGCGGTGATGATAGCTATCGGGGCTGCAGTTATCAAAAGATCCATAAGATGCAGTTTCACCGGATAAGGTATTGGGTCTACGTCTACTTCACCATGTAACGTCATATTGGCGATTGTTATAAAACCATATTTCTCTTGAAGCAGACTCAAAATGGACCCTATGGCAAGACCAATCAGAGCTCCAAATAAAGATACAAGTACACTTTCCCATCTGAACACGCTCGCTATTTGATGCTTATTCATGCCAATTGCCGACATCGTGTGCATCGAGTCTTCCTTCTCGAGCACGAGCATCGAAAGGGTGGTGATAATATTGAAGGAAGCGATAATAAGAATGAAAAAGAGAAGTAAGAAGGTCATCCATTTCTCAATTTGAACCATCCTGAAACTCACTTCCTGAAGCATAAGACGGTTTTTTACTATATATTGGGGCCCGATTTTAGTTGATATCTCATCCATCAGCCTGTCTATTTCAGATGGATTCGATGCCTTGATTTCTATGGCTGTGGCTTCCCTATCGTAAAGAAGAAGGTCCCTTACTAATGAAATATCAGTAAAAATGTATTTTTCATCATAGTTGTCTTGCATTGACATGAATAGATCAGCTATATACAATGAGTCCATAACGAATGCAGCCGCCGGGTTGGCCGGATTGAATCTTCCTGTTCTCTTTGGAGCGAACACTGTCAGAGGTTGGCTATAGTCATACATCGACAGCTTGTAGGCAAGTCCTACCGACATTAAAGCCGGATTCGGGGTCTCTGCATCTTTTAAGTTTACTCCTCCAGCGACCCTTAAAGAATCGATGGTTGTGACTTTAGAATATTCAGCCGGCACTATCCCCTTCAAAATGATAGGGGTCTCCCTGCCGTTGTAAAATCCAAGGGCATTGTCAGTAAGTGTGGGAGTGGAGGTTGCCACTCCTTTTATCTTTCCTATCTCGATTGCAAGTGAGTCGCCGTTTGCTATCGTTTTCCCCACTTTCGCGCTGACCAGAATGTCGGGAGAAAGCGTGTCGAGTTTCTCGGTGAGAACTGATTGAAAACCGTTGAATACCGATAGGACACACACTACGGCGGCAGTGGCCACAGCGACCCCTACCAC
>DAAK01000056.1:7781-11363 GCA_001701075.1 Bacteroidales bacterium GP3 | reverse complement strand
GAAGAAGCAACTGGACAAAATTGCAAAAGCACTTCATCTTGCTATTGATGTTAAAATCGTATAATAGTTAGCAATGATACTATCATATAGAACAACAAGCAATTGCAGGACTCTTAGGTACGCAGAGAAAATGTGAGGAATATCACAACTGTCTTGCTGTGGTTGCCGAACGTGGCATAGTCCCAAATCTCGATGACGGGATTATTAAGAATCATGCACTTTATGGCGACATCGTTACCAAACTAAAGTGACTCCTATTTTCCCCATAACCAAACCCACATTGTCTTTTGTGGACGACATCCTCACAAATTAAAGTAAGTATATATGGATAAAACATCGTTACTCCTTACCAATTACCCTCATATTTATCAAACTGCCTCTTTTGGACAGATTGGTGGTACCGACACTATTAATCTTGTCTCTGGATATGATATATCTGGAAGGATAGACAAGAAAGCGATAACTAACCAAATCGCCAATGATATAATTCTCGGAATGTTGAGTTATGATGAAATATATGTTGAGGCTTCTCATTTATGGGATGTGATGCAGGTATGGGGCTCAGATTACGTTAAGCAGTTATTACGCTTGCGTATTCTTAGAGTAGTTAATGATTCAACACTTAATCCAGTTATGCTGAGCCATAATAAAGAAAAATGGCATGCTGATTTTTTCCCGTTTACTCAAGGAATACATTATGTCAACTCTGGGGAAGAAATAGATTTTCGAAATGAAACATGGAGCAACATATCTGTGACCTTTCATCGTCATAATTTTAAAGGTCTAGAAGCAGATACCATATTATTATTAATTGATGAAGGGGCTGTTAAGATTGATGAGAAGAAAATTGGGGATTTAGCTACGAAGGAAACAAATCGTGATATTCTAAACCTACAATTTTACGATCAATTCAAAAAAGAAAAAGGAATAACTTGGGGACGCGCATCATTTGAAAGAGTTGTTCGATTGCAAGAATTAAATAAAACTTGTGCTATTGCAGCAACTTTAAATGCGGATAGTATACGATGTGATGGCGAAATAAATAATTTATTATCTCGTAAAACGGATAGTATCATTAGTAAAAAATTTCCAGATGGCATTTCTCCCATTAAGCGTATATTATATGAAAAGAAATTTCCAGAATTGGGTAGTTTATTTGTTGATGGAATAATTTCCTTAGATCAGATACTTGAACTTCGAGAAAAGTATAATGGCAAGCTTTTTCGGTATTGGATGAGTAAAAATGGTTACGAGGAGTCTGAAATGAGAGCTGACATTATGAATACTGCAAAGAATATTCTTGGTAAAAAATTATCACAAGGTGGTCGTTGGATGGGATGCACTATCCTTGGTTTCATAAATACTCCTCTTGGAGTATTTGCTTCAGCTATCGATAGTTTCATTTTGAACAAAATTGCAGCTGGTTGGCATCCTAATTTTTTCTTGGATGACAGATTGAAGAAGACAATAGATGAGAGTATAAAAAGGCATGAAGGAAAAGAGAAATTATCAAAATACTCTAATTTGTTTCAAGGAATAAACAGAAATGATAAATGTCCATGCGGAAGCGGAAAGAAATTCAAAAATTGCCATGGCAAATATTAACATCTAAACATTATGCTATACCTCATATATTATGGAAAGACAACGGAAGATATTTGATGCTTTGTGGGAGCATCCTGAGAATGAGGTTGTGGAGTTTAAGAAAGCTGAGTTTGATTACAGCTTTGAGAAACTTGGCAAGTATTTCTCTGCACTCAGCAATGAGGCAAATCTTCGTGACAAACGTTGCGGATGGCTGATTATGGGTGTCTGGGATAAGGGTCATCAAATCACAGGAACCAACTATAAGAATGACGAAGTTTCTCTCAATAAGCTGAAGCATGATCTGGCACAGCAAGTTACAGATGGGATGACATTCAGAAATATTTTTGAGTTAACCATTGAAGGTAACCGTATTCTCATGTTTGAGATTCCGGCTGCGCCTCGCAATATCATTGTCAAATACCAAGGAGTGGCTTATGCGCGTGACGGAGAAAGTCTGGTGACTTTGAATCAAGATAAGTCAGATAACATTCGTTTTCAGTCGCCTCAGCCGGATTGGAGTGCCGTTCTTGTGGATACGGCTACTATTGATGATTTGGATGAGTTAGCTCTTGCGACAGCTCGAATCATGTTTAAGAAGGTACACAGCGCAACCATACCTGCGAATGAGATTGATGAATGGACCACCGAAGAATTCTTGGGGCATAGCGAGATGATGCGTGATGGGAAATTGACAAGAGCAGCAATATTGCTTTTGGGACGACCCATTGCATTGCAAAAAATGCATCCGACAAATGCACAGATTACCTGGATATGGCGGGACAAGGATGGAGAAGTGCTGGACTATGAGCATTTCACCATTCCTTATATCCTGACCGTAGATAAAATTTTCAGTAAGATCCGCAACAAGACAATGCGTGAATTGCCAGGAGGAACTCTATTTCCAGACACAATGAAGCAATATGAAGATTATTCGGTAAGAGAGGCCCTTCATAATTGCATTGTCCATCAGGATTTTACGTTAGAAAGTAGAATATTGGTAGAAGAAAATGACGGATTCTTATTCTATAGCAATCGTGGTGATTTCATCCCGAAAAGTATTGAAAATGTATTAAAGGATAAACGCGCACAAAATACGTATAGAAATAAATGTCTTAGCCGAGGTATGGTGCATTTCAATATGATTGACACTGTCGGTCGGGGTATCCCCAAGATGTTCTCAGAGCAACGGCGTCGCTTCTTCCCGATGCCAGAATATGAAATTGATCCGCTGGAGAAGACTGTGAGTGTGACAATATATGGTGTGTCGAGCGATGACGCATATACAGATCTGTTGAAAAGTGATCCGTCTTTAAGTTTAATGGAATGCCTATGGCTGGACGCTGTAAGAAGACATAAGCCAATTACTAAAGAAGTCGCCAAGCATCTTAAGGAGCGGAACTTGATTGAAGGAAAGGCGCCAAGATACAATATTGCTTTGTCAGTGGCACGGAAAGCCCAGCAGGTTGGACATTATACAAAGGAGACAGGGTTAAAAAAGGACGCAATAACAAAACTTGTGCTTCAACTTGCATATAACTCTGGCAAGGATGGTTTCAAACGAGTTGATGTTTTTGATGTATTGGAACAGAGTTTACCGGCAGGAATGAACAATGACCAGAAACTCAATCACATTACCAATATGCTCAAAGTTATGCAAAAAGCTGGATGGTTGACAAAAAATGAAAGTGGTAAAAGATGGTTAATAACCTCAAAAGGAGTAAATGAGCTGGAGAGATGATGAGCGGTACTCGTTTTCTACTCGTTTTTTACTCGTTTTCTACCCGTTTTTACCCGTTTTTGAGTATGAGTCCTACTCATAATCTCAAGTTCTCTTGAAATAAAATATTAGATATCAAAAATATATAAAAGATAAAAAGAAACAAGTATATAATCAAAGTGCGCGTTTTTTCTGCGCGTTTTATGCGCGTTTTATGCGCGTTAGAAACAATAAAGATATCTAATAACTTATGGATAAGAAATTGGACATACGGATTG
>DAAK01000056.1:149-7749 GCA_001701075.1 Bacteroidales bacterium GP3 | reverse complement strand
GATCCACCTCAACTCCCGAGTTTTACAGTAACAAGAAAATGACGGTGTAATGAGGGGTTAGCGGAGGATGAGGGTGACGCCGCAAGAGGATTGGGCGCCGTAGACGAGGGCTTGCTCGATGTCGGCGGTCTTGGAGGGACCTGAAATGAAAGCGCCGAAGCCCATTTCCGGCATTTCGATTCGCGAATAGGCCTCATGCATATTGCTGACAATGTTCTTGCGATCGAGGATGATCACAAGATATTCGCATATGAAGCATACGGCTCGCTGAATCATGGTCTGGGGTATCCATACACAAGCATTCTCAGCACAACCAACAGTCCCGAGGACTACACTAACATCTGTGCCGTCAAGGTCTTGTGGAGACTTGGCGGTATCGGGGTTCTTGTCGGCCTTGACACCAGGGACATTGCTTGCAATCGTCTTGGCATTTGGATATGCCTGACGAATCAAATCATTTATATCGTCGCCTTCTTTCATTTCAATGACTTTGGCTCCTGCCGAAGTGGTAGCGGTATGAATGAAGGTCTCAACCGGGTCGGGATATGTCAGTTTAGTGAAGGAGAGGTCGGGAGTATCGTATGTCTCGCGCACATTTTGGCGGAGCTTGGTGAGGATTGAATCTTTAGAACTTTTCATAATGCATAATTAATTCAGGTATTCAGCTTGATGATCCAATTTTTTGATAAAACCTACCATAAAGCGCCTCTCCGAGGCTATTGAGCTATCGTCTGGGTAGCCCCATACTGAAGTATGGGGTTTGAACATAATCTTCAGGTCTCCGACCTGATTTTACTTTCAAAATGGAGCACACAACTGAACACTCAAATAATAATAATTGCTTATTAGTCTTTGAGGCCTTTTTTCCAGAGTTGGTGGAAGGAGTGCTTGGCGAAGTGGGGCATTGAGTGGCCGTAGGTCCAGGAGCCTAGGGCAAGTCCGGCAAGCCAAGAAGGAACAATGTTGGCAAGGGGCGCTACTTTCAAAGCTGTAGTGTAAAGATCGGGATGATCGAACATCACTTTCATTCCTTCCGACATGGTTTTCTTCATCGGGTCGGCATGATGCATGCTATCGAGTTGCTGACGCCATTTGTAGATCTGAGTGGAAAGGTCTACCTTCACAGGGCATACATTATCACACGAGCAGCAGAGCGAGCAGGCCGAACAATTGCCATAATGCAAATCACTGTCGCGAAGCATTCCGAGATTAATACCAATTGGACCGGGTATGAAATAAGAATATGAGTAACCTCCGGAACGACGATATACAGGGCAAGTGTTCATACACGCGCCGCAACGCATACATTTCAGTGTCTGCCAATGATCTTCATTAGCCAAGATATCACTTCGGCCATTGTCAACGAGCACTATATGCATTTCACAACCAGGACGGGGTTTTCGGAAATGTGAAGTATAGACAGTAGTGGGTTGACCTGTTCCATTACGTGCCAATAGCCGCTGAAACACAGCCATTGACTTGTAGTCAGGGATTAGCTTCTCGATACCCATTGACACTATATGCAACGGAGGGATGGAAGTGCTCATATCCGCATTTCCCTCATTCGTGCAAACCACCACTTCCCCAGTTTCGGCAATACCGAAATTGGCACCAGTCATACCACAATCTGCGGTCATGAAATTGTCGCGGAGATGGTAGCGGGCACACCGGGTCAGGAAAGTAGGGTCAGCCTCCGCCTCAAGAGTCTTGAGGTCGCCATGCATACTGTCGGCTGCCTGCTGGCCATGCTCTTGAATGATATTGTGGCCTCTAAAGCACTCCAGCACCTGCTCACGAGTGATATGAATAGCCGGCATTACGATATGGCTTGGTGGAACACCCAACAATTGAAGGATACGTTCACCAAGATCAGTCTCCACCACATCGATGCCATGGGCAGTAAGACTGTCGTTGAGTCCACACTCCTCTGTCAGCATCGACTTGCTCTTTACCACCTTCTTCACATTATGGTCGCCAAGGATCTTAAGCACAATGGCATTATATTCGACAGCGTCTTTTGCCCAATGGACATGCACTCCATTGCGCTCGGCGTTGTCGGCAAACCTCTCAAGATAGTCGGCAAGGTGAGTCACCGTATGCTTCTTAATCTGGCTGGCAGCCTCGCGGAGATTTTCCCATTCGGGAACCTCATGGGCCATATTATCTCTTTTGACACGAACGGACCAGAAAGTAGCATCGTGCCGATTGACGACATCGGTCAATTTCACGAATTCGTTCGCTTTCTTTGCATGGGAAGTACTCATAGTTTTTATTCAACTTTCGCAAGCGAAAGTTGAGGGTTATAGGGTTATGGGGTTGAGGGTTATGGGAAATAATTGATTATCAAATATTAGAGGAGAGGATTTGGGCTACGTGGATGAATTTGATGGGGAGATGCTGTTTGGAGGCGATGCCTTGCATATGCATCAGACAAGAGGAGTCGGGGCCAGTGATGAATTCGGCACCGGTAGCCATGTGGCGATTAAGCTTGTCGAGACCCATTTTTGTGGATACACCCTTTTCCTCAATGGAGAACATTCCTCCAAATCCACAGCACTCATCGGGGCGTTCCGGTTCAAATACCTTAATGCCTTCTACCAATCCCAAGAGATCCTTAATTTTGTTGAATTTAGGGATATTGCGTTCTGTTGGAGAGGAAAGACCGAGTTCACGCACACCGTGACAGCTATTGTGGAGGCTTACCTTATGAGGGAATTTAGCCGGCAGAGATTTCACTTTCAGAATATCATGGAGGAATTCCACGAGATCAACAGTTTTGCCAGCGGCCTCACATTCATGTCCTGAAATCTCCGGATGGAAAAAGCGAACATAGGCCGTGCAACTTGCGGAGGGAGCCACTACATAGTCGTAGCCACGGAAAAGTTCATCAAAATTCTTAACGAGTTTCTCTGCTTTTCCTTGAAACCCGGCATTCCCCATTGGTTGACCACAACAGGTCTGCTTTTCAGGATAATACACATCAATCCCTAAGCTACGCAACAGCTTATATGTAGATACCCCGACCTCGGGGTACAGGGCATCTACGTAACAAGGGATAAAAAGTCCTACTTTCACAGTCAATGATTAACGATTAACGATCGACGATTAATGATTAACGGGTCTGGAGATAAGTGACGTGGGTGCGGAGATATTCTTCTACACCGTGCTTGCCATCGGCACCACCGATACCGCTCTTCTTCACGCCGGCGTGGAAGCCTTGTATAGCCTCGAAATGGAAACGATTGACATAGGTTTCGCCAAATTCGAGTTCACGGATGCAACGGGCAGCACTGTTGATGTCGTTGGTGAAGATTGAAGAAGCCAATCCATATTCGCAATCATTAGCCCAAGCGATAACCTGATCGAGATTATCCCAGACAACAATCGGAAGAACCGGACCGAAGGTTTCCTCATGGATGATGTCCATATCCTGACGGCAGTCGTCGAGCAAAGTAGCGGCATAGAAATAGCCCTTATCGCCTACGCGATGGCCGCCACAAAGAACCTTTGCACCCTGAGCTATTGCTTTCTCAACCTTAGCCTCAACACTTTCGAGAGCGCGCTTTTCTACAAGTGGTCCCATATCAATGTCATCAGCAGAGAATGGATCTCCCACCTTCACAGCCTCAAACTTTTCGAGAAGTTTCTTGACAAGGGCATCCTTGATATCTTTATGCACATACAGACGCTCTGCATTGTTGCATATCTGACCGTTGTTGCCGATACGGCTGTCGAGGATTGCCTGGGCAGCCAGGTCGAGGTCAGCATCCGGGAATACGATGACCGGAGCCTTACCACCAAGTTCGAGCGAAACCTTAGTGATATTGGTAGCCGCATCCTTCATAATGCTTTCGCCAGCGCCTACGGAACCTGTCACGCTTACGATATCGATCTTCGGGCTTGCTGCAAGTTCATGACCGACAACGCTACCCTTACCTGTAACCACATTGAATAGACCTGCCGGAAGACCTGACTTATCGACTACTTCAGCAAAAACGCAGCAGTTTTCAGGAGTGAGCTGTGATGGTTTGAGCACAATGGAACATCCGGCGATAAGAGCAGCACCGGCCTTGCGAGCTATAAGGAAGAATGGGAAATTCCAGGGGAGGATGCCGGCAACGACACCGATTGGTTTTTTGGTGAGAAGGATTGTCTCGCCTACGTTATCGCTGGGGATAATTTCGCCCTCGATGTGGCGGGCAAATGTAGCCATATAGTCGAAGTAACCAATAGTGGCATCTACTTCAATGGTAGCCCATGAGCGAGTCTTACCTTGCTCACGCATAATTATTTCAATAAACTCATTGCGACGATCGCGAATGCCTTGGGCCATTTTGAGGAGGTATTCAGCGCGCTGGATAGCCGGAGTCTTTTCCCAAGCTTTCTGAGCCTTGCGAGCAGCGTCGAGAGCCTCTTCTACATCTTCTTTAGTGCCTTCGGGTTGACGGGCAATGACTTCTTCGGTGGAAGGATTGAGAACGTCAATCCATTTGCCAGACTTGCTATCAACGAACTTGCCGTTGATGTACATTTTCAAGTTTTTCATGTGTTTGGTCAATTAGTAGGTTTGAATTGTCAAAGGTAATGATTTTTTTTGATTTTTGCAAGTGTGTCGGAAAATATTTTGTACTTTTTTCATTAAGCGCCTCTCCGAGGCTGCTGTGGGATAGTGCAGGATACCCCGGACTGAAGTCCGGGGTTTTAGCATGATTGTCAGGTCTCCGACCTGACAGGTGCTTTTGTGAGTGTCAGGAAAGATGGACGATGGTGATTCCAGCGCCACCAAAGCGGACATCTTCGTCATGGAAGGAAGTGACATTGGGGTTGACACGGAGCTGTTCGCGGATGAGAGTCTTCAGTATGCCATGGCCAGTGCCGTGAAGAATGCGGACCTTGTCGGCAGAGAACTGGACGGCATCGTCAAGGAAATAAGTCACTGCCTGAATAGCCTCATCGGCCCGCATACCACGCACATCAATCTCGTTTTTAAAATTCAATTGACGGCGGCGGCTGTCTTCAGAGGTCTGACTCGACACTGAGAGAGACTGCGAAGCTGCCGATTGTTTCGGTTTTTGAGTGGACGAAAGGCGCGATAGATCTACAGTGGTGCGAAGAGGGCCGAAGGCAACCTCCGCTTTTTTACCTTGAATGCTAATAATCTGACCTGAAGAGCCAGAGCCATCCATCTTCACCCAATCACCTGCGGCAAGTTCAGGCTTTGTAGCTGCCGGTTTGCTTTTCTTTGAAGCATCCTCACGCGATTTCTTACTCTTATGTTTCAATGGTTTCAGGGCATCGGGAACTGACTTATCCTCTGCCGGCTCCTTAAGACTCTCCTTATAATCCTCCAATTCACGGCGAATCTGACGAGTACGCTCTTTTTCTGCCTCAGCATTCTTTATATCGCGGATAGCCTTCTCGAGGCGTGCATTCGCAGACTTGAGAATCTCCTGTGCCTCTTCGCGGGCATCCTTGAGGATTTCAGCCCTTTTCTGCTTAAGATCAGATGCTGTATCCTCATATTTCTCAAGGAGTTTATCGAGATGTTGCTCCTTCTCCTTAATGCTCTGGCGCTTATTGCTCCAATACTTACGGTCGCGGGCAATGTCGAGCAGATATTTGTCGGAATTGACATAGTCGGAGCCGACCAGATTCTTTGCCATATCGATAACCTCATTTGGAAGACCGATATTGCGTGCAATCTCTATAGCGAATGAACTTCCGGGATTTCCAACGGAAAGTTGGAAAGTAGGACGAAGGTGCTGACGGTCGTAAAGCATTGCACCATTGATGAAACCATCGGTATCGTCGGCAAAAGTTTTCAGATTCTGATAGTGAGTAGTCACCACTCCAAAGCATCCGGACTCACCGAGACGGAAAAGAATAGCCTGAGCGAGAGCACCACCAATCTGGGGTTCGGTGCCCGAGCCCATCTCATCGGCAAGAACGAGTGTAGCCGGGCCTGAATTGCGCAAAAACTCCTTCATATTGCGAAGATGGGAAGAATAGGTAGAGAGGTCGTTTTCCATCGACTGCTCATCTCCAATATCCACAAGGATATTCTTGAAAATACCCATATGGGAATTATCATAAAGGGTCGGGAGCATACCACACTGCATCATATATTGCACAATGCCTACAGTCTTGAGAGCTACGGACTTACCACCAGCATTAGGACCCGATATAATGAGGAAACGATGTTGCGAATCAAGATGGAGATTCATCGGCACCACACTCCTACTTTGCTGACGAAGAGTCAGGAACAAAACCGGATGAAAGGCATTAAACCAGTCAATCTCAGGCTTTTTCTCAATGTGAGGGAGAGACGCATTCACAACATTGGCAAACTGCGCCTTTGCCTTAATGAAATCGAGATAACCTATTGAGAGGCAACCGGCTTCAATCAGATCAATATCTGGACGGATTATATTGGCAATGGAAATAAGAATACGGACAATCTCGCGACGTTCCTGCATCTGGAGTTCGCGGAGACGATTTCCAGCCTCAACGACTTCAGCCGGTTCGATGAAGACTGTCTTACCAGTGGCCGACTCATCATGGACTATGCCATTGACCCGACGTTTCATAGCCGCTGAAACTGGAAGCACCATACGCCCATCGCGCATGGATGGAGCCACGTCTTTCTCAACGATACCCTCAGCAGCTGCCTTATCAAGAACCTTCCGCATAGCCCTTGCAATAGAACCATTTGCAGCGGAAATGCTTCGGCGAATTTCCGACAATTCAGGAGAAGCATTATCCTTGACCTCTCCAAATTTATTAACGCAACGCTCAATTTCCCTTTCTATGGCAGGGAAAGAAACAAGACCTTCAAACTCCTTCTTAAGCTCCGGATATAGAGGTGTGACACCATCTTCATCCGAACGAGCGAAGAAATTTCTCACTTCAGAAATAGAAGCCAACATCTTTCCCAAGGCATTCAGACGATCCGCCGCCATAAAAGAGCCAGCAGCCTTAATCTCATTGAGATAGGGAATTACATCATAGACATTTGACCCAGGAATGTCAGATCCGCTTTTGATAAGTGAGAGCATCTCATCTGTCTGGCGAAGGAGACGGACGACAGTATCGAAATCGGAAGAGAAAGACATCGCCTCTACGGCATCCTTTCCCATTCGGGAAGAGCATAGAGAGGCAACTTCGGCACGGATAGAGTCGAAGCCAAGTTTGGATTCTAATTCAGTTATCGGCGTTTTCATCGTTTTCGTCATTATCATCGAGTATGAGCATATCAAAGGGTGGGATCATGCCGAAAGACGGAATGAAACCACCCTTATATCCACAAATTACCTATCACAAGTACAGGAAAGAGGAAAATGGGGAAACTGCAGAAGTCAGCTTAGGCTTTCTTAGCGTTTTCCTCCTCGAGGATCTTGACGGCCATATCATAGATAGTAGTGTCGTCAAGCACCACGATTCCCCCGTCAGGACCCGGCTCGATATGCATACCGATGTTCCTACCGAACTCATAGTTAACACCTCCGAAATAGTTACGGACGGTCTGTACATTGAGATTAAGCTGGTCGGCGATACGACGAGTAGCTCCGTCAGGCAGACTGTCTTTGAGTCTGCGAAGTTC
>DAAK01000056.1:0-123 GCA_001701075.1 Bacteroidales bacterium GP3 | reverse complement strand
GTTTTGCTCATACTATTAGTATTTGAGGTGTTAAAATATTCTTTTGGATTTTCAAATTTACACATAATTTTTGAAAAAACATAATTTTTTTCAAGTAAAAAAATGTGTTTTATAACATAAAAA
>DAAK01000060.1 GCA_001701075.1 Bacteroidales bacterium GP3 | reverse complement strand
GCAAGAAGGATCATTTGCCAAACCCCACGCTCCTCCGTTGCTTCCCTTTAAGCGGGAAAAGCTCGTCGAAACTCGGCATGTCTTCAAGAGTAATCAGACTTGTCTGATCAATATCTATCTCATCAAGATTGCCTATTTTGGCAATACGGTTGCACATGCGAGGCACCATGAAATTATTGATCATGGTCTTCACGAGACGGGCATTGCCAAAATCCTCGACTTTTACGGCACACATCAGCAACGACTTCATTTCTTCAAAGGCTTCCTTTGAAAGCACGAATTCGTTTTTCTCCAACTCATTGAGAGCTATGCTGATCAATTCATCTATAGAGAAATCCTTAAAATCCAAAACAAACGGGAATCTGGATGCCAGACCATGATTGCCAGCTAAGAAGGTGCGCATGGAATCGGTATAGCCAGCACCGATGACCATAATATCCGAATCCGGATTGCCAAGCACCGGCATAAGGGTATCAATGACCTTCATACCAAAGTCTCTTCCCGATGGAAGAGAGTCGTTTTCGACGAGACTATAAATTTCGTCGATGAAGAGTATCCCACCCTTTGCCTCATTGAGGATTTGAGAGGTCTTATCCTCAGTGTCACCTATAAATTTACCTACAAGTTTTGCCCGGTCCACTTCTATCATGTGTCCGCTCTTCAGGATCCCTTCTTCCTTATAGATTTGTCCAATCAATCTGGCCACTGTAGTCTTTCCGGTTCCGGGATTACCGGTCAACAGCATATGCGGCAGTCTTTGTGGAGTCTTTCTCCCGGCAGCTCGCCTCATACGCATAATCTTATGAAAGTTGATTTCGCTCATGACAGCATCCTTCACATGCTGCATTCCGGTCAGCGACATCAACTCTTCGAGAGCACTGTGACCTACTGACTTTTCCTGCACTGATGAAAGAGCAGGAGCCACAGTTTTTGGGGCTTCTTTATCAACGACTTCTGAGAATGACTCGAAGAGTCTCAGAACTTCATCGTAGCTCGGTATGTGTGATGTTTCCATAATATCAGATTGTTTAGTTAAAGAAGATGTTATTCTTTTTGCACAATTTCGATAGAATAGTCGGAGTGAGTTTCAACATCTTATTGTCCTTGCATATCGAATTGTAAATTTTCGCCGTCGCTCCAACTGAATGAATCAGTTGACAACGAAGTTGGAGCTTAAGCTCATTTTCACAATAATCATACTCCAAATCACAGATATCGCTGATCGGATAATCCGGTACTATTTCCTTGTACATTATCACATCAATTCCATTCCAGTCATCCCTATCGGCGACCTCTCCAACGTATTCACTGCGGTTGATAAGGTTGGCTCTCATATCAGCAAAAATCACCTTTTGGTTGACAGAAATTGCCGGATACCCAATCTCTTTCAAGCAATAATCAAAGATGCTCTTCACCTGTTTGATTTTGAATACGGGAGAGACAAAATGAGTGCTCTCTGTAAAATAGAGCGGAGCCTCACTCATGAATGATTCCTCATCTACCAATATGTCAGTATCACAAGATTCAACAATGAAAATGCTCATGTTTCCCTTTGAATGAATCACTGCATAAATATTGTCATCCTTGCTTATCGTCAAGACATTCGAGTTTGAGGCAGGTGACAATATCCGGCTGCGTCCTCCTTGATAGTTGTCAAACACTTCCCCCATGCCCCCAATAACTTCCAGAGAATACATTTTTTTAAAACTGACCATATCAGAGTCCTCATAACCATCAATATAAGCACTCTCCCCTACGCTTAGTGAGTTCAACATCTTGATGCTGAAAAGCAAAGCGCAAGCCTTTGCTGTCGTCCGTGATTCAAAATCGTAAACCGATGCCAGCAGTTTGCCAATATGCTTCTTTTGGGAATCACTGGCATGCTCATATTTTGAAGTCAACTGCTTGGCAATATCCTTTACAGTCATCCCGGATGCAAGACATCGCCGGAGATTAGCCAGAGCTTCCCTCTGATTTTCTTCCTTATAATACTTCTCAGGTATGTTTTTCATGAGGTTATGGTGTTTGGTTTTGAATTCGGTTGCAAATTTAGCACTTTAATTTTTCACCTGCAAATAATTTTTTTCTTTAGTTCAAATACATTGAATCAAAAGCTATCTACGTTATACCTTTCAAGTCGTTTCTTCTGACTAAGATTTTAACAAAAGAGGCTGCCTAATTATAATTATTAGACAGCCTCCTACGAGGGTATTTGGAGGGTTTATTATTTTTTGATATGCTTCTTGCCGTTTTGGATGTAGAGGCCATGAGTGGGTTCCTGACGGAGTGGAAGCCCGTTAAGGTCGTAGATCTTATGCTGATCCGGGGCATTTTGAATAGTTGTGACTCCAGTCCAGGAATTCATTTTGTCAAGTGTAATGATGCGGTCATGGTTCATGCATTTGCGCCATTGTTCGGTGCTTGTCTGATCTACGAATTTGCCTTCCCAAGTCTGATACCAAGGCATCCACCAAGACCACATTGCGTCTTCGTCGACTTGCTTTTCGATATCTGGAATCGGACCATTTTCTGACAATGTGATTATCTTCTTGCCTTGTGTCATGGTCTTGAGTTTGTCGAACGTAGAGGCGTTGCTTGAATAGTCAAATGCCGGGTTATAGATATCTGCGGAGACAAAATCGTAGTATTCGTTGCCCGGATTCCAATCGGCATCTTCTGCACCCGCATTCCAAACCCACAGAACGTTATGCACGCCTTTGACCTGTGTCATTTCGTCGAATACGAGTTGGTAGAGTTTTACGAAATCATCGGCTTTCTTATTTCTGCCCCACCAGAACCAGCCTCCGCTTGCTTCATGCAACGGACGGAAGATGCAAGCCATTCCGGCTTCCTGCAGCTCGAGGAAATAATCGGCAATGATATCAATGTCGTGAATAATATACTGATAAAGTTCTGAAGAGGTATTCCAGGAGCCGTCGCTGTTGAGGGCTTGTGAGATGCTTACACTCGTTTTCTCAGAATAAAAATCATCGGTCTTACGGCTTGGATCGTGCCAATGCCATGAGAATGCGGGGAATCCGCCACGACGGTATGTATCTTTTGCCAGTTCAATAGCCTTATGTGTATAATCCTTACACCAGCCTTCGTCTTCTGTACGGCCTGTAGCGAAGAGGAAGTCGAAACCGACAAGGGCTGGATATTTACCAGAGACATTATATACAGCCTTCATATCGTCGTGAGCTGTCACATCTCCATTGGCTGAGCTCATATCTCCTGTCATAATGCCGGAAATAGTCTTCTTCCCGAAGTTGTCGTAAAGGAATGAATACATTTTCTTGGCTGCTTCGGTAGCATTTTCATCAACAGGAGCAGCAGCGATGTCGAATGTATAAGTGTCCTGAGGCACGTCGATGCGTATATAGTCGATGTCAAACCAAGTCCAGTTTGGCGTTATGACCACTGTGTTCTTTCCTTCAGACAGAAAGAAAGTGCCCATCTCCACTTCTTCGTATTTGTCGAGACTGAATTGTCCGGAACCGCCATTGACTGAGCAGTTGACAATCTTGCTTCCTCCGATGCCATCACCGGCGACATAAATTGCATATTTGCCCTTTTGATCTACATTGACATCAAATGTGATTTTTGCCGTTTCTTCGGTCAGCTTTAAGGCCTCGCCGCCTGAATATTTGGTGTCAGAGACGACAGTGCAATTGCTATAGGTAGCTTTTTCTGCCTCCAGCTTGTTGTCAGCCAAGGCTTGAAAGGATGACATGCATCCCATCAAAAGAGTCAAGTAAATTAGTTTCTTTTGCATAGGTTTAGT
>DAAK01000143.1 GCA_001701075.1 Bacteroidales bacterium GP3 | reverse complement strand
TTTTGGTGTTTACAGCGCGAAGTTACAAAATGTCAGTCAACCTGTGGTTGGACGCTTACAGCCTGCGACAGCTATCTGGACATCAACGAGAGTCCGAACTCACCGGCTGCGAGCAACCTGAATGCGGACCTGATTTTCCCGGGAGCCGAGATGGCGTTTGCCAATAGCTACAGCGATTACCTCCGCATCACCGGCGGCTACTTCGCACAGCATTACTCACAATTTTTCGGCACCTCAAACTATATGGACTACAGCCAGTTTATGCAGAGTGCCGTACGTTCAAGCTCCACCTTCAGCAACCTTTCCACCCGCACGCTGCAGAACCTCTCTACAGTGATAGCCATGGCAGAGGCAGAAGAAAGCTGGGGCACAGTGCTTGCAGCCACAGTGCTGAGAGCAGCCACATACCAGACATTCATCGACTGCTACGGCGAGATCCCTTACAGCGAGGCACTCGACATCAACAACATCACCCCGAAATATGACGACGGCAAGGACGTCTATGCCGGCATCATCGCAGAGCTCGACGAGGCTATGTCGAAAGTGGGCGGAATGGAAAGCGTCTGCACCAACTTCCTCCTTCCCGGAGCAAGAGCTTCAGAATGGGTGAAGGTGGCAAATGCACTTAAGCTCCGCATCCTGATGAGAGAGAGCAACGCAGTAGACGTGAAGAGCCAGCTTTCAGCTCTCGTGGCTGAGGGTAACTTCCCTGAAGGGGACGTGGCATGGACAAACTGCTGGAAAAACGAGAGCGGCCAGGCCAACCCTTACTATCAGGAAGAGTTTGCCACTTACTTTGGCTCAACCCAGCAGAATGTGATCCTCAACCTTGCGCTTCTCAGCACTATGAACGCTGGCGACGACGCCCGCCTAAAGGCTTTCTTCAACCCCAACACAGACAAGGGTGAATACACCGGTGGCGTATCGGGCACCAACTTCTCGACCACAGCATCTTACAAGGCAGGCTACTGGTGCCGTCCGAACATGGCATACAATAGCCCTGTATATTTCATCACCCGCTCAGAGATCGAGTTCTTCCTTGCAGAGTATGAGGCACGCTTTGGCTCAGCAAGCGCAGCAGAGCAGCACTACACCGCAGCCATCGAGGCATCGTTTGCTTCAGCAGGCGTAGGAGGAGCAGAGACAGTGCTCAACGCATATCCATGGGACGCAGCGAACTGGGCAAAGTGCATCGGTATCCAGAAATGGGTAGCACTTTCCGGCACCAACAACTTCGAGGCATGGTGTGAGCTACGTCGTCTGAAATATCCGGCCTTCGGCAATGTGACCGGCGCACAACTATATAATGTATTGACCGACGACTATCAGCCGGGACTTCTTGAGCCGGGTACACTCTACACACCGATCCAGGTGAACGGCACACTTGGCAGCAACAAGGTGCTTCAGCGCTGGCCATATCCTGAGTCATCGGCAAACCGCAACGGCAACACACCGGAATATAAGGGGGATGGAGCCCCAGTGTTCTGGGCACAGTAGTCTTCAGTTTTCAGATTTCAGTTTTCAGATTTCAGATATCAGATTTCAGATATCAGATTTCAGTTTTCAGATTTCTGAAACGTGAAGATGAAAGTTGTAAGATATAAGTTATAATTTATAAGATTATAGACAAATAACATGAAAAAATATATTTCAACAATAGCTGTCGGTCTTGCATTGATGACACTTGGATCATGCAGCAAGGACACTGAGGGTCTGACAGGGATAACGTATTATCCCGTGATAGAGCTTGACGGTGCGATCAACGACATGGCAGTGGCTGGCGTTCCCTTCGTGGACCCGGGATACTCAGCAACGCTGAACGGCGAGGACTACACATCGCAGGTAGTGGTGACTACCAAGCTGGATTTCAATAATCCGCAGCCGGGATATTATTCCATCACGTATTCAGCAACCAATGCCGACGGATTCAGCGCATCGGCCGTAAGATATGTGCTTGTGGCATCAAATGATGATGCAGTGAGCGGCTACTATACCACCAACACTGACAGCTTCCGCGATTATAACGGCACAGTATATTATGGTGGCTTCCCAGTGATCGTATATGCCAATGGCGACGGGACATATCATATCTCCGACCTTCTTGCAGGCTGGTATCAGTATCGTGCAGGCTATGGCAGCAACTACGCTCTTGGCGGCGAGCTGAGCGTGGATGCCGACGGCAACATCGAGCTTCTTGACAGTTACCTGATCGGTTGGGGCGACTCAGCCAATGGCTTGACTGATGGCAAGTTTGACAAGGATGCAGGGACGATCAAGTATATCGTAAGCTATACCAGCTATCCGTTCTTCTTTAATGTGACACTTGATAAGAACTAATTAAGATGTCAGTTGTCAGATATCAGATATCAGGTGTCAGAGATCGGATGACTGATAAAAGAGAATTTGAGAATCGCTTGAGAAAGATTTAATGAAGAAAACAATGAAAAAGATAATAAACCTCAGCCTCCTTCTTATAGGCATAGTGCTTTTCAGCTCTTGCGAAAAAGAGGAGATACCGATGACCTCGACAGTCAACTTGGCTGGCGAATGGATGGTCATTGTAGACGTGATCGATGGCGACCAGGTGTATGAAGACGGCTATGGTCTTGGCCAGATGGAATGGATCACGTATAATACGAGTGCAGACAATGGCACTGAGCTCTGGCTTGATGATCTCGGAAGCTTCTGGGAGACCAAGGTGAAGCTTCCATGCGATGTGAATGCAATGACATTCGGCAGCAAGACACCGGTGCCCAATGAATATTATGATTGCAATATCACAGTATGGGACGGCAAGGTGACATTTGGCGGGGCCGAGACACCGTCAGGGATGCCGGCCGACAAGTTTGAATGTTACATCACTTATAGTGATGACGACGGAGGATACACATATTACGTTCACGGCTACCGCCGTACTGGTTTCGTGGCTGATGAATAACTTAGAAATTTGATTATGTGAAGAAGAAGGATTCCTTGTGATAAGGAGTCCTTCTGTGTTTTGCGGCGGAGGCGCGAGTTTTCAGATTTCAGTCTTCAGTCTTCAGTCTTCAGGTGTCAGAGTTCAGTTTTCAGTGGGGGAAGGGGGAAAAACATTGAGATTGGAATTTTGCTTGAGAGAGAGGCTAACTGGGTAAAAATTTGAGGGAACGGAAGCCAATTTGAGCATTTAAGGCAAACGGATTGTAGCAAAATGACAATAAAAGATGAATTTTGGGGTACTAAATTTTAAGAAATATTGAGAAATATAGAGTTAAAAAGAGGATTTTTAAAACTTTTTTAACTAATTTATGTTTTTATTTGTAAGGGTGTGCGGTGAAAACTGCACATTTCTGATGCATACACGTGTAAAAACAGGTGAAAATATAAACAAACATAATAACAAATTTCTAAAAGTTTTACTAAAATTAACTAAGATGAAAAGATTGCTAGTATTTATGGCAGTAATGACGGCAGTCATCGCGTCGGCGTTAGGACAACGCACGGCCAGTGGCTACGTATATACTGTCAGCGACGACCAGCCTGTAATTGGGGCAACCGTCTTGGTGAAAGGAACCTCACTCGGCACATCGACCGACCTTGACGGTAACTTCATCATCAAGAACATCCCTGCTACAGCAACCAAACTGGTGATTTCTTATGTAGGAATGCACAGCCAGGAAGTTGCTATCGGAGAAGACATGAAAATCGGTCTGCTCAGCGACTCCAAAGAGCTTGACGACGTGATGGTCGTAGCTTACGGAACGGCCAAGAAATCGGAATACACCGGTGCTGCATCCGTTGTCAACTCCTCTACAATTGAGGATCGCCTCGTGACCAACGTTACCAATGCCCTCACTGGTGTAGTAGCCGGTGTTCAGACATTGAACTCAAACGGCCAGCCTGGTACAGGCTCCACAGTCCGCATCCGTGGTGTCGGTTCTATCAACGCAAGCTCCTCTCCTCTTTATGTGCTTGACGGTGTTCCTTACGACGGCGACATCGCTGCCCTCAACCCGAGCGACGTTGAATCAATGACAGTACTAAAAGACGCAGCAGCTGCTGCTCTTTACGGTGCACGTGGTGCAAACGGTGTCATCCTCATCACCACCAAGCGCGGTAAACTTGGCAAGACCAAAGTGACCATCGATGCAAAGTGGGGTGCCAATAGCCGCGAAGTCAAGAACTACGACGTGATCACCGACCCAGGTCAGTATTATGAGTTGAGCTACATGGCACAGCGCAACGCAGCTCTCTACAACTTGGGCTATGATTCACAGAAAGCTCATGAATATGCCAACAGCCAGATGCTCACAGCTTTGGGTTATCAGGTATTTACTGTTCCGCAGGGAGAATCTCTCATCGGCATAGACGGCAAGCTGAATCCAAATGCGACTCTTGGCTATACCGACGGTTCATTCTACTATACTCCCGACGACTGGGCAGATGCAACCTTCCGCAACGGTCTCCGTCAGGAATACAACCTTAGCGTATCCGGTGCAAACGACCGTTTCAACTACTATTTCAATGGATCCTATACCAAGGATGAAGGTCTTATCCAGAATTCAAGCTACGAACGTATGTCAAGCCGTCTGAGCGTTGACTACAACGTGACCAACTGGTTGAAATTGGGAACAAACCTCAGCTATGCTTATGCAAAGAGCGACTATCCGCGCGACATGACTTCCGATTCATCAACCAGCAACGGCAACGCATTCTACGCAGCTAATGCCATGGCACCAATTTATCCTATATATGTCCGCAATGCAAAGGGCGAAATCGTATACGACGAATCTTATGGTGAGCCGGTATATGACTATGGTGATGCAAAATCCACAACGAATGCTCGTCCAATCATCACTAACGGTAACCCTGCAGGTCAGCTCATCTATGACTCACGCGAATACCTGACCGACCTCTTTAACGGAAAATGGTATCTGCAGTTGAACCCGGTTGAAGGCCTTACAGTAACCGGCACTCTTGGCTACTCACTCGACAACACCCGCTACCACATGATCCTCAACGGCATCTATGGTCAGTTCACAACCCAGGGTGGTAATGCAACTCAGGAAGCTATGCGTACTTCAGGTGTCACCTTCCAGGGTATTGCCAACTACGAGCACACTTTCAATGACCTCCACAACCTTACAGCAATGGTTGGTTATGAAAGCTACAGCTATAATGACGAATACACCGAAGCAACCGGTATGGGAATGTACAATCCATTCTCATGGGCTATCAACAACACCCTCTTCAACGACGGTCGTAGAGGCTATGGTGCCAAGAGTGAATATTCAACACGCGGTATCTTTGGCCAGATCAACTATAACTTCGCAACCCGCTACTTCCTGACAGGTATGTACCGTCGCGACGCATCCTCACGTTTTGCTCCGGAGCACCGCTGGGGTAACTTCTTCTCAGTGTCAGCTGCATGGGACATTGCCAAGGAAAGCTTCATGGAAAGCGCCAACTCATGGATGAACCAGTTGAAACTTCGCGCAAGCTTCGGCCAGCAGGGTAACGACGCAATTGGCAACAACTACGCATACCTTGACCAATATTCAATCGACGGCTCTACAAGCTGGAGCGATGGGTCACTCGCCTACAAAGGCAACCGCAACCTGACATGGGAGACATCAAACTCCTTCAATATCGGAGTTGACTATGCCTTACTCAACGGCACATTGACAGGTACGTTGGAATACTTCAACCGCCAGACATCCGACATGCTCTACAACAAGCCAGTTTCCCCATCACTCGGCTACACCTCCATCCCGATGAACGTTGGCTCAATGCGCAACAACGGTATGGAACTTGAAATCACTTACACTCCGGTGAAGACAAAGAATGTAGAATGGTCGCTTAATTTCAACGGCACATGGATCGATAACAAAATCCTGAAACTTGCTCCCGAGCTTAACGGCGAATGGATCGACGGCAGCTACATATACAAGGAAGGAAAGTCAATGTATCAGCGCTATCTCGTGAAATATGCAGGCGTCGATCCCGCAACTGGTAAGGCACTCTACTGGGGCTGGGACTACGACAGTAATGGCGAGAAGATTGAAGACAGCTACCACGTCAAATCCAAATATGATGTCAAGGACCGTCAGGAAACCGGCAATCTTCTTCCGAAATTCTACGGTGGCTTCGGCACTAACCTGAATGCATTCGGCTTCGACCTTTCAGTAGCCTTAAGCTATCAGATGGGCGGCAAGATCTTCGACAGCGGCTATCAGTCGTTCATGGGCTCAGGCTATTCATCAGACTACGGCCACAACTGGCACAAGGATATCCTGAAGGCATGGACACCGGAGAATCCTTACACCGACGTTCCACGTCTTGATGCATCCGACAGCTACTCATTCTCAAGATACAGCACAGACCGTGGTCTCATCTCAAGCAATTACCTTGCTCTTAATAACATCACACTGGGCTATACAATCCCGGCCAGCGTGACCAAGAAGTTTGGGGTAAACAACCTGAGAGTATACGTTGCAGGCGACAATCTCGCAGTCTGGAGCGCACGCAAGGGTCTTGACCCGCGTCAGGGCTTCTGGTCAGCCACAACTTCTACATATACAGCAGTTCGCTGCGTATCCGGTGGTGTGAAAATAGAATTCTAATCTCAATAAGTGAAAAAAATGAAGACAACATATAAATTTCTTCCCGCTGTGGCAGCCTTGGCATTTCTGGGATCGTGCAACGATCTTGACACAGAGCCAATGGGTGGAACAGTCACTTCGGAGCAAAAAGAACAGGTGGTCGCCAACGACCCGTCGATGGCTGAGGCGAGCGTAAACGCTCTTCTCCGGGTCTATGCTCTTGAGCACTG
>DAAK01000127.1 GCA_001701075.1 Bacteroidales bacterium GP3 | reverse complement strand
TTTTTCATTGTCGTATTCATTTATTGAGTTCTTAATCAATAACCGGGGTTCTGACCCAGAGTTGCTTCAAACTGTGCCGGTACCGGCATCAGGGCGCGGGTCGCTGCGAGGGCGGTACCTTCCTGCACGCCACCTTTCCACTGCCAATTGTAGGTTGAGCCGGTATACTTGCCGAATCGGATGAGGTCTGAACGACGGTGACATTCCCAATAGAGCTCACACTGACGCTCCTTGAGCAGGTCGTCGGCTGTGTATGTTCCAACTGGAGCAAGTCCAGCTCTTGTCCTAACCTTATTGTAATAGTCGATACCATCACAAGGAACTCCATGGAGTTCACATTCAGCAAGCATCAGATATGTATCGGCAAGACGGAACACTGGGAAATCAATGTCAGTCTGATTTTCAGCCATACACTGCATTGTGCCATTTTCGTTAAAATAATCGCTTTCGTCCGTATTCACATACTTGATGCTCATGAAACCGCAACCATCGGCAGTCCAGTCATCTATATTGGTAAGGTCTTCCTGGAATGAGCCTTCATAGATCAGGCGACGTTTGTCATTGGATGAAAGCGACCTTGAAAGTTCCGGGCGGATACGCGGTCCGTTCCATGGATTGCCCCCTGCATAACCGTAGCGGCTCTTGTCAATATCAGACTGATAAGCTCCAATTGCAAGGTAAGCTGTACCTCCCCAGCATGTGCAGTTAGGTCCCTGCGGGACTGCCCAAAGAATCTCACCGTTGCCTACATACTTGTCGTTGGTTGCACAGAAAAGATATTTATATTCCCGAGCAAGCTGGATTCCGGTGCTTAGCACTTCCTTGCATGCATCAGCACATTCCTTCCACATGCCGGTGCCGGTATACACTTCTGCATTTAGGTAAAGTTTAGCAAGGAGCATATACCCAGCTTCGCGGCTTACACGGCCATATTCCTGAGAAGCAGCGGGCGGAAGATTGGGAACTGCATCCTTAAGGTCGCTGACAACTGCATTGAAAAGTTGTGTGCGGTCGTAGGTCGGGGGAATTGCTCCTACGAGAGAACTTTCATCTGTCCATGGTCCGCGGCCAAAGATATCAATCATGTGATAGTAACTGAGGTCGCGCAAAACACGGCACTCTGCCTTCATCTGCTTGATTTCAGCATCTGTGAAAAAAGTTGAACCTTTGTCAATTGTGCGGAGGAACTCATTGCAGAGACCGATCTGATAATTGATGCGGGAATACATTTCATAGCCCCAGTGGTTATCCTTGCCGGGGATAGCAAAGCCCATTTCCTGGATTCCGGAATCATTCCAGTTATAGCCTACTATGGCATTGTCGGATGGAAGTTCCTCCTGATTGAAGAGCTGGCGCATATATGTGCCGGCACCTCCGTCCTCGACCGATATGCCTCCTTCAAGCACGAGACCGCCATAAGCACGCGCAAGCACTCCAAGATATTCATCCTTGGTAGAGAGGGTCAGTTTGGTATTGGGATCATCGGGAGTCACGTCGAGGTCGCCAACGCAGGAGGTAGCTCCAAGTGAAAGAGCCAAGCTTCCGATGATTAGATACTTATTGAATTTCATAATTCTAATTTTTAATTGTTGTTGGTGAGTTTATGACTGCCTCAGAATGAAGCCACGAGACCAAGAGAGAATGTGATCGGATTCGGATAGACACCGTTGTCTATACCCTTGAAGATTTCCGGATCAAGTCCCTTGTATTTCGTTATCACGAATGGATTCTGAACTGCTCCGTAAATGCGTAGTCTCAGTTTCTCTTTGAGAAGTTCTTTCCAGGTGTAGCCCAATGTAATATTGTCACAACGCAGGAATGAAGCATTCTGCACGAAGTAGTCACTCATGATCTGAGGCAGCGACTCCTGAGCGAAGAGGTGAGTGTTATTCATCATGTTGCTGAGAGGCAATCCAGTGTTGGCAGATTTGAACACGTTGGAGGCCATTGTATTGTTGTAGACCCAGTTGCCGATGTTGCTGCGGAGTGTGATTCCCAAGTCCCAGTTCTTGTAGTTGAAGGTGTTGGTCCAGCTCAATGTAATCTTCGGATCTTTGCTGTGATAGAGATACTTGTCAGCCTCTGTGATTTCTCCATCTCCGTTGCGATCTACAAACACGCCGTCGAGCGGAGTGCCATCCTGTGCGTAAACCTGCTCATATACATAGAAACTGAATGCTGGATAACCAACCTCATGCTTCTGGATTGTGCCACCTGTTCCCGCTGAGATGTCACCAGTCTGGGTGTCCGCACCTTCGGCAAGACGTGTGATCTTGTTCTTATTCCAAGCAACGTTGATATTGGAGTTCCATGTGAAGTTGTCGGTCACTACCGGGCGTGTATTCAAAGTCAATTCTATACCTATGTTCTCCAGGTCTCCAATGTTGATGTTGCCCTTGTTGGTGAGGTTCGAGCCTGCCGGGTAGTTGGCGAATGTAATAAGGTCGACTGTTTTACGCTTGTAAAAGTCGATTGCGCCATTCACACGATTATTGGCAAAGCCAAAGTCGACACCGACATTCCATGTGCGAGTTTCCTCCCACTTGATGTCTGCATTGTATGCACCCGGGGTGACTGGGAAATAATACTGGTCTCCGAATGGATAGCGGCCTGCTACATCGGTGGAGACTCCATAAACCGGCAGATATGGGAAATAGTCATCATTGAGGTCTTGCTGACCGGTCACGCCATAGCCTGCGCGTATCTTGAGTTCATTCATCGCTCCGCGTGCAAACTGCATGAAGTTTTCATCGAGCAGCTTCCAGCCAAGTGCAACTGAGGGGAAGAGACCCCAACGGTTGTCTTTTGAGAATCTGGAAGTACCGTCATAGCGGACAGTGGCAGTGATGAGATATTTATCAAAGATGCTGTAGTTCACACGTCCGAAGAATGATAGAAGCTGATGCGGTTTCGATTGATAAGTGGTAGGATATGCCTGTTGTCCAAGATACTGGCTGTGGTCCTGACCCAAATACTGTGAAGGATAGTATTCAGGGTTGCCGACACTGTAGACATAGCTGTACTGATGACTCTTGTTGTAGAATTTCTGCCATGAATAACCGACTGTCACGTCAAGTACAGATCCGATTGACTTGAACTCATGGTTATAGTTGAGATAGAAGTCAAGAAGGAGGTTCCGTTTCAGCTGATATTGCTTTTCTGCACTTGTACCGCCATCCTTAATGGTTTTTACGTCCAGGCTATTGGGATCAAGTTTCACGCCATATCCGTTCTGCCAAGCCTGAGGGGTGTTGGGATAGTAGTAGCCAAACCAGTTGCCCTTCTGGATGTCATAACCGAGGTTGAGGTTAGCGCGGAGGTCTGTGAGGAACGGCATCTTCAGGTCGATCTGCAGATTGCCGACACTCTGGTAGCTTGTTCCTTCCGATTTGTGCTCCCGCTGGCCTGCTATCGGGTTAAGAGGTGCAGTTGTTCCATTGATTGTTCCATAGGGAGTGTCTTTATCAATCACGTTTCCGTCAGTCTTGAATGAGGTCCAATATCCAAGATAAGCTGCTCCATTCTCGTAGTCCCTCACCGGCAATGTCGGGTTCATCGATACGCATGATCCCAGATTGTTGTCGGCATATTGATTCTTTACGTAGGCTCCCTTCACGTTCAGGTTGATTGAAAGGAGGTCGTTCCAGAATTTTGGCGTGAGGTTGATTGATCCGATCACGCGGTCCATGGAGGTGCCACGAAGGATACCGTTGTTGTTGGTATAGCTGACTGCAACACGATAAGGAAGGAATCCTACAGTGCCGCCTACGCTCAGGTTATAGTCAGAGCTGACTGTTGTGTGCAGTGCTTCCTTGCTCCAATCTGTGTTATATTTGCCAAGTGCACCGGCCTGGCTTGAATCCGCGCCATATTCATTGATAATGAAGTTGCTGAATGTAGGGCCGTCCATCATGTCAAGATACTTTCTCGGTGAGTTCACATACATGTTGGCTGTGAAGTTCACCTGCGGACGACCTGATTTGCCTTTCTTGGTGGTGATGATGATGACGCCGTTTGATGCACGTGAACCGTAGATGGCAGTAGCGGAGGCATCCTTGAGGATCGTCATTGACTCTACGTTTTCCGGAGAGATAAGGCTCAACGGGTTTGAAGAACCGGTTACACCTCTGGTCTCCATAGGCACACCGTCAACAACGATAAGAGGAGCATTGGATGCATTAAGAGAAGCTCCACCACGGATTCGAATTTCGGTTCCACCACCTGAAGGATCGCCACCGTTCGTAGTTACTACCACACCAGGACTTGCACCTACGAGAAGATCCTGGGCTGAAGTAGCAAGACCAGCTTCCACTTCGCTCGGCTTGATGACGGCCACAGAGCCGGTGGCGTCG
>DAAK01000098.1:4292-5194 GCA_001701075.1 Bacteroidales bacterium GP3 | reverse complement strand
GGTCTTTATCGTAACAAGAACGCTTTCCAACAGAGTCATGCTGTTACTGTAGCCGGTGGTAGCGAGCGCAGTAAGTTCTCTATTTCGGTCAATTACAGTGATCAGGAAGGTATCCTTGGTGGTGACAATGCTTCCGACTACAAGCGTTATGGTGGCCGTATCAATTCAGAACATATACTTCTGAAGGGCAACGACCACAGCATCATTACTTTGGGTGAAAATGTTTCATATTGGTACCATTCAAGCCATGATCTCGCTGAAGGTAACGGCTACTGGAACATCATGCAGCCTGTATACGCAAATGCACCTATTGTTCCTGCTTTCAATGAGGATGGTACTCCGTTAAGTTACGATAAAAATGGTGCCGGATGGAGCTCAATGATCTTCAACAACCCTTATATCGGTTTTATTAATGGTCAATATAGTTCTCTCAACCGTAACCGCGACTTCGGTGTAGGTGCTACTTTCTATTGGATTGTCGAACCTATCAAGAACCTCAAATATCGTGGTCAGTTCAATACGGGCTACAGTGCAAGTAATTACCGTAATACTTCATTGCCTTTCTCTGCAAGCTCCACTAATTCAAGCTCTAATTATGGCTTAAGCCAGAATGCTTATCAAAGTTCAAGTCTATCAGTAGAGAACACGATTTCATACGTGCTCCCATCTTTCGGCAATAACAATATCGATGTCCTCATCGGTCAGTCAATTGAGCAGTCTAACTGGTCAACAGGAATGAATATGGCTTTCAGTTCTTCACTTGAGAATCTGAATACTCTTGTTTTAAATGGTTGGGACTTTACAATTCCTTCTAATTTCTTACCTGAGACAATGACTGGACACGGTGGTTATGATTCACCGAAACAAGGCAATATTGCTTCATTCTTCGGTCGTATCAACTA
>DAAK01000098.1:0-4077 GCA_001701075.1 Bacteroidales bacterium GP3 | reverse complement strand
TCTAATATCGGTTTCTCTCCGACAGATTATGCTGACTATGGCTATAAATTCAGCAGTGGTATGATCCCGACTGTAACTGGAGAATATCAAACTGGTGCATATGCAGTCAACGTTCCGAATGAAGACATCACTTGGGAAACATCCGAACAGATTGACCTTGGTGTTGACGCTCGCTTCCTTCAGAGCCGCTTGGCTTTGACTTTCGACTGGTATCGCAAGACAACTAAGAACTGGCTCGTAGAGGCTCCTCTTAACGACATCCTCGGTTATGAAAAGCCTGCGATGATCAATGGCGGTGACGTTCGCAATGAAGGTGTCGAACTCGCACTTTCTTGGAGTGACAACATCGGTAGCGACTTCCTCTATCATGTAAATGTCAATGCTGCTTATAATAAGAATAAGGTGACTCGTCTTGCAACAGCATCTGGTAAGATTGGTGATGATGTCAGCAGCGCACTATTCCAGAACTCTTCTTATGTGTCTCTCGTAGAAGTTGGCCACCCGATCGGATATTTCAGCGGTATGAGCCATAGTGGTATCTGGCAAAGCCAGGCTCAGATAGATGCAGCCCGCGAAGCTGGTCAGGCTGTCCTTGCCACTGCACAACCTGGCGACTTCATTTGGGATGACTACAATGGAGATGGTATGATTTCTCTCGACGAAGACCGTCACGAAATCGGTGACCCGAATCCAGATTGGACATTGGGTATTAACCTTGGTTTCAGCTGGAAAGGTTTTGACTTCAGCATGGCCGGTTCAGGAGCATTCGGAATGCAAGCTATGCAGTGCTATCGCACAGCGCTGCTTGCTAATCCTTATGTCAACTATACAACGGATATCCTTAACCGCTGGCATGGAGAAGGAACCAGCAATACAGTTCCTCGCCTCGTAGTCGGTAGCGAAAACAACCAGTGGGTATCTACCTACTATATGCAGAACGCTGACTACTTCAAGCTTCAGAACATCACTCTTGGCTATGATTTCGCAAGCCAATTTAAGACTCCGTTCCAGCAGCTGCGACTCTATCTCCAGCTCCAGAATCTCTGCACTATAACAAAATATACAGGTGTAGATCCTGAAATCGGTTCTAATGGTGGTACTGCCAATAGTTGGGCTCGTGGAATCGATACCGGTCTCTATCCTTCAGCTCGCTCATTCGTTGTCGGTGTGACTGTTAAATTCTAATTCTTAACATCAAGAGAAACTATATATTGATATGAAAAAACATCTTTTGATAGCGTTGGCTGCTGTAGGGATGCTCTCTATGACCTCATGTGAGGACTTCCTTGACTCGACCAACTATACTCAGGCTAACTCAAGCAACTATCCTGCTGCTCCCTCTGACCTAAACAAAGAGTTGGCTGCACTCTACGGAGTGATGAATCAAATCAATCAGGCACCATTGCAGACTCCATGGCTCGTATGGGATATAATGTCGGATGATGCTAATGGTGCTGGTGGTACAGGTGACGTTGAATGTCATGCTATTGGTCATCTTATGACTAATAAAGAATCTCTTTTTGCTGATGCTTGGCATTGCATCTATGTCGGAATTGCGCGTTCGAATGCTATTATCTACTCGGTAGATGCTTTCGACTGGACTGGCAACGAAACCACTCGCAATCAGCTTCTCGGTGAGGCTTACTTCATGCGTGGTCTATTCTATCTTTGGGGTTCTCAGTACTGGGGTGATATCCCTGCTTATTGGTCAGCCGCAGCTCCGGATCCATGTCCGCAGGTAAGTGCTAAGGAGGTTATCTATCCTCACATTCTCGCAGACTTTGTTTCAGCATCTAATCTTATGACTCATGGCGCTACTACATGGGGTGACGGACATGCTATGAAGGGTGCTGCTGAAGGTTATCTTGCACGTGCTTATATGTTCTACCAGGGTTTCTACAATAAGGCTGGCGAACTTGCAACTGCAAACCTTGCCGAAGTCGAACTTCCTGAACAAGAAGGCGTTAATGGTCCTTTGACAAAGCAGCAGGTGATTGATTATCTCGCTGATTGCGTCAACAATTCTGGTGCTGAACTTATTTCTGACTATCGTCTGCTTTGGCAATACACCAACGAACTCTCCGCTCCGGATTATGCTTATGTGAAAGATCTTGCTGATGCCGGACAATTTTGGGTTGGTAATGGCAATAGAGAGCAGCTTTTCCAAGTTCAATTCACCAATGCTGCATCCTATAATGGAACAATTCAGATGGGATTCGTCAATCAGACTGCACTTTACAACGGCCTTCGTGTAGATGCAGACGCAGCGGGTAAGACCAATGGCAATATGGAGTCTCTTCCTTTCGGAAAAGGTTGGGGACAAGGAGTATTCAATATGAACTCTGTCAACGAATGGCCATCAAAAGACCCACGTAAGAAGGCGACTGTACTCAATTGCGAAGAAGAGCTTCAATATTTTGCATACACTACTTCTTGCTCTGAAGAAACTGGTATGTACAATAAAAAGTGGATTTCTGTCACTTGTGCTGAATCAACTTTTGATGCTGAAGCAGATGCTTATACATGGTGGGGCGTTTACCGACTTAAAAACAGTACGGCTACTAATAAAAACGATAACTCAATGCAGGGCGACCATTATCAAGATATTGTGCTCCTTCGTCTTTCTGACGTGATGCTTATGCACACAGAGCTGACAGGTGATCCTGCTATGATGCAACGAGTGCAGGAGCGTGCCGGGGTTGATAAGACTGGATATTCTTGGGATAACATCAAGAACGAACGTCGTTGGGAACTCTTCGGTGAAGGTATCCGTTTCAACGACCTTCGTCGTTGGTCAGGTATCGACGGCGGTACTAACTGCCTTGCAGCAATCGCTCTTGAAAAGCAGAATGGTTCAGCTGTCAACTATACAGGCTACTGGACTACTATGCATCATGCTTCTTCTTCTTGGGCACAGCGTTATGCTGAAACAAACGGTTTCTTGCAGATTCCTACTTCGCAAATCAACATCGTTGCAAATCCTGAAGTGCTGAAGCAAAATCCGGGTTGGGGTTCCGATTCACAGAATTGGAATATGTCAGGTACCCCGGTTTACTAATCCTCTAAAAATCTAAAGAAATGAAAAAGATTTTAATGATATTAGCCTTGACTGGTGGCGTATTCCTTACTTCTTGCGATCCCCAGAAGGCAGAAGGCGTTTTCGAGAAGGTCGAAATGACCAGTGAAACTCTTCTTAAAGGTGCTGAGTTCGCTCAGTTCGACGCCGTTAAGGATGATGCTGGCAATGTAACATATGTTCCGTCTGAGACTGGTAACTATATCCAGTATAACTTGCCGGAAGTGTCAGCTGTCAACATCTATTATATAAAGAATGGAACTCCGAAGACCCTCTCATATGGTCGTTCAGGTGGTATGTTCTATTATGTTCCATCTCGTGGTAGCGATGAGCTCCAGACTCTTTACTTCTCATTCGTCAATACTGACGGCACAGAGGTAGTGGCAGAAAAGCAGTTCAGACTCAAAGTTGCTCAGGCTCTTGAACCAGCAGTGAAGATACTTGTATCAAACAAGGGCGTAAAGAAATGGAAATGGATGGCAACAAGCGCAAATGGTGGTGCCGTTTGGGGCAATGCAGGTTATCTTGCAGGAGAACAAAATGGTAGTGTAGACATCAACGGTGCTTGGTGGGGCTGCGGCCCTATCGACGGTGACTGTGCTGATACTTTCGAAGGTCAGACTCAGCATGCCGGAGATCGCTGGCCTGATATCAAGGGTGAGTGCTTTACTCAATCTTACATGGAGTTCAATGAAGATGGCTCTCTGACAGCTTACAGCAATGAAGGCGTTGTCATCAATGAAGGCTCATTTGCAATCAAGGACTACAAAGACAATGAGATCGTCAATGCAGACACATTCTCCCGCGGAACACTCGAGACATCTGCAGGTGCAATTCTTTGGCCGTTCGCTATCAACACCGGTGGTATGCAGCCTACAGCATTCACAATCGGTTATCTTGACCCATCTCGTATGGTACTTATCTATGCACCTGAAGGCACTGGCGCATGGAGCGAATCAACATGGTGGTCATTCATGAGCGATGATGACCCAGAAGGAATT
>DAAK01000178.1:9000-12374 GCA_001701075.1 Bacteroidales bacterium GP3 | reverse complement strand
CGGCTTGCTCTGCTTGGCTCGATGCCTGATGACTCGGCTCCGGCTATGTTGTTGCGGAACGGCTGCGGGATGGCGAGGATGGCTTTCTGCGCGTCGTCTATCGCCGATGTCATTTTGCTGTCAAGAGCAGGGTCGAGGCTTTTAACGAGCGCGCTGATGGAGCGGGTGTGTGCTTTATCGTCGGTGCTTCCGTAGTAGGAGTTGCGTATGGAGCGGATATTGTTGGCATAGTCATCGCGCGAGTGCCAGCTGTACCATGACTCCACTGCGTAAAGTGCTTCCTGCACATTGCCTTGCCTATAAAGGTTGTAGGGGTCGCCTATTTTTGCTTCTCCCACTTCGGTGGCTATGTCGGCGCATCCTCCAAGAATCTCCTCAATGCAGTTCCATGCGCTGGAGTAAGCCCCGCTGTGGTTTTTGAACCGGACGGCAAATGCCTCGCCGCCGTCGTAGGATGTGTTCCATGCGTCATAGAGCGATATCGCGTCCTGACGGAGCAGATTGGCTACCGCGCTCATGTAATTGTGCCATCCGGTAGCGTTGGTGCTGTTGTAGTCGAGGTCATAGCTCTGTTCTTCGTCGGGGTTTACTGTAGGCTCGTTCTTGTCGTCGCTTCCGCATGAAGCGAAGCTGGCTGTGATAGCTCCGGCGATGAATAGTGATAAAAAAGTCTTTTTCATTTTGCGTATCTGTTTTTTGTGATATTACTTCTTGATGAACCACCCTATGTAAGCGATTCCTATGGCAAATTCATTCTCGCTTTTGTATCGTCCGCCTCCGAACACCTTGCTTGTGCCGAACTGACGGGTGGAATAGTCGGCTTTCACCACGAGGTTGGGGAGGGCATACCAGTTGATGCCGGCTGTCCATTTGGAGGTTTGAAGTCGAGGGTCGGCGGTGTAGGGTTTTACCACTCGTTCCTGCGGATTGAAATATTCGTACCGGGCAAACGGGTAGAGTGTGGGACAGCCTGGGATGCGGAACACATTGCCGAAGTTGAACCCCGCTTCCGCGCTGTAGCTGAGGGTATTTTTCGCCACTGGTGTAAGGCGGCTGTAGGGCGAGTTGCCTGAAAGCCGTCCGTTACGTGCGTTTACCGCCTCGCTGTTCCCGAGGTAACCGTACACAACATTGGCGCGTGCCGTGATGTAGCGGTTGCGGTACTGTGCGTCCCATGTGAAAATTGTCAGAGGGATACGACCATAGGCTGCGTAGGTCGACGATTTGTCGGAGTTGGAGCCTGTGTCGCGGCAATAGTATAATGAGAATCCTGTGCGGAACCCATCAAGTCCGCGGTAGTCGAGCCGTGCCACATAAGCCGGCGAGGTAAAATTGTCCTCCTCGAAGAAGCCTTGTTTGCCCCCTTGAATCCAGTTGTTGCGGTCAAATCCGTTGGCGTTCAGCCCCGTCACCACCATAGCCTGATAATCAAGCAGTCCTTTGCCGCTGCCGAATGACCCGAAGAACTCCACCCCGGTTTCGTGCCAGGTGCTGGGCATGATGGCGGTTTCGCTTTCGGGACGCACTGTCCCGAAGAAGTTGATAGGCTCATGGTGGGTGTTGGTGAGTCCTATCGGCAGAATCATGTGACCGGCTCTTACGTTGAACGCGGGGATAATGAGACGGGTGATGTGGAACTGCTCAAGCGCCACTTCTCCGCCTTTCTCGACCTCGGTTTCGTATTCGCCGTTTTCGGTGTTCTCAAGCTCATAGGCTGTGCCGGTTCCGCCCGATTCAAATTCTATTTCTGCGCCAAGAATCCATTTGGAAGTAAATTTGTAGTCAATCGCGAGTACAAATCTCGGGATGCTGATGGTGTTGCGGCGTTCTTTGGTGATGCCGCCGGTCTGGAATCGGTTGATTCCGTAATCCTTGAAGGCTGCGACCATCTCGCCGTAGCCGCCGAAGCGGAACCGGGTGTAACCTGCCGAATCAGCTTCTTGTGCTTCGTCGGCTGCTGATGCCGTAAATGAACATAGCGTCAGCGCCAATGCTGTCATAATGCGGGGAAATTTGCTCTTTCTCATTTGCGTCCATGTTTTTAACGATGCAAAATTACTCTCGTGCGCTGACCCCCGAAATACCTAAAATAAATGAAAAATGAGTGTCAAATAACGTATTCGGTTAACCAAAATGAGGTATTTAACCTGTTTTTACCACGGAATTTACTACCTTTGTCGTATAATTAATTAGAAAATCATAAAATGAAGAAATTATCTCAATTGGTGATGATGGCTGTAGCTGTAATGTCATTGTCAGGTGTCGTGGGCTGTAACAGTGGAACAAAAACCGATGGTGCTTCCGATGTGGATTCCATAGCTATGGTGGAAAAGCAGAAAGAGGAGCATATTAAGAATTTCAGCAAACAAGTGGAGCAGATAAATAAGGAATTGCCTATGGCGATGGCTGACGGCATCTCCCTTACCAAAATGGAGGTGAAGGACGGATATCTTGTATTGACCTGCACCTATCCGGAGGATGCCGAACTTAAGATTGAGGACACTCCCGAAACACGTAAGGACATATTGGCAACTGTCAACAAGGGTGCTTTGCTGCGTGTCAAGAGCCTTAACTTTGGCGTAAAGTACGTTTACACCCAGGAAGGAACTGACGAAGAAACTACCATCACAATCCCCGCCTCAGAAATCTAATTTCCCTATTTTTCGGCAAATCGTCGAAGACGATTCATTATTGCAAGCCCCGCATTGAGCGTGAGCGAAATGTGGGGTGGCTACGATATCCACCAACGAAAAACATCGAAGATGTTTCTTAATTGTTCGCCAATAATGGAACATCTTCGACGTTCGCGGTGCGACCGCCCATCCGCCAACACTTCGCTCAATGCGGTGCTAACAATTAATTATCGCCCTTCGGGCGAAATGCGTTGACGGTCTTGATATTTTGTTTGGTTATGATAGCTATTCCGGGGGTAATTGCAAAATAATAAGCCGGGGCATCGAGAGGATGCTCCGGCTTGTTATTTTAAAGCTGTGGGCTAATTATTAGCCGTTAACATGCTTCATGTGAGCGATAAGATCGAGCACTTTGTTAGAGTAACCGATTTCGTTGTCATACCAAGAGATGATCTTAACGAAAGTCGGAGTCAGCTGGATACCAGCCTTCTTGTCGAAGATAGAAGTGCGAGTGTCACCGAGGAAGTCGCTTGATACAACATCGTCTTCAGTGTAGCCGAGCACACCCTTAAGTTCTCCTTCAGAAGCTTCCTTCATAGCAGCGCAGATTTCATCGTAAGTAGCGGGCTTAGCCAAGTTAACAGTAAGGTCAACAACTGATACGTCGAGAGTGGGGACACGCATAGACATACCGGTCAATTTGCCGTTAAGTTCAGGAATAACTTTACCTACAGCCTTAGC
>DAAK01000178.1:2302-8934 GCA_001701075.1 Bacteroidales bacterium GP3 | reverse complement strand
CCGTCAACAGTCTTCTGAGTAGCGGTAGTAGAGTGAACAGTAGTCATAAGACCTTCAACAACACCAAACTTGTCGTTCAAAACCTTGGTGATAGGAGCCAAGCAGTTGGTAGTACAAGAAGCGTTAGAAACGAACTGAGTACCCTTAACATACTTGTCAAGGTTAACACCGCAAACGAACATAGGGGTATCGTCCTTAGAAGGAGCTGACATCACTACGTATTTAGCACCTGCTTCGATGTGAGCCTGAGCTTTTTCTTTAGTAAGGAAAAGACCGGTAGATTCAACTACGTATTCTGCGTTAACAGCACCCCAGTTGATTTCTTTCGGGTCACGGCAAGCAGTTACGCGGATTTCTTTACCGTTAACGATAAGAAGGCTCTTTTCCATGTCGTAGTCAACAGTGCCGTCGAAGTGACCGTGCATTGTGTCATACTTAAGCATGTAAGCCATGTAGTCAACGGGAAGAAGGTCGTTGATAGCAACAACTTCGATGTCATCTCTCTTGGTAGACGCACGGAAAACGAAACGTCCGATGCGGCCAAAACCATTAATACCTACTTTAGTCATAATTATTTTTAAAATATTGGGTTAAAATTAAACTGTCCAAATCTAAACTATTGGGGTCAATGTGTTGTTGACCTTTTTGTCACCGCAAAATTACTATTTTTTTTTCAATTAAATCACTATAAGGATAAAATTAAGGAAAAAATTCTTTAATTTTGCGTGAAATAATTTTAAAACGAGCAAAAACTAACGAGTTATGGCAAATCTATTGACTGAATTCAAGGAATTTGCAGTGAAAGGCAATGTGATAGACATGGCTGTCGGTGTTGTCATCGGTGCTGCATTCGGTAAAATAATCTCATCGCTTGTCGATGACTTGATCATGCCCTTGGTGGGAGTCGCCACCGGCGGCATCAACTTCACCGATTATAAATGGGTGATTCAGGATGCCGTCATGAACGGAGAAGAAATAATCAAGCCCGAAGTTACCTTGAACTGGGGCAGTTGGATTCAGACTATCGTCAACTTCCTGATAGTGGCATTCTGCATCTTTATCGCTATCAAAGCCATCAATAAGATGAAACGCCAGAAAGAGGAAGCTCCCGCCGCTCCTGCAGGACCAACTAAAGAAGAAGAGCTGCTTACTGAAATACGCGACTTGCTTAAGACTCAAGCCGACAAGAAGTAAGACTCTATAACAATAACCAAAAATCAGAAATACGATATGGCAAAAGTTGTGATAATCGGTGCCGGCGGTGTCGGCACTGTGGTTGCGCATAAGTGTGCGCAGAATCCCGATGTGTTCACTCAGATAGTGCTTGCGTCACGCACCAAAAGCAAGTGCGACGCTATAGCCAAAGCCATCGGGGCACCCAACATAGTCACCGACCAGGTGGATGCCGACAATGTGGACGAAATAGTGGCGTTGTTCAACCGCCATAAACCGGAACTGGTGATAAACGTGGCTCTACCTTATCAGGACCTGACTATTATGGAGGCTTGCCTGAAATGTGGAGTCAACTATCTTGACACCGCCAACTATGAGCCTAAGGATGAGGCACATTTCGAATACAGCTGGCAGTGGGCATACCGCAAGAGATTTGAAGAAGCAGGCCTCACTGCGATACTGGGCTGCGGTTTCGACCCAGGAGTAAGTGCAGTATTCGTGGCATATGCCGCCAAGCATCACTTCAAGGAGATGCAATATCTCGACATCGTGGATTGCAACGCCGGCAACCACGGCAAGGCTTTCGCCACAAACTTCAATCCGGAAATCAATATCCGCGAGATCACCCAAAAAGGTAAATATTGGGAAGATGGCAAATGGGTGGAGACCGAAAATCTCGAAATCCACCAGCCCCTCAACTACCCCAACATCGGACCTCGCGAAAGCTACCTTCTCTATCACGAAGAGCTTGAGAGCCTTGTGCAAAACTTCCCGACCATCAAGCGTGCACGTTTCTGGATGACATTCGGACAGGAATATCTGACACACCTGCGTGTGATCCAAGACATAGGCATGGCAAGAATTGACCCGGTGATGTATAATGGTCAGGAAATCATTCCTATCCAGTTCCTAAAGGCTGTGCTTCCAGATCCTGGTTCACTTGGAGAGAACTACACAGGCGAGACCTCTATCGGTTGCCGCATCCGTGGCATCGACAAACAGGGNNNNACATATTATATCTACAACAACTGCTCTCACGAGGCTGCATATAAGGAGACTGGTGCTCAGGCAGTAAGCTACACCACAGGCGTTCCAGCAATGGTAGGAGCCATGATGTTCCTGACCGGGAAGTGGGTAAAGCCGGGAGTGCACAATGTAGAGGAATTTGATCCGGATCCATTCTTGGAGACACTTGCCATCAATGGTTTGCCTTGGCATGTGATCGTTGACGGAGACATCGAACTTTAAGTTAATATTTCGCAAGCGAAATATTAACTTAAAGGGTTATGGGGTTATAGGGTTATTGGTTATGGGGATATCAGATTATATGATTAAATATATGAGAAAAGGAATTATATGCATAGCGATGGCGGCTGCAGCTTCTGCTGCGGTCGCCTTCTCAGCTCAAAAGGAGAACCCGCAGGGTGAGCCTTACAGAGTAATCACAAAGAATGGTGTCATAGAAGTCACCGCTCTGACCAACGACATATTCCGTGTATGCGAGCTAAACCGACTATCTGATCCGACACCAGCCTCTACACAAGCTGCAACTTTGCAAGGAAAGAAAAGCGATATCCTGACATGGGCTACGGCAGACAGATTCGTAATAGAATCGCCGACTACGACTGTCAATGTAGACAAGAAGACAGGGAAAGTGTCGTTTTATGACCAGAACGGGCATCTGCTGCTTTCGGAAGCCAATGGATTAGGAAAAGACGGAAATGAGCAGACGCTTACATTCCTCACACCGGAAGGAGACAATTTCTACGGAGCCGGAGAGAGAGGCCATAGCCTGACACTGAATGGAAGCGAGCTTACCATGTGGAACAGAGCCAACTATGGCTATACGGATGGCGACGAAAGGATCTCACAGACCAATATCAATATGCCTTATATTGTGAGCGACGATGGTTTCGGACTCCTCATCGACGACTATGCAAAGGCGCGTCTGACACTTGGACAAGACACAATAGCTTACCGCACCATTTCCACCAAGCCCCTCAGCTATTACTTCATAAATGGCGACGGGACACTTGCGGGAGCTACATATTCTTTCTCCGAGCTTACCGGCAGACAACCCCTTCCTCCATTCTGGACTTTGGGCTATATCACGTCGAAATATGGCTACCACAATCAGAATGAGGCCTATGGAGCCATCGACTCTCTGAAACAGAGGGATTATCCGGTCGACGGCATGGTGCTTGACCTCTATTGGTATGGAGTAGAAACAGATATGGGACGCCTTGAATGGGACAAGAAGCAATGGCCCGACCATAAGAAAATGCTCGATGACATGAATGCCCAGGGAATCCATGTGGTGCCTATCCATCAGCCTTATATCAACAAGACAGGGGCAATGGACAACTATACGCTTCTCGAAAGCAAGGGACTTCTGACAAAAGATGCAGATGGGAACACAAAAGACGTCACCACATGGGTGGGAGACGCCGGAATGTTTGACATCTCCAATCCTGATACACGCCAATGGATGTGGGAAAGAATGAAGCCATTGACAGCCGAAGGTCTTTCCGGTTGGTGGGGCGACCTTGGAGAGCCCGAAGTGCATCCACTTGAAATAGTACACGCGAATGGGGAGACAGCAGAGGAATTCCACAATGTGTATGGCAACGAATGGAGCAAGATGATCTATGATGGACTCCGAAAGGACTTTCCGGAGATGAGACCTATGCTCATGATGCGCGGAGGCACTACCGGTCTTCAGCGCTACAGCGTCTTCCCTTGGACCTCAGACGTCTCACGCTCATGGGGAGGACTTCAGGCCCAAAACAAATTGCTCCTGAGCTCAGGACTATCAGGACTCGGATATATGAGCAACGATGTAGGTGGATTTGCAGTAGACCCGGAGAAACCTTATGATCCGGAACTCTACGTGCGTTGGGTGCAGGCAGGTACATTCTCACCGATATTGAGGACACATGCTCAGGACCGACCAGAACCATACCACTATCCAAAGCAGGAAAACATCATAAAGAAATTCATCAGGATGCGTTATGAATGGCTACCTTACAACTATACCCTCGCATATGAGAATGCCGCGTATGGAATGCCATTGATGCGACCACTCAACTTCCATGGCGAGAATGAAGACAAGGAGAAATATGCCGACATCAGTGATGAATATCTCTGGGGAGAGAGCGTATTGGTAGCTCCTGTGATGACAAAGGGGGCAGTAAGCCGCAAAGTAGTGTTCCCCGCCGGCGAATGGATATCCTGGAACAATCCCCTCAAGACATACAAGGGTGGGAGCACAGCGACTGTAGCGGCGCCGCTCAACACGCTACCACTTTTCGTGAAGGCAGGAAGTTTCATACCCCAATATCCGCAGAAGATTGAGAACACATCGGAGTATAATCCGACACTCTTGACAGTGAAGTATTTCCCGAGAAAAGAATGGAGCAACTATCAGCTCTTCGACGACAATCGCCTCTCCCCCACTTCCCTTGAAGACGGAGAGTATCAGCTGACCACTTTCAGCGGCTCAAAGCAGGGAAATGAAATCTATGTCAATATCGCCTCAGAGGGAAGCTACAAAGGGATGCCTGATCTCAGGATGATCACACTTGAGATAGTGGGAGTGGCTAATCCAAAGGGAGTCGAACTTGACGGACAGAAATTGGAGAGAATGGTGTCGGCAAAGGCTATCAGACAGTATGGCTATAGCTATGATGCTGCAAAACGCACTATTTCAGTAGTGTTCCCTTACTCCTATAAGAAGACTGGGATAAAAGTGTATTAGTTGAGAGATGAGAGTTGAGAGTTTTTTATTTAGAATCATAAGATATAAGAATGATGAGAAGAAGAATATGGGCTTTTGGAGCCATAGCAATGACAGCGGCATCGGCACTTGCCTGCACCAATTTCATCGCTGGGAAGAATGCCACCACTGACGGGAGCGTAATGATCACATATGCAGCGGATTCGCATACCTTATACGGCAACTTGACGCACACTCCGGCTGCTGTGCATAAGGAAGGCGCTATGCGTAAGGTCGTAGAATGGGATACCGGGAAATATCTTGGTGAGATACCACAGCCAAAAGAGACATACAATGTAGTGGGAAACATGAACCAGTATCAGGTAGCCATAGGCGAGACCACATGGGGAGGACGTGAAGAACTCCTTGACACCACCGGGAACTCCATCATCGACTATGGTTCACTTATACAGATTGCTCTTGAACGTGCAAAGTCGGCACCGGAAGCCATCGACGTCATGACAAGCCTTGTGGCTGAATATGGATATGCTTCAGAGGGAGAATCTTTTACCATCGCCGACAAAAATGAAGTGTGGGTGATGGACATGATAGGTAAGGGAGCTGAGAAGGGGGCTGTATGGATTGCAGTCCGTATCCCGGACGATGCCATCTGCGCACATGCCAATGAGCCGCGAATCAGACAAGTGGACTTGAAAGACAAGAAAAACGTGCGTTATGCAAAGGACATGATAGAATTTGCGAGAAAACGCGGATATTTCACTGGGAAAGACAGCGATTTCTCATTTGCTGATGCCTATTGCGTGCATGACGCAGCAACACGCCGCAGTTGTGATGCACGTGCATGGGCATTTATGAGGAAGTTTGACCCAAGTCTTGACAAATATTATTCATGGATTTCCGGAGAGAGCAACGACCCGATGCCTCTCTATGTTGTGCCAAATAGAAAGCTGTCGCTCGAGGATATGCAGATGTGCATGCGCGATCATTACGAGGGAACTCCTCTTGATATGACCCAAGATGTAGGAGCTGGCCCGAATCATGTGCCTTATCGTTGGCGCCCGATGTCGTATGAAGTGGATGGCAAGACATATTGCATGGAACGCGCTACAGCTACGCAGCAGACAGGCTGGAGCTTTGTGTCTCAGAGCCGTTCATGGCTTCCGGATGCAGTAGGAGGAATTTTCTGGTTTGGCACCGATGACACGAACACTTGCGTCTATATGCCTCTTTATTGCTCACTTACAGAGGTTCCGATGCAGTTTACAGTAGGCGATCTCTACGAATTCAATATGAACTCCAATTTCTGGATGAACAACTGGGTTGCAAATCAGGCTTACAACCGCTATGACCTCATGATTCCTGATATCCGCAAGGTTCAGAATGGACTGGAGGAGAAGTATCGCGATTCACGCAAGGCATCAGAAGAACAGCTATTGCCACTTGCAGAAGCCGGGATGATGGGACAGCTGACAACTTATGTGAATATTGAAGCTGCCGCAATCGCAAAAGAGGCAACTGATTGCTATCGTCAGCTTGCTGAGTTCCTGATGGTGAAGTTCTTGGATGGCAATGTGAAGAAGCAGAATGAAGATGGAAGTTTCAAGAGGAATGAATATGGACTTCCGGCCTCACCTAACTGGCCCGGCTATGACAAGAAATACTATGAGAATATCGTCAAGGAAACCGGCGACCACTTCTTGATCAAGGATTAACGATCAACGAT
>DAAK01000178.1:0-2243 GCA_001701075.1 Bacteroidales bacterium GP3 | reverse complement strand
GAGCCACTAGCCGGACTCGAACCGGCGACCGTCTCGTTACGAATGAGATACTCTACCAACTAAGCTATAGTGGCTTGCTATTGCGGATGCAAAATTAATACTTTTTTCCCAAACATACAAGTATAAAATCAAAAAAAGGACGCACGGAATGTACGTCCTTTCAAGAATTATAATGAATTTTCAAGCTATCAGATGATGCCTTGGCCCATCATAGCGTCAGCTACTTTGAGGAAGCCGGCGATGTTGGCACCCTTCATGTAGTTGATGTATCCGTCGGGCTGTGTGCCATGCTCTACACAAGCTGCGTGGATGTCGCTCATCATAGTGTGGAGACGCTGGTCAACTTCTTCTGCACTCCACTGGAGGTGCTCTGCATCCTGGCTCATTTCAAGACCAGAAACACCTACGCCACCTGCGTTGACAGCCTTACCCGGGCAGTAAACAGTCTTATTTGCGATGAAAGCATCGATAGCTTCAGGAGTACAACCCATGTTGGAAACTTCAGCGCAAAGCTGAACATTGTTGGCGATGAGTTGCTTTGCATCTTCGCCGTTGAGCTCGTTCTGAGTAGCGCAAGGAAGAGCGATGTCAACTTTCTGCTCCCAAGGTTTCTTGCCAGCATAGAAAGTAGCACCAGGGAACATCTCAACATATGGCTCAACCACATCATTGCCTGAAGCACGAAGCTCAAGCATATATTCGATCTTCTCGTCGTTAAGACCTTCTGGATCATATACATATCCGTCAGGGCCAGAGATAGTGACAACCTTAGCACCGAGAGAAGTAGCTTTCTTAGCTGCACCCCAAGCCACGTTGCCGAAACCAGAGATAGCGATAGTCTTGCCAGCGAGTTCTTCGCCCCAGATCTTCTTCAGTACATTCTGCACGAAATAGATAGCACCGTAGCCTGTAGCTTCCGGACGCAGACGGCTGCCACCGAAGCTGAGACCCTTGCCAGTGAAAGTACCGGTATTCTCGCGAGCGAGTTTCTTATACATACCATACATGTAGCCAACTTCACGGCCACCAACACCTATATCGCCAGCGGGCACGTCGCGATCCGGACCAAGGTTGCGCCAGAGTTCAAGCACGAAAGCCTGGCAGAAACGCATGATCTCTGCGTCGCTCTTGCCACGGGGTGAGAAATCGGAACCACCTTTACCGCCACCCATAGGAAGAGTGGTGAGAGCGTTCTTGAAAGTCTGCTCGAAACCGAGGAACTTAAGGATAGAAAGGTTAACACTTGCATGGAAACGGATACCACCCTTATAAGGGCCAATGGCGTTGTTGAACTGTACGCGATAGCCGATATTATTCTGAACTTCACCCTTATCGTCGACCCAAGTCACGCGGAAAGTGAAGATACGGTCGGGCTCAACCATACGTTCGATGATGCGAGCCTTCTCATACTCGGGATGCTGATTGTAGACTTCTTCTACTGAGAGAAGCACTTCCTTGACAGCCTGAAGGAATTCTTTCTCACCAGGGTGTTTGGCCTCAAGATTGGCCATGATTTCATTAATGTTCATGATGGCTATTTATATTAAGATAAATATTAAGTTTCTCTAATCACCTTTATGGGCAATTTGGTCCATAAAAGGGGTTGAGAAGAGATTTCACTTGCAAATTTAAATCGTTTTATCCATTCTACCAAAGATTCGAGTGAATATTTTTGGAATTTTTCCACAAAAACAGCGAAATATGTTCTAAAACATATTTTCAGGATTCAAAATTTTGAATTTGAATAAATAGATGGAGCTGGATTTGATTATTTGGGGATTTTTGATTATTTTTGCACGTTAAATGGTTTTGTTTCTCAGAGCATGCACAAGCATAGGGAAAAAATCGCCCCGAATAAAGATGAAAGCAAAAAAAAGATACCGCATAGCCATCGAAGACGAGTCGCGGCTGAGGCAAGTGGCCTCGGTGAGCGTGTCGCCCTCAATGTTATGGGCTGGGGGAATTGTGAGTATCTTGCTTCTCATTGTCTTTACAGCGATGCTTATCATGGCAACCCCACTTCGAACCCTTATGCCAGGATATCTTAAGAAAGGAGAGCGAGCAGAAGCTAAGGAGGGTCTGTTGAGAATTGACTCAATCAGGGATGCCTATAAAATGAACAGTCTCTATCTCACGAACATCCTGACGGTGCTTGACACAGACCGCACACCTACCGATAGCCTTCTGAGCGTGACTGCCCTCAATGAATTGCCACCTGACTCCCTGCTTCCGTCATCGCCAAG
>DAAK01000111.1 GCA_001701075.1 Bacteroidales bacterium GP3 | reverse complement strand
TTGGGGTTTTTCTTGCGGATTTTGAAAAAAAAGATTATATTTGCAGTTTGAATAGGCGCGTACTCTCCACAGCGGCCTTTTTCATCAAATTTCTACAATAACAATATTAAAACTTATACCGCCCCTGTAATGGACAAGAACACCGCCTATGGCCTGATTCTGATGGCCCTCGTTTTTTTCGGTTTCATGTATTTTACGACACCGGATCCCGCCGTTGTGGAGGAACAGGCTCAGACAGAACAGAAAGTCGCAGACAATCAACCCTCTGCCACAGCCATTTTCTCTGATACAGAACGCGAATGGCTCGCCAAAAACATCCTTTCTAATGGAACCCCCGTTGCAACTGAAGATGGAAAAACAGCCGTAGCAATCAACAGCAATGGCGTCAATCTCTCCCTCGCTGGCGATTCGATCTATGGCACAGTCACTGTAAATGGTAAGGTTCTTGATTGGAAGGATATCTCTGCCAACAATCTTTCAGCTATGACAGCTTCCGAGCATACGGCTGCTATCGACAAAGTCCGTGCACTTTCCAACTCTATAGGTCGCTATGGAAGATTTGCAACATTCCTAAATGGGGATGAAAAGACCATCACACTTCAAAACAATGTGATAAAAGTAGATCTATCTTCAAAGGGAGGTATGGTGTCACGTGCAGAACTCAAGAAGTATGACACTGAATATGACCCTGATGAAACGAAGAAGGTTAAGAAAAAGGTCGTAATGTTTGATTCTGAATCAAACCAGATGAGTTTCACTCTTCCGCTTCCACAGGAAATAGAAACAGCCGACCTCTACTTCACTCCAAGAGAAGTGACCGATTCTACAGTCTTCATGGCACTTGACCTTTCCGCAGATGCTTTCTGGGGAATCAAATATACTCTCCCAAAAGGCGACAATTACATGATAAAGATGGAAGTCGTGCAGCAAAACATGGCACCCATCGTACAGAGCAACGTTCGGAAACTCGGTGTCAACTGGCATCAGGATATCCATCGTCAGGAAAAGGGACGTATGTTTGAGGAGCGTAACTCAAGGCTTGCATATAAGTTCTTAGGAGGTTCTGTAGAGGAAATGAGCGAAAACCAGAACAAGAGTAAGGAGCGCCAGCAGAAAATCAAATGGATTGCATTTAAAAATCAGTTCTTCTCATCAGTCCTCATTGCCGACAAGAATTTCAATTCTGCCGACTTCAACAGTGAAGTTCTCAAGAATAGCGTCTATCTGAAGTCTCTAACAGCTGATGCAGAGGTGAATGACTATGACTGGAACGCATCCAATCCCGCAGGATTCAATTTCTTTATAGGTCCGAACCTATATCCCTTGCTCAACAAGATAGACAAGCACACATATGAGGATGAGAATCTTAAGTTGACCAAACTTATTCCACTTGGATGGCCTATCTTCCGCTGGATCAACACCCTCATCGTCATTCCAGTATTCAACTTCCTTGGAAGTTTCGGATGGAACTATGGCATTGTGATCCTCGTGCTGACAATTCTCTTGAAGCTTGTACTCTTCCCTCTTACCTATAAGAGCTATGTAAGCCAGGCCAAGATGCGTATTCTCGCTCCAGATATCAAGGAAATAAATGATAAGTATCCTGGCAATGAGAATGCCATGGTGCGTCAGCAGAAGACGATGGCACTCTACAACAAGGCTGGAGCAAACCCTATGTCGGGATGTCTGCCTATGTTGCTTCAGATGCCAATTCTCTTCGCGATGTTCACCTTCTTCCCCAACTGTATCGAACTCCGCGGACAGTCATTCTTGTGGGCTCACGACCTTGCGGCTCCTGACGCAATCATATCATGGAGTGCTCACATCCCACTTGTCACCGAATATTTCGGCAACCACATATCTCTCTTCTGTCTGCTTATGACAGCCACCAACATCATCTACACACACTCCACAATGCAAGGACAGAGCAACAGCATGCCCGGCATGAAGTGGATGATGTATCTTATGCCTATAATGTTCCTTGTATTCTTCAATAACTATGCGGCAGGTCTTAGCTACTACTATTTCCTTTCACTCCTCTTTACCATCATCCAGACTTATGCAATCCGCAAATGGTTTGTCAAAGAAGAAGATGTTCGCCGAGCAATGAAGGAAAATGCCAAGAAGCCGCAGAAGAAATCCGGGTGGATGGCACGTCTTGAAGAAATGCAAAAGGAGCAGCAGCGCATGATGCGTGAGCAGCAGCAAAAAGGAGGGAAAAAAAGATAGAATGAGAAATTTCCGGATAGTGCTGGCATTGGTGATGCTCTTTGCATCATTGCTCTGGCTGTTGCTTGGCACCAGTGCTCCGGTCTATGCGATGATATCTGAGCGGGCTCAGATCATTCCTTCGGCCATACATGCTTCATTTGGAGCCACTATCATATGGATAATAGCTACAATCCTCTTCGGAAGGATATATTGCGCCACAGTATGTCCGGTTGGTACACTTCAGGATATCGTAGTATGGAGTCGGCTTAAGGCCAATCCGAAGAAGACCTTCCGTTTTGAAGAGGGCAAGAAGTTAAGATATATCGTATTGTTCGCATATCTTGCTTCGCTTGTAGCCGGAATACTTGCCGTAGGATTCGCGATAGAACCCTGGAACATCATGAGGAACGCTGGCTCGATCGTTCGTCCTTCTGATACCTCCATGACATGGGGACAGATCGGAGTCTCAGTTGGGATAGGAGCCGCAGCCGGGTTGGTTGCGCTTGCCGCTATCCTGGTATGGGCATGGCGAGAGGGACGGGGATTCTGCACATCAGTCTGTCCGATTGGGACAGCTCTCGGATGCCTGCATTCTCAGACGCTGATGCATATAGCCATTGACCCTGACAAGTGTATTAGTTGCATGAAATGTGAGGATGTATGTGCATCAAAGTGCATCAAGGTAGAGCAGCGATTGGTAGACAACTCTCGTTGCACACGCTGCTTCGACTGCACGGAAGTGTGCCCCAATGATGCCATCCGATTCCAACTCAATAAGGGGAGGAACAGGCAGACACCACTCCTTGAACCGCATAATTAACGATTAACGATCAATGATCAGTGATTAACGATCAATCAGGATAAATCAAGATTACCGTAGATAGATCTTAAATAAAATGAAACAATATCAGGAACTGCTCCGACATATACTTAAGGATGGTCATCGCAAGGAGGACCGCACCGGAACCGGCACGATATCCACATTTGGATATCAGATGCGTTTTGACCTTTCAGAAGGGTTCCCGCTTGTGACAACAAAGAAAACACATCTCAAAAGCATCATCTACGAGCTTCTATGGTTTCTTAAAGGAGATACGAATGTGAAGTATCTTCAGGAACATGGAGTGCGAATCTGGAATGAATGGGCAGATCCTGATGGTGATCTTGGACATATCTATGGCTATCAGTGGCGTTCATGGCCCGACTATAACGGTGGACATATCGACCAGATTAAGGAAGCCGTGGAGACCCTGAAGAATAATCCGGATTCTCGTCGCATCATTGTCAGCGCATGGAATGTGGCTGACATTGATAATATGAATCTCCCCCCGTGTCATGCATTTTTTCAGATGTATGTAGTAGACGGACGTCTTTCATTGCAGCTTTACCAACGCAGTGCAGACTGCTTCTTAGGAGTTCCATTTAATATAGCATCCTATGCCCTTCTCACCATGATGCTTGCACAGGTGTGTGGCCTTCAGCCAGGAGAATTTATACATACTCTCGGCGATGCGCACATCTATCTCAATCATATTGATCAAGTCAACTTGCAGTTGACACGTGAGCCTCGTCCGCTTCCTAAGATGAAGATAAATCCGGAAGTAAAGGATATATTTGACTTCAAATATGAGGATTTCACATTGGAAGGTTATGATCCTTGGCCCGCAATCAAAGGAGAAGTCAGTGTGTGATTGAAGGTGAGGAAACATGCGAAATAACTAAGATAGATGGCTGAAAAATTAAAATTGACCTTCATAAGCAGAAGCGATCTTAGAGGAGGAGCTGCAATCGTAACGTATCGCCTTGTAGAGGCACTCCGAGATCTTGGAATAGAGGCTCGTATGCTGGTGTGTGAGAAGATGAGCCATTCTGATTTTGTAAAAGTGTGTGCACCATTCCGAAAAATACAATATTGTTTTTTAAAGGAGAGGCTGGAGATATACATCAGCAATGGATTTAAGCGCAGCACACTTTTCAAGATGGATACAGCTTGGGATGGCCTCCCATTGTATTCTCATCCATGGGTGAAGGAAGCAGATGCCATTTTTCTTGGTTGGATAAATCAGGGAATGCTGAGTTTCAAGGGAATCCGAAAGATAATTGGACTTGGTAAGCCTGTAGTATGGATAATGCATGATATGTGGAACATGACAGGCATCTGTCATCATGCAGGTGGATGTATTGGATATCTCGGCGAATGTGGGGATTGTCCACTTTTGGAAAAACGAGCCGGCGACAATGATATGTCTCACCGGATATGGGAAGTTAAAAAGAGACTGTATGCACCCGGTAAAATAAAATTTGTGGCGGTCAGCACGTGGCTTGCTACAAAAGCAGGGGAGAGCCGTCTGATGCACGACATACCGGTGGAAGTGATACCAAATCCTTTTCAAATATCCTCTAAAGAAGAAACGGAAGAAAAGGATGTGGCAAAAAAAGGCCCTGCGAGGATAATATTCGGGGCTGCACGAATTGATGATCCCATTAAGGGACTACCGGTGTTGAAGAAAGCTTTGGAGATTTTGAGAAGTTCATATCCTGAAGTGGCTTCTGATGTTGAGTTGGTGACGTTCGGGTCGTTTAAGAATATAGAAAGCCTTCGCAACTTCGCTGTGCCTCATGTGCATCTTGGGATGCTGAAGGGAGCAAGTGAAATTAAAAAGGCATATTCCGAATGTGATATAGTGGTATCTACTTCCGATTATGAGACACTTCCGGGCACTCTTGTTGAAGGGCAGGCGTATGGATGCATTCCGGTAGCAATTGACCATGGCGGACAGAGAGATATCGTGGAGCATCTTAAGACCGGCTGGCTTGCAAATTGGAATGACTCTCCTTCTATCAGGGCAGGGATGGTAGCTGAAGGCATTGTGTGGGCATACCGCAATATAGGGAATCAGGAACTTCTTGCAAAAATGAGGGCATCCGTAGAAAGCAAGTTCCGTGCGTCAGAGGTGGCGCATAGAATACTTGAATTCACGTTCCCTGGCAAAAAATTTGACTAAAGGGGGAACATAAGCAAATATGATATAAGCTATAAAAAGTAATAAGGGATACGGCTAAGCCATGTCCCTTATTAAGTTAAGTCGGGGTGACAGGATTCGAACCTGCGACCACCTGGTCCCAAACCAGGTGCGCTACCGGACTGCGCTACGCCCCGATTGCCATTGGTTTTCCCTTTTAGCACTGCAAAGTTAATTCTTTTTCTTGAGATGTGCAAGAAAATCCCCAATTTTTTATTAATTTTGTGTTCAAAACATAATAATGGGTGCTAAAAATAACATTTTTAGGGTTTGAATCGTTAAGAGAATATGAGAAACATTAGAAAAAAGACCATATTTTTATTTGTTGCACTGATAGTGTCGCTAATATTGACACTGCCGGCAAGTGCGGACAAAAAGGACTCAAAGATTGCGTTCAAAGAGACTGTATTCGACTTTGGGAAAGTCTCGCTTAAAGCGGGCAAGGTATCGCATGAATTCACTTTTACCAATGAAGGGGGAAGAAATCTTGTGATCACTAATGCCCGGGCAGATTGTGGTTGCACCCGACCGCAATACGATGATTCGCCAGTGGCTCCAGGCAAAGAAGGGAAGGTCATAGTGACATTTGCACCAGCTGCGAAGGGGCATTTTACTAAGAAAGTCACGATAACTACCAATGGGAATCCACGTAAGACCCGTCTGTTGATAAAAGGTGAGGTTGTAGAATGAGAAAAATTCGGATACATAAAAGAATAAAGACTCCTTTGATGTGGATTGTTGCAATGTCATTGATAGCAGTGGCACCGACGGCATATTCCCAAATTGAAAAGTCTCTGAAATTTATACCGGAGAATGTAGACTTTGGAGTCATAAGGGAGGAAAACGGAAAGGTTTCGCAAAAAGTGAAAGCCGTCAATATCTCGCAAGACACCACCTTTATCATATCTGCTCGCACGAGTTGCGGATGCTCGGAAGTAGAGTATCCAGAGCATCAGATAGCTCCTGGAGATACTGCCGAGGTGACAGTCACATATGATCCTATTAATCGTCCTGGAAAATTCTTTAAGACAGCAAGATTCTATACAGGCACCGAGCGAATAGGAAATTCAATAAAGCTGAGTGGCATGGTCATCCCAAGCAGAAAACACCTGAACAAGGCATATCCGGAAAAGGCTGGTATCTTGCGACTGAGCACCCTCCTTGTAAATGCTGGAGAGATGTCGAGAAAAGAGGCGCGACCTCTTTTTGTTGGACTCTACAATGACAGTGACAAGGCTTTGGCTCTGACTGCGAGTACGGATGGCGCAGCCCTTGAAGGTGCCCTCGCACCAGACACAATAGAGCCATATGGAATATCCACCCTCACACTTATGCTAAAGGGTAGAAATATTCCAGAGAATGAAAATGAATTAATGTATAAGGCATCCCTTATCAATACAGCAACAGGGGACACTGTGGTCAGCATTCCCGTAGGTGCAATTGTTAAGGAGAATTGATGAATAAAAATCTTCGAATAAACAAAATACATCATGGAGCATCCAGAAAACGATGAAAAATATGTAGGCCTTCGCGTCAATGCAGGCGTCACTTCCAATCCCACCGTGAACCCATATAGAAAGGTGGTAAAGAAAAAAAGAATCTTGACAGCCGGGGAGTATGTGGAAGGTATACTTAAGGGAGACGTAAGTCTTCTTGGTCGTGCCGTGACGCTTATAGAGAGCACTGCCCATGAACATCAGGCAATAGCACAGGAAGTGATAGAAAAATGCTTGCCTTATAGTGGCAATTCGCGCAGAATAGGCATTACTGGAGTTCCTGGAGCAGGCAAATCAACATCCATAGATGTGTTTGGGACTCACGTAATCCGTCAGGGCCATAAGTTGGCAGTGCTTGCAATTGACCCCAGCAGTGAACGCACGCGGGGAAGTATACTCGGCGACAAGACGAGGATGGAGAAACTTTCATTGGAGAAAGATGCCTTCATCCGCCCTTCACCATCGGGAGGTTCGTTAGGAGGAGTTGCCCGAAAGACACGAGAGACAATAGTGCTATGTGAAGCAGCTGGCTATGACAGAATATTTGTCGAGACAGTAGGTGTCGGACAAAGTGAAACTGCGGTTCACTCCATGGTAGACTTCTTTCTCCTGATACAGTTGGCTGGGACAGGAGATGAGCTTCAGGGTATAAAGCGTGGAATAATGGAGATGGCCGATGGAATTGCCATCAACAAATGTGATGGAGACAATGTAGACCGATGCAAGCTTGCCGCCCAACAGTTCAGGACTGCGCTAATGTTATTCCCACCGACACCGAGTAAATGGGTTCCGGAAGTCGTGACCTATAGTGGCTATTATGAACTTGACATAGATAAGGTATGGGGCATGATCGACCGATACTTCAAATATGTAGAGGAAACCGGATATTTCGAGCGCAAGCGCAATGAGCAAGCTAGATATTGGATGACAGAGACAATCGAGGAGCAACTTAGAAGCCGATTCTATCATACTCCAGGTCTTAAGGAACTTCTTGAGCAGAAAGAGTTGCGGGTGCTTAACAATGAGCAATCCTCATTTACAGCAGCAAAAGACGTACTTGACTTTTATTTTGATTCTTTACGTAAATAAAAGAAATACAGTTATATAGTAGGTTGATATTAGTAAATGCGGCAAAACGTGAAAATAAACTTTTAATAATAGTTGCATTTGTTAAATATTTTAACTAACTTTGCATTGTTGCATATAGTGTTTCTATAGCAATTTCCCAACTCCTCAAGAAAATAAAGTTGTATACGATGGCATCATCATATTGGATATTTACTGATTTATCTGTTTTCTGCATAGCATTAGTGCTTACGGGAATCATCATACCCCAAATATTGCTCATAGCCTTCCGCAAAAGACTATTTGATGAGGTAGATGAGCGCAAGATACACAAGGGGGTCGTGCCAAGGCTTGGAGGAATCGCATTTCTCCCGGCAATAATCTTTTCGATTTGCCTTGTGCTTGCAGTAAATATGAGCTTAGGGGGAATAGATTCGTCATTAGAATTTAATGAGTGGGGCCAATCGATAATGTATTTGCTTTGTGCTGAGATGCTTATATTCTTGGTAGGTATTGCCGATGACCTTATAGGAGTGCGCTACAAGGCAAAATTTGTCAGTCAAATACTATGTGCTATATTTATATGTGCCTCAGGCGCATATATCCATAACATGGAAGGAGTGCTTTGGATAGAAGAGCTTCCTGCATGGGTAGGATGGTGCATATCAGGATTTTTCGTAGTATATATAGTCAATGCGATCAATCTTATTGACGGCATAGATGGGCTTGCATCAGGGCTTAGTGGAATAGCCTTGATTTTCTATGGGATAGTACTTGCTAATGCACATGAATGGGTTTTGAGTCTGCTTGTGTGGGCACAATTAGGCACTCTTGTGCCATTCTTCTATTATAATGTGTTTGGCAATCCCAAAAAACGGAAGAAAATTTTCATGGGTGATACAGGCTCTCTGACAGTCGGGATGCTTCTTGCATTTATAGCTTTGAGTGTCACGAATATACATACTCCCCATGTCACTAAAGACTATAATCAGCTTGTGTTAGCTTTTTCCCCTCTGATAATCCCTGCATTCGATGTAGTGAGAGTATATTTCCATCGCATCAGGCATCACAGAAATCCTTTCCTGCCGGATAAATGCCATATCCATCATAAACTTCTTGCTCTTGGGCTCAATCAGAGGGCATCTCTATGTGCCATTTTGCTTTCAGCTGTGATATTTATGCTGGTCAATGTGGCTCTATCCCCATATGTGTCAGCTACATGGTTGCTGGTTGGTGATGCTGTGCTCTGGTTGGGTTGCAACGTATTGATAACGCGAGCAATCCGCCGTAAGGAGGCTCAGACGCACACAACATTGTATGATTAAATAATTGGGAAACATAAATGAAGAAATATTCACTATATAAAAGTACGCTCCTTGTACTTGTATTGGCATGGATAGCCACAAGCTGTAGCTCACCGAAGGATGTAGCATATTTCCAAGGAGTAGAAAATGCACAAATTTTTGAAATAGCAGCCGCTGCAAATAAGGAAATAAAGGTAGAACCCCACGATAAACTGTCGATAATAGTAAGTTGCAAAGATCCTGCACTTGCCCAGATGTTCAACCTCCATGTATTCACCAATACTACGGCTCAAAAAAATGGTTATAACGGTACAGGTTCTGAGTTTAGGGACTATAATATTGGCTACAGCGACGGTATTGATGGCTTTACGGTATCACCTGAGGGAACAATAGACTATCCAGTTTTGGGCAAGATAAAAGTAGAGGGAATGACACGCAGTGAGCTTGCCGCTTTTATCAAAGGAGAGATAATGGGACGAGGTCTCATCAAGGATCCGATAGTTACAGTTGAATTCCTCAATGTTGGAGTCTCCGTTCTTGGAGAGGTAATAAAGCCTGGCAGATACGATATGAATGTAGATGTGCTTACATTGATGGAAGCTCTATCTCTTGCGCAAGATATGACTATCCAGGGAAATCGAAAAAATGTAAAGGTGCTTCGCAAGGAGGGTGATAAAGTTCAAACTTTTGTAGTAGACATAACAGATGCAAAAGGACTCGTAAACTCACCTGCATATTATCTAAAGCAGGGAGATATAGTCTATGTAGAGCCAAATGATGTAAGAAAACGCCAGACTACCGCAAATGGTAATAATGTCACCAACGTAAGTTTCTGGCTCTCTGTCGCATCACTTCTTACATCAGCAGCCATACTCTTTAAGAGATGACACAGACCCAACTTTTGTGGTTGTTGGTTATTTTGGTTTTTGGTTGATGGTTTGGGGGTTATTAAATCCATAATATATATTTAAAAGACAGATGTGGCTGTTTAAAGATAAAGTAGCATCCTTGGAAGAGAGTGGCATGCTATCGGGGCTTACTGATTGGCATTCCCATGTGCTTCCAGGAGTGGATGATGGAATAAGGACACTGGAAGAATCTTTGGAAGTTCTAAGGCATTTCGATGATAAGGGGGTCGATACATTGTGGCTCACGCCTCATATCATGGAAGACTATCCAAATACAACAGAAAAACTGCGCTCTCGCTTTGAGGAACTGAAGAATGCGTGGGATGGCAAGGTCAAGCTTCGCTTAGCATCTGAAAATATGCTTGATTCCCTTTTCGAACAGCGCCTTGCTGCCGGCGACCTGCTCCCGATAGGCGAGAATGGAGACCATCTACTTATAGAGACATCTTATTTTTCTGCTCCTATGGGATTTGAAAATATGGTCGAATCAATCAAATCGGCAGGATATTTTCCCCTCTTGGCTCATCCAGAGAGATATACATACATGGATGAATCGGAATATAAAAAGCTGAGAGAAAATGGAGTGAAGATGCAGCTTAATTATGTTTCGCTTGTAGGAGGATATGGGGAAACGGCTAAAAAGAAAAGCATCTGGCTTCTTAAAAACGGATTTATCGATGCCATAGGCAGCGATGTGCACAGACTCAAAAGCAATCAGACTCTAATAGCTCAGAGTCCCTCAAAAAAGGATCATCTGGATATGATCATGGCAGTAGCAAAAGAAAAAAACATTATTTGACGTATGGACGACAGGATATTGCTCAGGATGTGCCGAATGTCGGGGCATGAGATGCGCTTTATAACCGAGGCTTTCGAAGATGAATGGGTGGTTCCATTGGGTCCAAATGTCACTGGCTTTGAAAAAGATCTCGAGAAATTTTTAGGAGAAGAGAAGATTGTCGTGGCTCTATCATCCGGCACTGCAGCATTGCATCTTGGATTGATAGCACTTGGAGTGAAGGAAGGCGATGAAGTAATGGTGCAGTCAATGACATTCAGTGCCTCTGTCAATCCAGTGAGATATGTCGGCGCTATTCCGGTAATTGTTGATTCCGAAGCAGAGTCATGGAATATGAATCCGGAACTTCTTGACCGAGCGATTGCAGACAGAATAAAGATTACAGGTAGAAAGCCAAAGGCTATTGTTTTAGTCTGTCTTTATGGAATGCCAGCAGATTATGACCGAATTCTCAAGATTGCAGAAAAATGGGATATCCCTATACTTGAAGATGCCGCCGAAGCTTTCGGATCTGAATACGGAGGCCGGAAATGCGGCACATTCGGTCGCTATGGTGCCTTATCGTTTAATGGCAACAAGATGATTACTACATCCGGAGGTGGCGCGCTTGTATGCCCAGATGCGGAAGCCGCAAAAAAGATAATGTATTATGCAACTCAGGCACGTCTTGGGTATGCTTATTATCAACATGAGGAAGTAGGCTATAATTACCGAATGAGTAATATTTCCGCCGGTATTGGACGCGGCCAGATGTATGTTGCGGAGGATTATATAGCTCATCATCGGCATCGTCATCAGTATTATATGGAGCATCTGGGGTGTGTAGATGGAATATCCATTCATGACAATCCGGATGAAAAGTATAATAGTAATTTCTGGCTCTCTACCGCACTCTTGGACGAGGACCTTAAAATAAAAGGGGAAGATGAAGCATATTCCTCAGCCATTACCTCAACCGTAGGAGGAGCCGGTGGCGTCACTGGTATCAGAGCTGATGTGCATACCGATTGCGAACCAAATGTCAATGTTGAGGCACTTCGTCTGGGACTCGCTAAGCTGGGAATAGAGACCAGGCCATTGTGGAAACCGATGCATAAGCAACCTGTCTTTTCGAAATTCCCGGCCTACGCTAATGGAGTTTCAGAGGATCTTTTCCATCGTGGCATATGCTTGCCATCAGGACCATATGTGTCGGATAGGGATGCGGATAGAGTGATCGAATCAATCAAGTCACTTATAAAGTAATATGACGGAAGCTACAGCATTCGACCGGACCGCCCTTTTGGTGGGAGCGCAAGCTATGCAACTTATTTCCAGTGTCAAGGTGATAGTCTTTGGCATTGGAGGAGTCGGGAGCTGGGTGGCCGAATGCCTTGTGCGTACAGGAGTGCGCCATATCACCCTTGTAGATATGGATAGAGTGGCGATTACCAATATCAATCGCCAGATGCCAGCTACTATGGCAACGGTAGGCGAAGTGAAGACTGAAGCAGCGAGGCGTCGGTTGCTTGAAATCAATCCGAAAGCTGAAGTGAATATCATGACCATGTGTTATGATTCAGAGACGGAACAGTCGATAGATCTTTCGGCCTACGACTATATCGTAGATGCCATTGATTCGCTGAAAGACAAGGCGCTGTTGATATTAAATGCCACAAGAAGTGGACGAAAATTTTTCAGCAGCATGGGAGCTGCTTTGAAAATGGATCCAACTAAGATAAAAGTAGGCGAGTTCTGGAAAGTGAATGGGTGCCCTCTTGCAAGAGCACTTCGACAGAAATTCAAGAAAGAAAAGCGATATCCTTCTAAGAAATTTCTGTGTGTCTATTCCGATGAGTTGCTTGATAACAAGGGTACGACCGCTGAAACTTGCGAATACAAAGCCCGGATAAACGGAAGTCTATGTCACATAACTGCAATATTTGGCATGACAATAGCTGGAGAGATAATTAAAGATATATGTGCTCATGCCGGATAGGAGAGTAAAAAGATATTAAGAACCCTGTAATTACTGAGATATGTCAAAGATGAAAACCTCCTTAATGAGAGCATCAGCAGGAGTAATTGCAATGCTGTCGGTGAGTTCAGTATCGCTTGCAGACGTGCCGATAATCTATCATGCTTCATTGACGGGGCAAGTGTCTTCAAATTCATTAGCGCCTTACATGCTTGGCTCATGGAATGAGGGACGCTATGTAGAGGGTAGTGGAATATGGCAAGAGGCGGGTCTCGCCAGGGAACTTGACCTTTCTAAAAGATTCAGCTGGAGTGCCGGAATAGATTATATCGCAGGAGCCGGCTCAAATACGGATTATGACCGATGGATTGAGTCAACCCAGACCTGGACCAAACATACGGCCCATTTGCCATATTTTAGATTGCAACAGCTGTTTGCACAAATCAAATACAGGGCAGTCTATCTCACAGCAGGCATGAAATATACACATTCGCGCATTGTAGATGACCAACTTTCAACCGGCGATTTGACGCGAAGTAACAATGTAGCTCCTATTCCCGGAGTATCTGTAGGTTTCTTAGATTTTCAGAATATCCCGTTTACTAATGGGTGGGTACAGATAGATGGAGAAATCATGTATGGACGTATGACAGACTCCGGATTTAAGAAATCAGAATTCAATCGATTTTCGGGAGTAGAGGCCATCAATCTGTGGTATAATTATAAGCGATGCTATTTCAGGACCAATCCTGATAAGAACTTCCATGTCATAGTCGGGATGCAAGCAGCAGCCTTGGCTGGAGGCGCTACTTACACCTACCGGAACGGTCAGCTTGTAGATACTGATGTGCGTGGATTTCATGTGAAGGACATATTCCAGATGTTTTTCCCACGCGAGGGAGGAGAAGCCTATTATGCAGGGTCACATCTTGGGACATGGGATCTCAAAGCCACTTATAGATTCAAAGACGATTCAAAACTCTGTGCTTATTTTGAATGGCCATGGGAAGATGGATCAGGAATAGGGAAAATGAATGGTTGGGACGGCCTTTGGGGACTTCAATATGATTTCGCCAAAAAGGGAATAGTGACAAAGGCACTTGTGGAATATCTTGATTTTACAAATCAGTCTGGCCCTATACATTATGATCCGGAAGATAATCCAGAGGCAACTGTATCCGGCCATGCCCAAGGAGCTGATGATTATTACAACAACGATTTCTATGGAGCATATTCCAATTATGGCATGAGTATAGGCACTCCCTTCTTGGTATCACCAATCTACAACCGGAATGGAATGTTAAGCTATCTTCATAATCGGGCAAGAGGTTTCCATCTCGGTGTAGCAGGCAATCCTTGTGATCGGTTGAGCTACAGGGCTATGATAGGCTATGAAAAAGCAGGTGGCGCCGGACGGTTTCCTGCCTACAAAAGATTAGAAACGACATCGGCGATGATCGAGGCAACCACAATTCCGGTGAAAAAATTGCCTGGATTGGAACTGAATGTCAGATTGGCATTTGATGCCGGCAAACTTCGTGGTAATAATTTCGGAGCGCAACTGCAGCTGTCTTATAGTGGGGAGTTTAATATCAAAAAGTAAGGAAAATGAGAAAAGCATTGATAATGATGGTGCTCGCTCTCTTTGGAATGTGCGGGTGCACTCAATATAACGGACATATAGGCCCGATATTCGGTTCGTGGTCGCTTGTGGAAATCTCGGAAGATGGAACTCCTTTGAAGATGGATGAAACCACGGTGTTCAGTTTTCAGAATGAAGTAGTGCAGATAACGAAGAGGGTGGAGCCTCCTATGCCTTCAGTGTATAGATACGGCAATTTTGTCAAAACAGAGGAGACATTGACATTTAAATTCCAGACGAAACCGACTGCAGGGGATAGCCATATGTATATGACACCTGAATGGCTCCATTTCCCCATGGATGGGACAGTGGTAATGAATATTCAGGAACTGAATGGCAAGAAGATGGTGTTATTGCTCATGTCGGGCTCAACACAACTTAAGTATACATTCACGCGCACTTGGTAGGAATTCTCAGACAGTCTAAATAAAAAAAGTCCGAAACTGAATGAGCTTCGGACTTTTATTATTAAGATAGGATTGATTACTCAGCCTTTCCGTCAGAGCCAAGCACGTTGATGATCTTGTGCTTGTAGAGTTTTTCCATTTCGTCGCGAGCCGGGCCAAGGTACTTACGTGGGTCGAATTCACCCGGTTTCTCAGCGAGAACCTTACGCACTGCAGCTGTCATAGCAAGACGGCTGTCTGAGTCGATGTTGATCTTGCAGACGTCCATCTTTGAAGCCTTGCGGAGTTCTTCTTCAGGAATACCGATAGCATCAGGAAGTTTGCCACCATATTCATTGATCTGGTCGACATATTCCTGAGGAACAGAGCTTGAACCGTGGAGCACGATCGGGAAATCAGGAAGTTTAGCTTCTACAGCCTCAAGGACGTTGAAAGCCAATGGAGGAGGCACGAGACGACCAGTCTTTGGGTCGCGTGTACACTGAGCAGGAGTGAATTTGTAAGCACCGTGAGAAGTACCGATTGAGATAGCGAGGCTATCGCATTGAGTGCGAGCAACGAACTCGATAACTTCCTCTGGATCAGTGTATGTGTGGTGGTCTGAGCTAACTTCGTCTTCGACACCAGCGAGAACGCCGAGCTCACCTTCTACAGTCACATCAAACTGATGAGCGTAGTCAACTACCTTCTTAGTGAGTTCGCAGTTTTCATCGAAGCTGAGGTGGCTGCCATCGATCATAACAGAAGAGAATCCGTTGTCGATACAGTCCTTGCAAGTTTCGAAAGAGTCACCATGGTCGAGGTGAAGCACGATTTGGGGCTTTTCCCAACCGAGGCTCTTAGCGTATTCTACAGCACCTTGAGCCATGTAGCGAAGAAGAGTCGGGTTTGCATAGTTGCGGGCACCCTTAGACACTTGGAGAATAACCGGGCTCTTAGTCTCAGCGGCAGCCTTGATGATTGCCTGGAGCTGCTCCATGTTGTTGAAATTGAAGGCGGGGATTGCATAGCCACCATGTACGGCCTTTGCAAACATCTCACGAGTGTTGACAAGACCAAGTTTCTTATAATCTACCATTTTACCTAAAACATTTAGCGTATCGGGAGGGAATGACTACCCATTCGATACAAGGTTATCTAATAATAGTGTGCAAATTTAATTAATATTTTTGAATCTTGCACTATCCTTTTTGGAAAAATCGGCTTTTTTGGTTAAATTTGTAGTCGGAAAAGCGAATTTATGAATTTCGATAAAAGGAGGGGGTCGAAAAGGCCTGAAGAATATATATGAAAATTTTCAGTTCCAAAGATATAAAGGACCTTGATGCAGCGACATGTGAGGCACAAGGGATAGACTCGCTGACATTGATGGAGCGAGCTGCAAATGCCGTAGTGAAAGAAATTCGTGCGCGGCGGGTATTGCCAAGCCGAAGGATTGTGGTTTTTGCCGGCCCAGGCAATAACGGAGGCGATGCACTTGCGGTGTCAAGGCTACTTGCAGAGCAGGGATATGGAAATATCGAGGTATATCTATTCAATGTCAGGGGGCAGCTGTCGGAGGACTGTGAGGCTCAGAAGCAGAAACTTGTGGAGTCAGAATCAAAAGTTGTGTTTAATGAAATCACCAGATCGTTTGTTCCCCCGCATCTCAATACGACGGATGTGATCATAGATGGACTGTTCGGAATAGGGCTTCGGGATCCTTTGACTGAGGGATTTGCGGCAGTCGCTCGACTTATAAATGAGTCGGGTGCCTATGTAATAAGCATTGATATCCCTTCGGGTCTCGCAGGAGAATGGAACAGCAATTTTCTCTTCCATAATATGGTGCATGCCAATCTTACACTGACATTTCAATTTCCTAAGCTTTCATTCTTTTTCAGTGAACATGCAGATATAATCGGAGAGTTGGTGGTGCTTGATATAGGTCTTGACAGGAAAGCACTCAAGAGCATGAAGTCTGACTGGTTGCTAGTTGAAGGACGCACCATATATAAGCTTCTCCGTCCCCGTAATCCATTCAGCGCTAAGCGTGATTATGGATCAGTTATGATTTTTGCCGGAAGTATGGGTATGATGGGAGCAGCCGTGCTTTGTGCCAAGGCGTCACTTAAGTGTGGGGCAGGCTTAGCTACGGTACATGCCCCGCGGACGGGAGTCACTATACTTCAAACAGCAGTGCCAGAAGCTATGTTTGAACCTGACCGCAATGAGAGGGTGATCAGCGACATGAGCCTTCACCATACACATCAGGCCGTTGCTGTGGGTCCAGGTCTCGGAACGAATGACTTGACAGTGAATGCCCTTGAGTCATTGCTTAAGACATGTAAATCTCCGTTAGTGCTTGATGCAGATGCCCTCAACTGCATCGTGAAGCGTCCCTCGTTGCTCTCGATGCTTCCTCCGCGGACTATAATCACTCCACATATCGGGGAATTTGACCGTCTTTTCGGAGATCAACCGACGTCGGAGCAACGTCTGAAGAAGGCAATAGAAGTGGCAAAACTGTACGAAATAATTATAGTTCTGAAGAGCCATCATACTATGATCGTGCGTCCAAGCGGAAATCAGCTTGTATATTTTAACTCTACCGGTAACGCCGGCATGGCCACGGCAGGCGCCGGAGATGTGCTTACAGGGGTAATAGCCGGATTCTTGGCTCAGGGTATCCAACCAGAAAATGCTGCTGCTCTCGGAGTCTTTATACATGGACGAGCTGGCGACATTGCTTCGGAGGAGATAGGGGAATACGGAGTGGTAGCATCAGATATCTCGGATCGTCTCGGCAGGGCGATCAGAGACGTTATAGAACGTAAGATTTAAAAGTATGAAAAAGACAATATTATTGAATGCTTTTTTGATAGCATTTTCATCTATGGTAGCTCAGACTACTAAGGTATTGACCGCTGAAAAGAATAATGAGTATGGGCTCGTATATTCTTTGCCTACAACTGCCCTGGAAATAGAAGTGACTGCTTCCCATCAGGTAGGCAAGAAAGGTCCCTATTATCTTTATGCCAAGAAGTCGATAGGAACTGAAAAGGCGATAGCGGAAGACTACGAGAAGTGGCAAATCACGGATGTAAAGGTGCGTCCCTATGGTGTGTCAGATTCTAATACGCAATATCTCATGCAGCTTCGTCCCGGGGCACTTACATCAATCACAGTGGATTCTAATGGAATGCTCTTGGCAATAAATAAAGAAGTATCAGCTCCGGCATCTGGGCGCACAGGTAATGCAGTAAGTGCGGAGAAAGTGAACTGGCCTACAGGTAATGAATATCTTGATTTCGTAGATGAAGATTTCGTGGCATCCAAAAGTTCTGCCAAGCAAGCTCAGCTCTTGGCTGAGTCACTTATGGAAGTGAGAGAATCAAAACTCTCGCTTACTCGCGGGACTGCAGATTCAATGCCAGCCGATGGCAAGCAGATGGAGCTTATGCTTGCATCGCTCGGACAACAGGAAGCTGCTCTTACGGCAGCTTTTACCGGGAGTGTAACGACAGAGACCGTGACACGAAAATTCACATTTATCCCCGATGGAGATTCCAATGAGATTCTTTTCCGAATGTCAGATTTTGCAGGTTTCGTCGACTCTGATGATCTTTCAGGCGACCCGGTATATATACAGATTGAGACCATCAATGAGGCTTCTTTGCCGGTTGACGCAAAGGGGGAGGTGAAGAAACTTCCCAAGAATGCTGTGATCTATAATATTCCCGGCAGTGCTCAGGTGACTATATCTACTCTTGGCAAGAATCTTTTCCAGAAAGAGATTCAGATGTCGCAACTAGGCATGACGTTTGGATTGGATCCTAATCTCTTTACAGATAAGAAAGAACCTTCATTTGCAGTGTTCGATCCAATGACCGGGGCATTGCTTGAGATTGGCTCCATGACTGGCCGCTGATTGCTGAGTCCGGATGCCAGATGGCAAGATTAATGACAATAATGAATGAATAGAATCAAAATCAATAGAAACAATAACATATATAACTAAACGATGGCAACAAAACCCTTCCATTATCAAAAGCCTTTTGAGCTTGGCCCCGACACTACGGAATACAAGCTCATCACTAAAGATTATGTAAAGACAGAGGACTGGAATGGCCACGAAATGCTCGTGGTGGATCCTGAAGCCCTCACCATTATTGCAAATGTCGCTTCTCATGACTGCTCATTCATGCTCCGCAGAGAACACAATGAGATGGTGGCAAAGATCCTACATGATCCTGAAGCATCTGAAAACGACAAGTTTGTTGCACTCACCATGCTCCGCAATGCCGAAATTGCAGCAAAGGGAGTACTTCCTTTCTGCCAGGATACCGGCACATCAATCTGCGCTGCATACAAGGGTCAGCAGGTATGGACAGGATGCAACGATGAGGAGAAGATCTCTCTCGGAGTGTATAAGACTTATACAGAGAATAATCTCCGCTATTCTCAGAATGCCCCTCTCACCATGTATGATGAGGTAAACACGGGTTGCAACCTTCCTGCACAGATCGATATCCACGCTACTGAAGGAAATGAATACAAGTTCCTGTTTGTAGCTAAAGGTGGTGGCTCCGCCAACAAGACTTATCTCTATCAGGAAACCAAGGCAATACTCAACAAGAAGACGCTTGTCCCCTTCTTGATTGAAAAGATGAAGACGCTTGGCACAGCAGCATGTCCTCCTTATCATATCGCATTTGTGATTGGAGGTACGAGTGCTGAGAAGAACCTTGAGGTTGTCAAGAAAGCATCCGTGAAATATTTCGACAATCTTCCTACAACAGGAAATGAATATGGACGTGCATTCCGTGATGTAGAGCTTGAGAAGGAACTTCTTGAGGCTGCTCACTGCATCGGACTTGGAGCACAGTTCGGAGGCAAATATTTTGCACATGATGTCAGAGTGATCCGTCTTCCGCGTCATGGCGCATCTTGCCCTGTCGGAATGGGTGTAAGTTGCTCTGCCGACCGCAATGTGAAGGCTAAGATTAATAAAGATGGTCTTTGGATTGAGAAACTTGACGAAAATCCCGGTGAACTTATCCCAGTAGAACTTCGTCAGGCAGGAGAGGGAGAAGTGATTGAGATCGATCTCAACCGCCCGATGGAAGAAGTGCTCGCCGACCTTAACAAGTATCCGGTATCTACACGTCTTTCTCTCAAGGGAACCATCATAGTGGGCCGTGACATAGCACATGCCAAGATCAAGGAGCGTCTTGATGCAGGCGAACCTATGCCCGACTATCTTAAGGAGCATCCAATCTACTATGCAGGACCCGCAAAGAAACCGGAAGGTCTTCCTTCAGGCTCATTCGGCCCGACAACTGCAGGACGTATGGACTCATATGTAGATCAGTTCCAGGCAGCAGGCGGCTCAATGATAATGATAGCAAAGGGCAATCGCTCTCAGCAAGTGACGGATGCCTGCAAGAAGCATGGCGGCTTCTACCTTGGCTCGATAGGTGGGCCGGCAGCTATCCTTGCCAAGAATTCTATCAAGAACGTAGAGCTCCTCGAATATCCTGAACTCGGTATGGAAGCAATCTGGAAGATTGAGGTAGAAAACTTCCCGGCATTCATACTCGTAGACAATAAGGGCAATGATTTCTTCAAGCAGATCAAGCCCCGTTGTCCTCTTGCTTGAAAGATGCCAGAGGTCAGAGGCCAGATGCCATATGAATTAGAATGAAGAAAAATGGCTTTAACTCCCCATGGAAATGGATTCCCTCGCTATATATAGCTGAGGGAATCCCTTATTGTGCTGTAAACACGCTTCCTGTGCTGTTTTACTGTGAGCTTGGAATCTCTATCCCTGAGATTACAGCATGGACGGGACTTCTGTCGCTTCCATGGATGATACGCCCGTTCTGGAGTCCGTTTGTCGACATCTTTTCGACAAAGCGTCGCTGGACATTGGCTATGCAGTTGCTGATGACGATGTGCATGCTTGCTGTGGCATTGTGTCTGCCTACCTCATTCTTTTTCGCATCCACACTCAGTGTCTTCGCATGCATGGCATTCTTTTCTGCAACGCACGATATAGCGGCAGATGGCTTCTATATGCTGGCGCTTTCAGAGAAGCAGCAGGCTGACTTCGTAGGCATTCGTTCTACTTTTTATAAGGTTGCGACAGTACTTGGACAAGGAGGACTGACTCTATTGGCAGGGTGGCTCGAGAGCCGCGGAATGCAACCTGCCGGCTCATGGGCAATAGTCTTCTATTGCCTGACAGCTGTATTCTTTTGTATTTGGCTTTGGCATACTCAAGCACTTCCAAAGCTTTCCGATGATCATCCGACCGGTGCCTCTACACCAACAGGAATCGTGCGCGACTTCTGTATGACTTTTGTCACCTTCTTTAAAAAGAAACATATTGCAGCCGCATTGGCCTTTATGCTTCTGTTCCGACTGCCTGAAGCAATGTGCACAAAGATGGTGGCAATTTTCATGAAATCTCCACTTGATGAAGGAGGACTTGGTCTTTCCCTCACAGAGATAGGCTTCGCTAACGGCACAGTAGGAGTGATAGCTTTGTTGGCTGGAGGAGTGTTAGGAGGCATAGCTATCGGCCATGGAGGTCTTCGACGTTGGATATGGCCTATGGCAGCCTCGCTTGCGCTTCCATGTGTGGTCTACTGTCTTCTTGCGATTTGGCCACAGTCTGGCTTTTCACTTATATGTGTGGCAGTAGGTTTTGAGCAGTTCGGATATGGATTTGGTCTGACGGCTTTGATGATGTATATGATCTATTTTGCCCGAGGAGAGTCTGAGACCTCACACTATGCTTTCTGCATAGCTTTCTCAATGGCTGGGATAATGATACCCGGTATGGCTGCCGGCTGGATTTTTGAGAAGATAGCTGATTTTGGAATAAGCGGATTCAGTGATGGGAATGTGTTTGAACCCTATTTCTGGTTTGTGATGGTGTGCTGTCTGACAACTTTCGTGGCCTGTTGGATTGCGGGCCCATCGATCAAGGAAATTACAAAACAACAACAATAAAAACTAAACAAATGAAATTATTACTTACACTCGCAGTAGTTGCGACAGGAGCCTTGTCTTGCGGAGCCACGTATATGGACAAATATCAGGCTAAGCAGGCAGACCCGAAAATCGAGATTCCTGATTCTACAGGATTCAAGTTTACAGATGTAAAGGTCAATAAGACCGGTTCAGTTAAAGATCAGAACAAGTCTGGTACATGTTGGGCATTCTCCGGGACATCAATGGTAGAAGATGACGTAATGCGCAAGGGTGGTCCGGAACTTGACCTTTCAGAGATGTGGACTGTACGCAACTGCTATATCGACAAGGCAAAGAAATATATCAGCACTGGCGGAAAGATTAATTTTGCACAGGGTGGTTCATTCGCTGACGTTGTCTATGCAATCGAGAACTATGGGGCAGTGCCTGAGGAAGTGTATGCCGGTCTTAATTATGGAGAAGACAAACACTCACATTATGAGATGGCAGAGGCTCTTGAGGCATATCTGAATGCCATCAACAAGAACCCCAACCGAAAGCTATCTACAGCTTGGCTTCCGGGATTTGTCGCTATTCTTGACGCCTATATGGGCCCAGCAGTAGAAAGTTTCACCTATAACGGAAAGTCTTATACTCCGGAGTCATTTGCAAAGGCTATGAATATCGTGCCTGATGAGTATGTTTCATTCACAAGCTACACTCATCATCCTTTCTACAAGCCATTTGCACTTGAGATTGCCGATAATTGGCTTTGGGCAGAGAGCATCAATGTGCCTATGGATGAAATGAAGAGAATCGTAGATGAAGCTCTTGACAATGGTTATACTGTAGGTTGGGCTGCTGACGTGAGCGAGAAAGGATTTAAATGGCGCAAAGGGTATGCTCTGCTTCCTGAAAAGAAAGCAAAGGAGAATATGGACAATGCTGAAGTGGCACGTTGGACTCAGCTTTCAGATTCCGACCGTGATGCCATGCAGTATGATATCAAGGGCCCTGTAAAAGAGCGTACAATCAGTCAGGAAGACCGTCAGCGTACATTCGAAAACAGAGAGACTACAGACGACCATGGGATGGTGATCGTAGGTTATGCTACTGATCAGGAAGGCAATCGCTATTATAAGGTGAAGAATTCATGGGACACAAACCAACTTTATGGTGGATATCTTTATGTGTCAGAGCCGTATTTCCTTGAAAAGACTATTGATGTCATGGTCAATAAGTCGGCAGTGCCAAATGATATTGCAAAGAAAGTCGGCCTTAAGTAAGAGTAAGGCGTAGCGCTTGGCGCGTATCGCGAAACGCAATACGCGAAACGCAAAATGCAAACAATGGAAGTAAAAGCAAAAAAGGCATTGGGTCAGCATTTCCTGACAGATCTGCTCACTGCCGAAAAAATAGCGGATACAATATCCTCAAAGGAACTTTCTCAGGTCTGTGGATCTGAGAAAGCTTCTGTTTGGGGATCCTTACCGGTAGTGGAGATCGGCCCTGGAATGGGGGTGCTGACGGATTATCTTGTAGCTGCGGGTCGAGATGTGACAGCAATAGAGATAGATCACGAAAGTGTGGAATATCTTAATAAATATAAGAAAGGAATCAATGTGATAGAAGGAGATTTCCTTCGTCTTGATCTCAATGAAATAGCACCAGGAGAAATCGCCTTGATTGGCAACTATCCTTACAATATCTCGTCGCAGATATTCTTCCGGGCATTGGAATATCGCGAAAAAATTCCTGTAATAGCCGGAATGCTGCAGAAAGAAGTGGCAGAGCGAATATGCTCAGGCCCTGGGTCTAAAGTCTACGGTATTCTGTCGGTTCTGCTTCAGGCATGGTATGATTGTGAATATCTTTTCACTGTGGAGCCAGGAGTGTTCTCTCCTTCACCGAAAGTGAGGAGTGGAGTTTTAAGACTCACTCGCAATTCACGTACTGAGCTTGGAGTAGATGAGAGGAAATTCAAGACAGTCGTAAAGACAGCTTTTGGTCAAAGACGTAAGACACTTAGAAATTCGCTGTCGGGAATGATCCCTCCCAGTAGCCCTCTTCTTGAAGATCCGATTCTTAAGGAGCGTCCGGAGCGACTCTCGGTAGAACAATTTATTTATCTGACCAAATCGCTTAGCTGATAATAAAAAAAAGGAGACCGCCCGAGCGATATTAGCTTTGGCGGTCTCCTTTTATTTTATTAGGGATGAGAATTATCTGTTTTTATACATGTCGTCGTAGTAGCGTTCGTAATCGCCGGATGTAATGTTGTCCATCCATTCCTGATTGTCAAGATACCAACGAACAGTCTTTTCAATACCTTCTTCAAACTGAAGGCTTGGCTCCCAACCGAGTTCAGCCTGAAGTTTTCGGCTATCGATGGCATAGCGCATATCATGACCAAGACGGTCTGTGACGAATGTAATCAGCTTTTCAGAGTGTCCTTCAGGATTGCCGAGGAGACGGTCGACAGTCTTGATGATCACCTTGATAAGGTCGATATTTTTCCATTCATTGAATCCACCGATATTGTATGTGTCAGCAATCTTGCCTTTGTGGAAGATAAGATCGATGGCACGTGCATGATCTTCCACGAACAGCCAGTCTCGTACATTCTCACCCTTGCCGTAGACTGGAAGTGGTTTGCCATGACGGATGTTGTTGATGAATAGTGGTATCAGCTTCTCAGGGAATTGGTAAGGACCATAATTATTGGAGCAATTGGTGACGATGGTAGGCATACCATAGGTATCATGGTATGCGCGTACGAAATGGTCGCTGCTTGCCTTGGAGGCAGAATATGGAGAGTGAGGATTGTATTTTGTAGTCTCCAGGAAGAATTCTGTGCCATATGCCATATCGTCTTCACTGGAAGCCTTGGTTGTGAAAGGAGCGGGGACGCCTTCTGGATGAGTGAGTTCAAGGGCTCCATACACCTCATCGGTCGAGATATGATAAAAACGTTTCCCTTCATATTTCTCCGGAAGAGTATCCCAGTATTCTTTAGCCGCCTGAAGGAGAGCGAGAGTGCCCATCACGTTGGTGCGAGCGAAAGTGAAGGGGTCTTTTATTGATCTGTCCACATGGCTTTCAGCTGCCAGATGTATAATGCCATCTATCTTGTATTCCTTGACGATGCGTCGCATCTCATCAAGATCAGCAATGTCAGCGCGTACAAAAGTATAGTTTGGTTTGTTTTCGATATCCTTTAGATTGGCAAGGTTGCCGGCATAGGTCAATTTGTCGAGGTTGACAATGTTATAGTCAGGATATTTATTTACGAAGAGCCGGACTACATGGCTTCCAATGAATCCGGCACCACCAGTTATAAGAATATTCTTCATATAATAATCATTTATAGAGATTTCGATTAGAGAGTTGCGTCGGCAATACCTACAGGAAGGATGCTTTTGACATCAAACACAACACCTTTTTCTGGATCTTTAAGAAGAGAACGTACATTTACATCAACAAATTCGCGATGTCCTACAGCGAGTATTACAGCATCAAACTTCCCTTTTAACAATTCAGGACTTGAATCAGTAAGTTTAATTCCAAGAATTCTTTCCACAGTTTCGGGATTTGCCCAAGGATCCGCTACAGAAATGTTGGGCGTGTATTCCTTAAGGGTGTTGAAGATACTTGCGACTTTTGTGTTTCGGATATCAGGGCAATTTTCTTTGAAAGTGATTCCAAGGATAAGGATTTCGGCATCTTTCACCATGATTCCTTTACGGTTCATCACATCGATAGTGCGAATTGCAACATATGGCCCCATAGATTCATTTATCTTTCGAGCTGAGACAAGCAATTCTGGTGTTATGTCGTATTCCTTAGCTTTGTGAATAAGATAATAAGGGTCGACGGAAATGCAATGTCCTCCGACAAGTCCAGGCATTAACTTTATGAAATTCCATTTTGAGCCAGCAGCCTCAATGACATCTTTTGTGTTAATGCCCAAGGCGTTAAAGATTCGTGAAAGCTCATTGAAGAAAGCGATATTCACGTCTCTCTGAGCGTTTTCAATAACTTTGGCAGCCTCTGCAACCTTAATGGAAGAAGCTCTATGAGTACCATTAATAAGTACGGAATTATATACTTTGTCGACAAAATCAGCTACTTCAGGCGTTGATCCAGAAGTAATTTTCTTGATTTTCTCTACAGTGTGTTGCTTGTCTCCGGGATTTATTCGTTCGGGGGAATACCCGCAAAAGAAATCCTTATTGAATTTAAGCCCGCTTTCCTCTTCAAGAATAGGGACACAAATATCCTCAGTCACACCTGGATAAACAGTGGATTCATAGACAACTATATCGCCTTCAGAAAGCACGCTACCAACAGTCTTTGAAGTGTTTATGATCGGGATGAGGTCAGGCTGGTTGTTGGCGTCGATAGGAGTTGGAACCGCAATTACATAGAAATTGCAATCTCTTATATCGTCGATGTCGGCAGTGCACTTAAGTCCGTGTATATTCAAAGCTTCCCGGAGGATGTCGTCAGAGACTTCAAGACTTGCATCATGACCGGCATTTAGGGCATCAACACGGTTTTGGTTAATATCGTAACCTACTGTTGAGAATTTGGTAGAGAAAAGTCTGGCGAGAGGGAGTCCAACGTAACCAAGACCCATCACGCAGATTTTTAGCTTATCTGTGCTAAATTTAGATGAACTGTCGACGAATTGAGTTTGCATGGTGTTTAGATATTTTAGGTATAATGTGCAAATTTTATGAATCTCCCTCAAATATTCAAGTGATTCTTCAAAAAAATAGAAATAAAAAATCATGAAAAATCATTATTTAGGCAGATTTTCGATACATTTTTTTAAAGAATCGGTCCAATAAGGTACTTTTAAATTGAATGTTTCCTTAAATTTGGTTTTGTCAAGGACGGAATAAGAGGGTCTAACTACAGGTGAAGGAAATTCATTGCTATGGCAAGGCTGAATATCGCACAAGGTGTTGCCTGTAGCTTCTGCTATGGCTTTTGTGAAGTCGTACCATGAGCATACGCCCTCGTTGGAATAATGATAGATGCCTTCATTGCCATTCATTTGGCTGTTTTCTATAATCGAGAAAATGGCATTTGCAAGATCCTGGGCATAAGTCGGGGTCCCGACTTGATCGAAAACGACTTTCAGTTGAGGACGGGTTGCAGTGAGCTCCTTCATTGTCTTCACGAAGTTTTTGCCATATTCCGAATATAGCCATGCAGTGCGGAAAATGATAGCCTTTACACCGGATTCCTCAATCTGCTGCTCACCATGGAGCTTTGTCACCCCATATACACCAGTGGGATTAGTTGGCTCCTTCTCAGTGCGCGGCGTGTTGCCGAGCGATCCCCCGAAGACGTAGTCGGTGGAGATATGAATCAGAGTTCCATCGTTAGCATTTACAGCATCAGCAAGATTTCTTACTGCCTTGGCGTTCAGGCGCTCAGCAAATTCAGAGTCTGATTCAGCTTTATCCACATTTGTGTATGCGGCACAGTTGACAATGACATTGATATCGTTGTCTTCAACAGCTTTCTTCACGGCATCCTTATTGGTGATGTCAAGTTCGGCAACATCAGTGAAATAATAGTTGTTGGTTGATGGTTGATGGTTGTTGGAGACAGCGTTACGCATACAGTTGCCCAATTGCCCGTTGGCTCCAGTTATCAGAATATTCATTTCTTTAGGAAATATGATTTTAATCTATCGTAAAAATCGCGAGCTATTATGTTCCACGAATAATTTCGGAAAATATCTTCTCTGATCTTGGAGAGCTTTTCCTCGTTTTTGCCCTCTTCGAGAAGTTCGAGAATGCGAGAATTTAGGATCTTCGGATTGTCGGTCGAAATGAGATTGTCTCCGAAGAAGGTGAAATCGCCCATTGCAGTCTTGTTGTTGCATATCACTGGGACACCGCAAGCACCGGCTTCAAGAGGAGGAATGCCGAATCCTTCAGCTTCAGAAGGATACACAAAGAGCCTTGCTCCTGCATACCACTTAAGGAGTTCGGCATAAGGCACATGATTTAGAATGTGGATATGGCTTTTAAGTTCCTCGCTACATTCTTCATATTCTTGCACGAATTGAGGGTCCGGGATGGATTTGATTCCGATAAAGACGAGCTCCACACCCTTGCGGTCGAGTCTCAGCTCTTTATATGCCCTGAGAAGCGTCACTTGCTTCTTACGCGGTTCAAAGCGGCTTACGTAAAGAATATAGTTTGAAATGCCGAATGTCTCGTTAATATAGTTCTCGCAAGCTTCCGTATCCAGCTTACGGAAATCGTTGCTCACTCCATTATGTGTGATATATATGTCCTTTTCTGGAATATTATATACTTCAGAAATTCTCTTTCGGGAATAGTCTGACACTGTCAGCAACATATTTGCCCGTTTTGCTGATTCTTTGAACAGGAAATGCCTTGATACTTTGTAGGAGAATGGGAAGAATTGAGGGTAATCTTCAAATAGAATGTCGTGGACAGTCACAATCGTTTTGCATGTGGCTACCCAAGGAGCAATATATTGAAAATGCGCGACGTCAATTTTATATTTTTGGATGATGCGTGGGTATTCTACCGACAGGCGATAGAGTCTGGAATGATCGCCTAATCTTACATATTCAATATTCTTTCGATGTCCAAAAAGTCGTTTGATGTTCGGAAGATTCTGGGCTGCAAATACAAATGTGATATCATCTGCGATTGATATCAGTGATTTGTAGAGACAGCGGATATAGGTATTGAGACCTTGTGTCTCGCCGGCGTCAAAACAATGGCAGTCGACTAATAATCTCATCTCGAGTAGGGTGTTATTGATTTTAAGAATTTGACAGTCTTGATTCTGCAAATTTGATATTTCAGATTCAAATTGCGAAGGATAAGATTTTTCTCTCCCTTCCATGCTTTTCCCCGTTCCATTACCGATTCTGATATATTATCGGTAGAAATTCCCTCAGCTTCAAGAAAATTTACAATAACTTCATCAATATAATTGAAAGACTCATTGTGTCTCCAAGCTTTATAGAAGAAATCATAATCGGCACTAAGTCTGAACGATGTGTCGAATGGATTCTTCTTGTGATAAGGAAGTCTGACGAATGTGGCTTGATGACAAATAGGCATTTCCACCTTAAAAGATTCCAATGCCTTGGGCGAAGCGGATTTCACTTTCCCATTGGCATAGCATCTGTTCCAGTGGCCAGATACGACGGTATGATTGCCGAGGTGAGTTGCCACGTTGGCAAGGACGTTTCGGTCGGCAAACTTGTCGCCGGCATTCATGAAGATGATATAGTCGCCAGTGGCTGCTTCTATACCTTTATTCATGGCATCATATATACCTTTGTCTTTTTCGCTTATCCAATAAGACAGCTCCGTATCATATTTTTTGATAATATCCGTCGTGCCATCTGTCGACAATCCGTCGATTACGATATATTCCACATCGCCGTAGGTCTGACATGCCACAGACTTGATTGTCTCCTCAATCAGGTCGGCGGCATTGAAACAAACTGTGACTACGGATATTTTCATTTTGAATTCAGTAAATCGTTGTATAGTTGAAATATAGCGTGGCTATTGGCTTCTGAAGAAAAATTCTCTTCCGCATATATTTGGCCGTCATGAGCCATCTTCTCCCTGAATTCTGGGTCTTTAATCAGCAATTCAAGTTTATTAGACAGCGAAACGGGATTCCCGCCCTTGTAGATTAGTCCGGTCTTGCCATCTTCTACAATCTCTTTGTTGGCACCGCCATCAGAAGCCACCACTGCGAGGCCAGTCATCATATATTCCACAGTAACTCTTCCAAAAGCTTCATGAGAAGAAGCCATGACGCCGATATCCATTTTTGTAAGCAGTTCAGGGACATCGTTGCGTCTGCCAGCTATTGTCACAAATTCAGTAAGGTCGTGCTCCTTGATGAAAAGCTTGATTTTTTCTTCATAAGAATCGTCGCCCTTGCCTATCACAGTGACGTGTAGATTCCGGATATTTCTTTTATTGACGAGATCATCGATTGCTTCAATCAGTTCCATCTGACCTTTTTCTGGACGAATAAAACCTACTATACATATTTCAACAACTCCGGTTGTTGCTGGCATTCGTTTCAGTGATGATTTTATGCCATTGTATATAACGCGAATCTCTTGAGATCCTGTCCAATTTTCAAAATGTCTTTTTATATTTTCAGATATGGCAATGAAATAGTTGTTGCCGGCGTACATAATCTTCTGATACCATTTCCCAAACGGTGTCTTATACCCATAATCAAGATTCCCGAATTCTCTCAAGTGCCATACGTGAGGCCTTTTGAGTTTTCTTGCAAGATATGCACCGACGCTGATAGTGCTGGAGTTGGAATGGATGATGTCGAAATCAAGACCTTTGACTGCGTTGGCTGCACTCTTCCTGAAGAGGAGAGTGCGGAAATAGCTTACTACAGCCAATTTCCAATCGGGATGCTTGTCAAATCTGATTTTAGCCTCCCTATGCTCAATGCCATGCTTGTCAAGTTCAAGACCCAAGTCATTGCCAGCCTGAATCTCATAGTCAGGAAGAAGCACTGTCGGGATAATCCCCATGTCACGAAGTTCCAAAATGAGCTGCAAGAGAGAATTATTTGCTCCTAACAGTTCCCTGTAATGGGTGACGAAAAGTACTTTTATTTCCTTACGTTTCGGCATGGCGTCGAAGAATATTAGGTCAGAAAATAAATGGAGAGTCGAAATCCGCCAATAAAGGATGCCTCTTATCCTTATCGGATAAGATTGCCTTATCGAGGTCTACGCGCCAGTCTATTCCAAGATTTGGGTCGAGTAGCGAGATGCCGCCGTCAGATTCCGGATGATAGTAGTTGTCGCACTTATACTGGAATATGGCAGTTTCGCTCAGCACTGCAAACCCATGGGCGAATCCGTGAGGGATGAAAAACTGTATATGATTGTCTTCGGTCATTTCCACGGCCACATGCTTCCCGTAGGTGGGTGAGCCCTTACGTATGTCGACAGCTACGTCAAGCACCTTCCCCTTTACGCATCTTACGAGTTTTGCCTGGCAATATGGTGGCTTCTGGAAATGAAGACCGCGTATCACTCCATATGAGGAAGATGACTCGTTGTCCTGGACAAAATTTACTTCGGCCACTTCATGGTCGAACAGTTTTTTAGAGTACGATTCGAAAAAATAACCTCTGGCATCGTTGAAGACCTTTGGCTTAATGATCTTAAGTCCTTCAATTTCAGTGTCTAAAATTTCCATCTTCTGCAATCTTCATTAGATACTGTCCGTATTGATTCTTGAGCATGGGCTTAGCGAGCTCCTGCAGCTTTTCCTTGGAAATCCAATATTGGCTGTAAGCAATCCCTTCAAGACATCCGATTTTCAGTCCCTGTCTTTTTTCAAGCACCTCAACATAAATAGAAGCTTCAGCAAGGGAATCGTGGGTTCCGGTGTCGAGCCAAGCGAATCCTCTCGGAAGAGTCTGGACCTTGAGCTCTCCATCTTTGAGAAACTCTTGATTGACTGTGGTGATCTCGAGCTCTCCACGAGCAGAAGGTTTTATATTCTGAGCTACATCTACCACCTTATTTGGGTAGAAGTAAAGTCCAACCACTGCGTAATTAGACTTTGGGTTGGCTGGTTTTTCTTCTATTGATAGGCAATTGCCCTCTTTGTCAAATTCTGCCACGCCGTATCTTTCAGGATCGTTGACCCAATAACCGAAGACAGTTGCTTTATTGCGTTGCTCAGCATCATCAACAGCTTCTTTAAGTACATGTGCGAAGTTTGGGCCATGGAATATATTGTCGCCAAGCACGAGGCATACACTGTCGTTGCCGATGAATTCGCGACCAATTATAAAGGCTTGGGCCAATCCGTCGGGTGAGGGCTGCTCAGCGTAAGAGAACTTTACTCCGTAGTCTGACCCATCACCGAGAAGCCGACGGAATCCCGGAAGATCCTGTGGGGTGGAGATGATAAGGATATCTCTGATTCCTGCAAGCATTAGCGTAGAGATGGGGTAGTAGACCATCGGTTTGTCAAAAATAGGGAGCAGCTGCTTACTGATTCCTTTAGTGATCGGGTATAGTCTGGTGCCGGAGCCTCCGGCAAGCACAATGCCTTTCATAATCTATTTTTGTTTATATAAATTAGCGTATTGAGCAGAAATAGCTTTCCATGTATAATTTTTTTCGGCTATCTCCTTCATTCTGGTTCCATCAAGATCAGAACGTTTTATAATCTCGAGCAAGCTATCGGTACCCTTGAAATAATAGGCTTGATCTTGTGTAGTGGCGCGGTTAAACACGACATCGTATGAAATAATTGGGATCCCGAAAAACATTGCTTCCACGAGAGAAGGGTTTGTTCCCCCTGCACTATGTCCATGCACATACAAACCGGCATTGCTGCGAAGGGCATAAAGCACGTCGAGATCATATATTGCATTGAGCATCTTGATATTGGGATACTTGGAATATTTCTCGTGAAGTTCTTGAGAATAAGCACTATGGTCCCAGTTGCCTATATATACCAAAGTCTTGTCTGACTTAGAGAAAGCATTAAGCACCATTTCGCAATTGTTTTCCGGCTCTATGCGGCAAACAGCAATTGCGTAATGATTCTTTTTCAAGCCATATTTATTTAAGGTAGCATCTACAAATTCATCTGGGAGAGTCCGGAGCACGTGGTCGCCGCCGTATGCTATCAATTTTGATTCTTTCCCATATTCCTCAGCCACGTATTTTTGTATGGCCTTATTGTCGGTGATGACCACATCTGCATATTTTACGGCCATCGCCTCAGAAATCTTCAGGATTTTCTTGGCAAACTTTCCCCATTTGTCGCGCTTATATTCCATTCCATCAATGTTTATGATGAGTTTCTTGGAATTAAGCAAGCAAAACACCGGCAAGAACAGGCATCCGGAGACTCCGAGCACAAGCACTACATCATATCCGTTGAGAGCCTTACAAAGAGAAAGGATATCATAGGGGACGGATTGTACGCCATTGGCTTTAAGAGGAATATATTTAAGTTTAGCCCCTTTGTAATACAACAAATGTTCCTGCATATCCTTACCGGAGCAGAAAACCGTATATTCTACATCTTCCGGGCAATTATCGCCAAGAAGATTTTCGACAAGGCTTTCGAAGCCTCCGTATTTTGCAGGGACACCTTGAGTGCCTATTATAGCAACTTTTGTCATTTTAATTATTTGCAGGGAGAATCTTTTCTGAAGATGGGCTTGACTTCATAGATTTATAGGAAGAATCCTCCCTTACATAATAATATAATGTAGAAATTCCGTCGTTTATTGTATTTGCGTCAAAAAATTAATATGTTTTTCTTATGGTTGAGCTCCTTTTTCAAAGGGAAAAAACAAGGAGGCGTTTGTCATAATAATTCCAAATTGACAAAACTAAGAGAATTATGCTTCAATTTGCGAGGTTGTGTGTAAGTTTTGTTCTTGTTGCCGTTGTTTCACTATCCTTGCAGGACTGCCTACAACCGTGCAATTTGCCGGCACCGACTTAAGCACTACTGAGGCAGCTCCGATGATTACATTGTCGCCGATTGTCACGCCTCCGAGTACAAGAGAGTTGGCATATATCTTGACGTTGTTGCCGATAATAGGGCGTGGCTCTTCAAGTCCACTCCGGATTTTCCCGATTGTGACACCTTGCCATACTTGGCAGTCTTTTCCCATTTTGGAGCAACCTATGCGAGTGCCGAAGCCATGTTGAATCACGAGGCCTTCGCCAACGTCAGGACAACTGATCGACATCATCTGTCCGGGATACAGGCGACGAATCGGATTGAATTCATTGATCTTATATCTGTAATAAAGCAGGGTCCTGAACTCAGGAAACCGGCTCATAAGTTCAATTGAATTAATGTAGAGGCTCGAAGACGAGGGGAGTGGGAGGACATTAAGCCAAGCTCTGACTTCTCTTCTAAGGATTTTCGTGCCTCTGACTGAGAAGAATAAGTAGAGTGGAGTAAAAAGAAGAATTATTATGGCGCGGCGTTTCATAATGAGTCAGCTTCTTGTAAACGTTTTCGGTCTTTTTCTCCTTTGGCAATATATATACCTGTCACGTAAGGGAACAGCCAGGAATACCATGCAGGATAGGCCCTTTGCATAAAGCATAGGATTAAGACAATCAGGAATGCTATCGTATAGCGATAATCGGGCCGTGAAGGGATGATGGAGAGATATAGAATCAATGCGAGAAATGCTCCAATCAGCCCGTAATTGATGATGTAAATCTTGTAGCCGGCTCCAGCTATAAGCTTCATATTTGTCTTTTCTTTCACGCCCATCCACAGGTCATGGTTTTTTACGGCCTTGGCAAAAGTGTGGTCGGTATTTTGGTCGACTCGGTTGTTTCCCTTTATGCCCTTGCTTTCATCTTGCTCAAGACGTTTGATAATAAGGTCGTTCATGGCATTCTCGCCACCACTCCAGTTTATTGCGAATCCAACGACCATCGCACCTATCACGCCGACAATCATGGCCTTGATGACAGTGTTGACTTTAAGAAGTATGTAGCCAGTAGTGGCCAGCAGATACCCGGCAAGAGAGAAAGAGAATATGATACTGACCACGAGCACCCAAAGCCATGGGCAGGTCTTGAAGCGATATCTGTTGGCGATCAGGATAAATGTGCTTAGAAGAGCCTGATGTCCGGGTTCGAGGAAGAAAGCATTGAAGCGGACGAGGAATCCCGTATCCCAAGTGGTCTTGATGTAAAAACCGTAATTGGTGTAAGGCACATAATTGGGATGCACAAACTGTCCTAAAGATGGCAAACTGATGAATAAAGCCAACCAATATGTGAGAAGAGCAGGAATAAGAAGTATGGCATACCATTTGGTAGTGAACCGTAGCAATTCCTCCTTGTATTCAAACGGAAGTTGCAGCAGCCAAATGACCGGCAGATACATCAGGATGGTGATCAATCCCATTACCGGGCCATCAATCCAAAGAAACCATAGGCCAATAAGGATTATTGCCGCCATCACCCTGCCAAGCAGAGCGTCGAATTTGAATTTGATAGGCATCATTCCTAAGCATACTACCATCAGCAGGTTGACTACTATCAGAATCGGTCCTTGATTGAAGGTGGAAGTGATCCAGATATAAGTAGAAGACAGCAGCCAGAATAAGTTGGTCAGTTTAAATAGATTCCACATTATAAGAGTCAGGTTCTTAAGAGTGATGATGCTTGATTTTCTTGGATATCATTTCCATGATCATTTCCCGATCCCCTTTGTTGAGGCCAATCAATCCTCCGATGAAAAGGCCCCATATTCCGGCAAGAACCGTGTTGAGGAGTATTCCCCAGATGCCTGGGACAATCGGAGCCAGATTCTCCAGAAAGAAATATGATGGTAGAGCCACAGCGGATGTCTTGATGATAGGGATTGCTACTTCAGAAAGGTAGGTTCTGTAGCTCAATCCCACTTGTCCGTGGGCTATGATAATCCGGACTACTTGTGCTATTGCAAGCACAGAGATTTGTATCACTAATGTAGAAGGTGCTGATGCACCCATCCACAGAGCCAAGGCAGCAATTGGGATGAATGACAGTGTGATGACGCCTACGCATACCTGATATTTCCGGATCTGACCTGTAGCTTGGATGATGCGGCTGATAGGGGGCTCGAGCGACAGGGCAAGGCAATAGATGAGGATGAGTTTTGAAAAGACTGTCATGTCGGGAGTCTCAGTGCTCTTCACTATCCAAATGCCAAGGAGGTCGCTCATGTTGCAGAGAAGAGGAAAGGATAGTATAAAAATAAGAAGAAACGACATCTTTGATGTCTTGGTCACGAGTCTGAGAGCCCGGTCTTTGTCGTCGGCGGCATACGACTTGATAATCTGTGGACTGGCAGCCATGTAAAGGTTGACAGAAAAACCGTTGATTACATGCTGTATGCGGTCGGCAATAGCCTTAGAAGTGTTTATGATAGGTCCGAAGAAAATGTTGAGCAGTATGTTTTGTCCTTGTGTGGCCAATATGCCCGAAACGGAGCCGAATAGATTCCAGCCGGTATATTGATATAGTTGGGTGAAAATACCCTTGTCCCAAGTCCATGTGTATTTGCAATATTTGAACTTTGCATGGCAATATTGCATCGACATGGCGAGCACCATTACGCTGATGAGCATGGTGAGTATGCTATATAATATCAGACGGTCGCCGCCATATCGCAGGAGAATGAATGCGATTCCGAGTTTCAGGACACCTTCCACAACGCTGAAAATGGCAAAGGCATCCATTTTCTCATTTGCTACTATCGAAGAAGTGTATGGGATAGTGATAAGTCCAAATGCAAAGGCTGCGAGTGAAGTCTGGAATACCCAATATACGGCTTCTGTCCTGTCTGGAGGATAATTGAGCCAGTCGTTGATGGCCCATATTCCAAGAGGCTCACCGATGAGAAGCAGAATGGCCGTCAATGCGATAAAGCATATCAGCAGAAGGCTGAAAGTCTTGCTATATTCATCGTAGTCTTGTCGCCCGAGGTGAAAGGAAAGGAATCGCTGTGTAGCTGATGTCATTGCTCCCGTGAGAATTGAGAGAGAAGCGACCAAGCTGGCAATGACATTATAGGTTCCGTAGTCGATGTCGCCAAGAGCGTCTAATGTCACCCTTACAGCATATAGATTTACGAAAGTAAGGAAGATAAGGCGGCCATATAGAAGCCCGGTGTTTTTTATTATTCTTCCAGTGGCGGGTTGCATCTTCTGACGGGAGGGAAAGGCACACAATTCACTTGTCGGATGCCTTGCGACATTCGACAGATTGCATAGTCTTGATGATGATATATTAGTGTGGCTTAAATAATTGTGATTTAAGGAGTGCTGAAAATAGTTTTGATTTTACAGAATATTTCTTCTTCCCATTCCTAAGAAATTTTGAAATGGGCGTCAATGTTACAGCTGAATTAGGTGCAAAATTACTAAAAAATACTGACATAAAGAAATTTTACATTTAAAATCGTGTCGGTAAAAACAGTAAATAATTCTTATTTTTAAGGCAAAATTGGGATAGGATGAAAGTTATGCAAGTCCTTTTGAGTCCTTTTGGGGGTGACTCTCCCCAGCCCTCCCCGCAAGACGAGGGAGCAGAGGCTGGATATGCGTAAAATAAAACGTCATTGGAAACCAACACTGATTCCAATGACGATAAAATGATTAGCGGGGGAATGCTTGCAATTCAAGTCTTTTAGTGATTGTTGTTTTAAAGAAATTGGTTTTTGAATTTGCTGATCATCAGTTGGTGCAAATAGGTATTATTTCACACCGAGCCTTTTCAAGGCTTTTTGAGCGTTTTTAAATCCCTTTTCGGCCGACTTCTTATACCATTCAATTGCTTTTGTCCGATTGACAGTGGTCCCTTCGCCATTTTCATACGATACGCCCAAGTTGTACATTGCTGTTTCATTACCCAAGTCTGCAGCCTTTTTGTAAAGTTCAAAGGCTTTACTTTTGGATGTTGTCAATCCGCCAATTCCATAATCATACAAATATCCAAGTTGGACCATTGACCCTGCGTCATTATTTTCGACTGCTTTCTTCCACCATTGTATTCCTTGTTCCGTATCTTTAAGATGATAAAAATATAAACCGCCAAGATTTCTCATTGCAGCCCCCATCCCAGTTACGGTCGCCTGCTTATAATATTTTATTGCCAAACTGGTTTTGCCTCCAATCAATTCGCCCCATTTCGATGTGGGATCATAAGCAACGCCAAGCCAGAATAACCCCAATGGATTACCGGCTTCAGCTGATTCCTTGAGCAATCCGAGTCCTTTCTCACCATCTTGGGTAACCCCTAATCCATCAAGATACGCCCCTCCAAGATATGCCTTTCCATGAGAGGAGCCTCCATTTGCAGCTTCCTGATAGAGTTGAAGAGCCTTGGTAGTGTCATTTTCCAGACCGCCATAGCCATTTTCATAGTTGAAGCCCAATTGAGCCTTCCCATCCAAATCCCCTTGGTCTGCCGCGTTGCGGGCATATTCGGTAGATTTATTATGATCCCTCTGTTCTCCGAACAGTCCCCATGAATAAATCAAGGCAAGCATAGCCTGGGCAGGAGCATAGCCTTTATCAGCGCTTTTTTGATAAAGCCGGATGGTTGTCGAATCGTTTTGCAATACGCCATTTCCTTTCTCGTATAGTTTGGCAAGCATGAAAGAAGCAACACTGTCGCCTTTTTCTGAGGCTGCAGTGAAATACTCTGCCGCTTTAGTATCGTCATGTCCGTCATATTTAGCATCGACATAACATTGACCAAGAAGAGTATTGGCCTCGACAGAGTTTTTTTCCAAGGCCTTATTGAATAATTCGATGGCTCTGGGGTAGTCGCCCGCCTCAAGAGCCTCTCTTCCTTTTTTATTAAGGGATTCTGCATTGTCGCAAGAAGTCAACGCAATTATTGACATTACAAATGCAGGAAGTAAGAATAGCTTTTTCATTAAATGTAAAATTTTGATTAATCTTCTGTGGCAATCAACTCTGGTTCTCTTATGTCAATACAGATATTTTTTGTGGGGATGATGTCAATTGTTACAGTTTCGCCTGGTGCCACATCTACTCCAGGGAGAGTTCTTGTGTATGTCTTGTCGACAAACTCACCATTTATACAATCTTCTGTATCCTCCAAATATTGAATTGCATATGCAGAGCCCTCTATTGGCATTGTACTGTTGTTAGTCACCTCCATAGTCCATTTACCTATCATTATTGTGGATTCATCAGGGACTCTAAGTGTTTTCTTGCCAGGGAACAATTCCAGTGCTTCCATTGGATCGACTTTGACTTCCTGGGGTGTTTCAACAGCCATAGATGACGAATCGATTACTGAATCTTTTCCGGAATTATTACTTGAGGATGAACAGCCAATTATGGCTGATGAAGAGGTCAATAAGAAGAGACCTAAGATTATCTTTTTCATGTCGAGAGTTTTTTATATTGTTATTGTTTATGTTTTCTGCGTGTCAGATTTGTCTAGCTATTTAGATAGATGTCAAAATGGTTTATATGTATGATTTGATCCTACATAAGTTATTTTGCCGGTAGCCTTACTAACGTGAATCCATCTGGTGGTTGTTTTGAAATTATTCCCTATATCTACTATAACCTTATACCATGTGCCACTTGATGATTCAGAATCATATCCTATAGGATATGGCCATAATTCCTGGACCATTTTGAAATTTAAACCTACAGCCAACCCCTTGTTTAATAGTATGTCGACTTGGGACTTTCCGTATTTATTATAATACTTCGCCATGGTCTGAGCCTGAGTTGTCTTTTCCAAAGCTATTTCTCTTTCTGACCTGCCATGATAATACTGATATTCTTTACCTTTACTATCTGTATAAATTCCATCAAAGAAATACAAGGTAAACTTGGGGTCGAATAACACATAGTTCCCATCACTATAAAGTGAATGTGCATAAGGTGTCATAAGCAAGCCTACATATCTGTCTCCATTAGGAAACGAGATTTTGATGCGGTCGGCATCCGGCGCTGCCTCAAAGATTCTTCCATCTTTGAGATGGATCCGATAGTCACCAGTAAGATCACTTGGACTAAAAAAATTAAAATAGTCTCCATTCGAAAACTTTATTGTGCCATTATTTATACTTTCTATTTCTCCCATTGATTCAAATAGCAAGTCATCTTTGTAAATTCCATATGGTTTTAGTTTTTGATCGGTTAATTGGTATACGATGCCGTTATTGTCAAATAATATGTTTTGACCAAAATTCCTTTCATTAGTTTCAATTATAAGATAACGAACATATAACCCGTCAACCTTTGTTCCCGATTCTCCTGGCACATAAACCATAGATTTATCATTACGAGAATAGTCAGTATTAACAAATTCCTCGAGAGGCAAATTATCCATTTTTGTAAAAGACCCATAATTTAAGTCTATTTTATCCGGATATATTCGACTTCCATCAAGAAGTTCTATACAATAGTTTTCACCATCATAATGAATGCTCGCACCACTAGGGAATATTAAATTATATCCTAGTACTGCTTTTACGTCATCAGCCAATTGCTGATCAATCCCTTTTTTTAAATCGTATGTTTTGGGATCCCGAGCGTCTTTAGGTTCACTGAAAATAATATAGGATCCATTACTTTTCTTATACATACGATATCCACTATCATAGTGTATGCATTCCAGATCCTTATTAACTTTATCAGTCCTTATAATGGACCAACCTTTATCTTCAGGCAAAGTGAAGCGTTTTTCTTTCAACAATGCCTCTTCTTCAGCCTTTTTTCTTGCATTTTCTTCATTTATCCATTTGGCATCATCTGTCTGGGCATTGACCGAAAAAGGGGAAAAGGTCAAGCAGAGCAAAAAGATTAGTTTAAAGAACTGTTTCATAATTATGTATTGATTAATGACTAAGTTGTTCAATAAGGTTAACGATACTCATTGCTGAAAGTCTTGTCAAGTTAACGCTTCCAGTGATTATTAAGGCTGAAGATTTACTTGAGAATTTCTTTCTTAGACTACTCCTGTCAGCACCATAGTTGCAAAAATGAGAGTATGTTATAAGTTTGTACTTGAATTTATTGGAGAGATCTTTAATTTTCTGGAATGTATTGTCACTTCCGGGAAGATGGCAAGCACAGACAATTATGCCACATTTATAAACATTCATAAGAGGCTCGACTCGTTTCTCAATTTCTTCAACCGTATCTCCGAGCGATGCAACTCCTATTCTATAAGACCGTTCTATTAATTTACATGATGTGGAAGGTTCAACGTATCCCCATATTTCGTATGGGGTTTTGTGAGTAGATAGGTCCACTTTATCGGAAGATTCGTAACATGGCAAAAGATCCCATACATTATTAATGACACAGGTTTTGCCAGTTTTCCTTTCCCCTATTACCGCAATGACATATTTTCCATTCATAATGTATTTTGATTTTCGATTTTCTTTTGTATCTAATTCTCAATTGTTTCCGCAGAATACAGAAAGCATTTAAATACATGACGATTATTTTTGCAAAGTTAATGCTTTGATTTTGTTTCAGCATAATATTTGTGTGGCAGATTCATTCACACTTTGTGAAGAATTTTTTCACACTTATTGGAAGGGGGCGTCAAGAGGTGGAATCTTTGTTGAAGTCGTCGGCAAGGTCCTGGAAGAAGTTGTGGTGTAGGGCCGTGGAGATACGGCGCAGCTGGTTGACGTCGATGTTACTACGCTGGAATATGTGATAGACGTTGCGTCTGTCACACGGGATTTGTGATGCGAGCCATTCTACGGTATGGTGCCGTGGGCCTGACCTGAAAATTTCCTCTATTTTTTCTCCAATGTTGATTGCCATTACATAAAATGCGTGGTGCCATTTCCAGTTGCCCGTTCCACGTACTGAGGCCTTCGCATTGCCATCTCTGCTGAACGAGCAACGTAGAAGCCCACGCATATATGCTACCCCACATGGCCACAGCCCCCTTTCGGAGTCCGGGCCACTGGATATGGATAAAGCATATCCCATGAGCATCTACCGTTGCTTTATCTGGCAGAAAGTGAAAGTTGCGAAGTTTCAGTACGTCAGAATCAAGCGTGAGTAAACGCCGTTAATATTTCTTTTTAGAAGAGAGACACAAAGATAGTCAATTTTTTGATTCCCTCAAAAATTTTCGACAAAATTATATACTTATGTTTGCTCCTGCAAGTCCTTTTAAGTCCTTTTTTGCGCCGGAGGCGCATATGTCAGTTTTCATATGTCAGTTTTCAGAGATCAGATGTTGTAATTTATCTGATAAAACGGACTCCATTCTTTCTTCCGCAGATATAGACCCCCGGAGGAGTGCCGCTGTGAAGGAGTTCATCCAGATAAAGGGGTTCTTTCTCCACTATCAAGGCGCATTTGAAAGTGTCTCCCGGCGACAGTCTGGTGCCTTCTGAACTGACTACATGCCACTGATGATGACCGTCATATTCGATAACGCAGACTCTCGATGGTGCCCACATCAGTTGCACACGGTCTCCAATCTTGACATCCCTATCGACATTTATAGTAGCGGTGCCTACATTTCCGCTCTCCACGTCGGGTTCAGGCCGCTGGCAGAAGTCGTTGAAATCCTGCCAGCCGNNCAGCCGCAATAGCGGGCCAATATGTCGAGGGTGGTTTGCCTGGTGTTGACATGTTCATTAAGGTAACCCCACACCCGCTTGAGAGTGGTGGGGCTCATCATCACTCCGATACGGTTGAAAATGCTTTCGGACAATGCCTCGAAATCCTTGGCGGTCTTAAGAGGATATTTGAAGACAGTCTCCACAAGCTTCCTGAGTTTTTCAATTCCTCTTGCCGAATCGCCGGTCATTCCATTTAAGGATACGCTTGTTTTATCCATTTCATCTGATATTTATGCATTGCAATGGGATAGTAGCTTGTCAAGCTATTTTTCACTTCATGTATATCAAATTCCGAAAGCCCGGAATCCTTGAGCCCAGCACAATAACTGTTGATGCGTTCCAGAATCTCATCTCTCATATTTGACTGCGCATCTACGAACCCGGCATTGTTCTCTGGAGTAAAATGCCGGAACACGTTGCGGTCATATCGGAGCAGGATGCCGTCGATCATAGCTTTCCCTTGCTTCACGACGCGTTTTTGCAGTTCGTCATAATCCTGGCGTTCCTTCAGATGCTGTTGGGCCTCTGTCATTTTGAGGCCTACATTATTGAGCGAATCCGTCAGTTCAGTGACTTTTGCAACATTCCTTGCATTCTCAGAAGCCAGCATTAAAAACTTTGCGTCTGCATCCTTGCTGGCATTGACGAGGGCATTGATGCGATAGGTAGCTGAGGCTCCTAATATCAATATCCCCAGCACTGTGAATGCCAACGCAATCCGTTTGGGACGCCTGAGTCTCTTTTCAAATAACCTCCGCAATTTAGATGCGTTTTTTGGCCGACCGCGCAAATTCCCGATACAACGGGCTACCAACCCTGAATAGCGTGGACAAAGCTCGCTCATGATAACGCCAAGGCTATAGACATCATCGCCGGTGTTGGCACCTCCGTTTTTGTATTGCTCAGGCGAGATATAGCCTTCTGTTCCAGCTGGACGTTTCAGTTCTACATAGTCGTCTGTGTCAGCCAGTCCGAAATCAACAAGCACCACCTCACCTCCGGCTTTGCGCAGCATTATATTGGAAGGTTTTATGTCGCGGTGGATGATGCCTGAAGAGTGAAGGAATTCCACACCCTTGATGATGTCGAGCATGATGCGTTTGCGCTCCTTTTTGCGCAGTTTCCCCTCGCATAAGGTTTCTGCCAATGTCTTGCCCTCAATCCACTCCATAATGATGCATGGCCCTATGGATGCCACCTCCTCATAAGCAACAGCTTGGACTATATGTGGATTTCTGAGGCGGGAGTGGATCTCAAACTCCTTAAGGAGACGCGTTATATGCGGAGTAGAGTGGACGAATTCCGGACGCAGGCCTTTGAGAAACCATTGCCTGCCATATCTGCAGGCACGGGCTATGACGTGAGAATCGGTGACTCTCAGCGTCTCAATGTCGGTCCATCGTGCATTTATGCGCTCTGCGATGTCTGCCTCCCCGACAAATCCTGATTCCCTCTCATCCTGCATCATATATGAATACCTCGCTTACTATATTGGCTCTAACTTTTTACAAAATTAGCGAATTTTAATGATATCTCCAAATTGTCTTCAGTCTTCAGATGTCAGCGATCAGATGTCAGTGATCAGAGGTCAGAGTTAGCAATCAGAGTAGTCGGATTAGTCGGGCTGGAGACGGGAGGAGATTAAGCGGTGGGATCTTGGTTGAAGTCGTCTACAAGGTTATGGAAGATGTCGTGTCCAGTAAACGCCGTTAATATTTCCTTTTGGTATTGAGATCGTGTAATATGTAAACTAGGTACGAAATGTGTGTTTTTGGGGGAGTTTTCGTACCATATTTTAAATTTAATAATTATCTTTGCTAATGAAGAATGAATTGGTATCAAGCACAAGCTTAGCCATGAATTTATTTTTGGTGAAAAGATTACTGTGTAGTTGGCGTGTAGTTTGCGAACTACACCGTGTAGTTCGCATTGTTGGATATATATTCCAAAGCATACCAGTTTTGAGCTTTTGATTCAATTAAATTATCATTACGCATTTCTCTTAATATATTTCGAACAAGTTCACCATTCTGTTCCTTGGTGTTTCGGCTTGGGAGGGTGCCTTGGAGGTACTCGAGGATCGCATCGCGTTTGGCACCGTCGTTGCCGGCGTTCTGGATGTACTGTAAAATCATTTGTTTGATTTTGTCACGTTCCAAACCACGGACTCTTGTATATCCAGGAAGTTGCTTTGAAGCTTTTGCTACTCCTAGGGAAATTGTATAGTTGGGGGCTTCGCCTTCAATAAGGCCACGCTTCAGAAGGTCTTGTGCTATTTCATCATCTATGCGGTGGCCCTTCTGAATTGCATCAAGCGATATGCAGTCGTGTAGCGTGAGGCTATCATTTTCTTTGAGCAACTTGGTATAGCGTTCGTTGATGGAGTTGCCGTAGATACGCACAGCCACCTCCTTCTTGTCGTTGTCAATCTCATAGTCGGGCATTGGAAAACGGCGTTCCATTTGATTTGTGAACATCTTCTTGATACCTCGGCTTACAGTGTCTATCATATTGAAATGTACCATCGCTTTGCATAGACACGCATTGCGGAAGAATCGTTGTGGTCCCTGCGTTTCCAAAGCATTCTCCAAAGTTCCAGGAAGAAATGTGCCACCATTAGCATAATATAGAAATCCTGGATTCTCCACGAGGTTAATTCGCTGTTGCATAGTATAATCCTCATGAGCTATACAGTTATGAAGGGCTTCGCGTATAGTGTAGTCGTCATATTGTTTCATAGTGTCAGGAAACAGAGTGCCACCAGGCATTTCACGCAATGTCAGATTATGAATCTTAGCAAGAATCTCATCAACGGTCAATATAAATGGCACAGAGAAATGCTCGTAATCTACGACATCTTGCTTTTCATCGCGCAATGTCCATGTCACTTCAGCTACTGCTGGACGAAGTTTACTATCGGAAAACATCTTACCCATCAAAATAATAGCTGCTCGCCGAAGTTTCCCATCTGCCATCAGCTCGCACTTGCTAAGAAATTCCTCGTCGGTCCACTTGTTGACTTCCTCCACGGGAATACGGCTGTGAACCTTCTTAAACATCTTGCGAGCCTTTGCGATAGCCACCTCGTCAAGGTCATCAATAGAAGCATTTGGCACAATCTCAGCAGACCAATCAGTATTAGGTGCTTGATAGCGGATTTCATCCATCTTTGACTGATTCAATGGTTTTAGGCTCTCCCCATCTCTACAATAAGCAATACCTTTCCAGGTCATCACAATATTGCGAGGTGAATGCGGAATCTTGAATATAAGAAGTCTTTTACCATCTACTTCAATTGGTACTATTTCACGGAATGTCAGGCGGTCAGCTGTATGCTGGGAGAAATCATGTTTCAGGTTATTCAAAGCTTGTTCGCCATCCTTATAGGAAGTCCCGACAATCGTATGTTTTTTCTCATCATAGCCGAAGATAAGCCAAGCAAAATCCAATCCGCGCAGATTCGCCTCATTGCTCAACGCTGAAAAATATTTGCCGAGGTCATCATAGTTGAAACTCCGTTCAGCCTTCTTAAACTCTACAACCTCATTCTCACGATGCTGAATCAGAGAATGAAAAAGGTCAATATATTGGTTGTTGTCTGTCATGATTTAAATTGTTGGTAAACTATATTTCAAGGTTAAAATAAGGATGTGACCGAACCCAATATTTGGAAGATCAGGAACTCCGCCGTTCTATTCCGAATACCTCACTTACTATATTGGCTCCAACTTTTTACAAAATTAGCGAATTTTAATGATATCTCCAAATCGTCTTAAGTCTTCAGTCTTCAGATGTCAGCGATCAGATGTCAGACGGGGCCGATGAGAAATCGATAACGGGAAAAGGAAGACGGGAAACTTAGGAGTGATTTTGGAGACTGTCAGAATGCCAATTAATGAGAGAGAATGGAATTTAAATCAGATTGAACTCTGTCAATTTCTTCATACCCTGATGTCTGACGAGCAGTATTTAGGACTTCTCAATCTTTGATGTTATATCCTCCATATAGAAAATCTTATCACCCCATCCGTCACCAAATATGCTCGGAGAATGGGTAGTGATGAAGAATTGAGCGTTAGGGTTGAGTCTAACCAGCAAATCAATCAATTTATACTGCCAGCTTATATCAAGCGAGTTTTCAGGTTCGTCTATCAACACAACAGAATCTCTTTCATCCAAAAGGAAAACACGCAACAGAATCAACAACATTTGTTTTTCGCCGGAAGAAAGATCATTCGGAGAAAGCAGAGTGTCATTCTTTTTTATTATAAATTTATTGCCTTCTATCTCAATATTTTTCTCCGTATCTTTAAATAAATCATTCACGACACCACAGAACTCCCTTATCCTTCTTTTGACCTTTGATTCCTGCGCTGTCGTGGCATCCAGCATCGACATTCTGTAATACATAAGTGATGGTCCCGTCTTCATATCATAGATGTATGAATCCAAGTCCTGGGAGAGTGCTGTTCCTTTTTTTCTGTTGTCACGAGTGGCAAGGTTGTCAACGGATGGTATGTAAATGAAGGAGCCTTTTGTTTCTGGTTTTTTAGATAAGGCTTTTTCTAATTCAAACAACATGGTAGTCTTACCACTGCCGTTAATGCCTACTATAATGTTGACATCAGGATGTGGTAAAAAAGAAACTTCATTCGTTCCCCCCCATAAATTGACATGAACTTCCGAAATCTTAACTTGCTTCATATGCTTCCAATGAACAAAGGTAATAATTTGCAAATTTAATAAAAAATCGGATATTTTACAAATTTTTTGCTACAACGTAAATCAACGTAAATCCAAATTGAATCAACAGATATTCTTTTGCGTGAGTAAACACCGTTAATATTTCTTTTTAGAAGAGAAACACAAAGATAGTCAATTTTTTTGATTCCCTCAAAAATTTT
>DAAK01000116.1:4179-6488 GCA_001701075.1 Bacteroidales bacterium GP3 | reverse complement strand
CCGGTGCTGAGGAGGCAGAACCAAAGGAAGAAGTTTTTAGGCAGCGGGCTGATCTTCCAGGAAGCGAATGTGCCTGCAAATACGATCACGCAGCTAAGGAGAAGCATAAGGACTGAGATGCCGTCAACGCCTACTGCAAGGTGGATGTTGAGAGGTGCATACCAAAGCCAGCTACCCATAAAGAGCATTTCAGCATCGTTTCCGGCAGCACGGAGGCTGAGGAAGTCAACGGTAAGCCAGATGCCAAGCACCATCAGAGCGGTGCTACCGATAGTCATCACCGCGCGGATGGCATTCATACTGCTGTTGCGGCAGAAGCCGAGTCCCGCCATCATAAGGATGGGGATGACCACAAACCAAATTAAGATATTTCCAAACATTGTCTTTCTTTATTTAGCAATATGAATAATGACTTATACAAGTGCGAGCCATACTATAGCGGCGAGAGCGAGGGCTCCGAAGAAATACCAAGCCACATAAGCCTGAATATGTCCGTTCTGCATGCCGCGGATAGCGAAGCTTCCTTTCTGAGTAATCTTTGCGAAACCATCCATAGTGGCGTCGATGACGTGACGGTCAAACCATGCGATGCTGTTGCATATGATTCCGAAGATGATCTTATGAGTAATGAACTGATAGATTTCGTCCCAGTAGAAGCGACGGTGAGCTGCTTCCCAAAGATTTGGGAGAGCTGCGCGCATCTTGGCAGGCTTCTCGTTTTTCTTAGCATATAGCCAAGTTGCCAATGCTATTGCTATTACTGCAATCGCAACGCTTGTAATTGCTACGGATGCCTCAAGATGGATGTGATAGGGTTCTCCATTGTAGGTGACGAATTCTCCGAATGGGATGAAACCAGCCACGCAGCTTACGAGAGCAAGGAAAATCAGAGGAACTGACATCTGCCATGGTGCATCGTGTGGCTTATGCTCCTTATAGTGAGGATTCTCGTCCCACCAGAAGATAAGGTAGTAGAGACGGAACATATAGAATGCGGTCAGACCTGCTACCATCGACATCCAAGCGCCCCAGAAGAATGAATTCTGATACATTGCAGCGAGCATCTCGTCCTTTGAGAAGAATCCGGAGAACGGAGGTATACCTGCAATTGCGAGACAGCCAATGAGGAATGTCCAGTGAGTGATAGGCATATATTTGCGGAGGCCACCCATCGCAGTGTAATTGTTGGAGTGAACCGCGTGGATAAGGCAACCAGCTCCAAGGAAGAGGAGTGCCTTGAACATTGCGTGAGTGAAGAGGTGGAACATGGAAGCCATGTAGCCGAGGCCGGGAGCATGCCAGTCTTCACCTACAGGAATATAGTCGCGAGCCACTGCAAGCGAAACCATCATGAATGCAATCTGAGAGATGGTAGAGAATGCAAGCACGCGCTTGATATCGATCTGTGTGCAAGCCACGACTGCAGCGTAGAATGCTGTGATTGCGCCTACGATACCTACGAAGTCCATTGATGCCGGAACCTGACAGTAGCAGGGGAACATACGGGCAACGAGGTAGACACCGGCAACCACCATGGTAGCAGCGTGGATGAGGGCCGACACAGGAGTCGGGCCTTCCATTGCATCGGGGAGCCAGATATGGAGTGGCATCATTGCTGATTTACCCATACCGCCTATGAAGATGAGCACCATAGCCCATGTCATAACGGAAGCACCCATGAAAGTGGCTCCGCCACATTCTGCCATCACGAGTTCTGGATTGGAAGTCAGAGCCTCGAAATTGAATGTATTGGTGTAGTAGGAGAGGATAAGGATACCGATGAGGAATCCGAGGTCGGCGAAACGGGTGACGATAAATGCTTTCTTGGAAGCAGAGACTGCCGACGGAAGCTTATAGAAGAATCCGATGAGCAGGTAGGAGCTGACGCCCACGAGCTCCCAGAAGATATACATCTGGAAAATGTTGGTTGCCACTACGAGGCCGAGCATTGAGAATGAGAAGAGGCTCAAGAATGCGTAGTAACGCTGGAAGCCCGGCTCATGCTCCATATACCCCCAAGAATAGAGGTGAACCATGAAAGAGATTGTGGTGATGACCACAAGCATCATGGCTGAAATCGGGTCAAGTAGGAAACCGATCTTAACGACAAGTTTTTCAGTAAAAGCAAGCCAAGTGTAATCAAACACCTGATACTGCAGACGCTGTCCGAGTTCGTTGATGAAGTCGGGAGCCCCGCTGAAGAAGTATGTGAAAGCCACAGTATAGGCAAGCACTGCGCAAGTGCCCATGCCGAGAATGCCGAGTACGCCGGCAACTTTTCGTGGCATCACAACGCCTCCGATTCCCAA
>DAAK01000116.1:0-4169 GCA_001701075.1 Bacteroidales bacterium GP3 | reverse complement strand
GGGATCGCAAGGATTAAAATTGGAAGTGTTATGTCCATATCTTAGGAATATTTTTAGAATTTCATTTCTTTAATATCCGTCACGTTGGTGTTGCCGATAGCACGATAGATATTGATGATGAGTGCGATTGCAATGGCAGTCTCTGCGGCTGCTATGGCGATAGCGAAGAGCGTAAACATCATGCCTTCCATCGAACCAGGGAAAAGGTAACGGTTGAAAATCACGAAATTGAGATCTGCTGAATTGAGCATCAGCTCAAGAGATATCAGCATGGCGATCATATTCTTGCGGGTAATGAAGCCGTAGACACCACATACGAAGAGAAGAATGCTCGGCACCAAATACCATAAAATACTTATATCCATAATATACAATTATTTTCGGGATTATTTTTTACGAGCTATTACAACTCCTCCGATGATGCAGGCAAGCAGCAGGACGCTGATGGCCTCAAAAGGAAGAAGATACTGGAATTTTTCTGATCCCACGAGAGCGGTGCCTATGTCGTGCATAGTAAGCTCCGGTCCGCCATAAGCGAGCATCTGTGCGAGAGAAATTCCCTTCACGAGAGGCATCTTGAAGAGAGCGAGAATCAAGAGGATTGCACCAATCACAGAGGCAGAAATGCCTGCGAACTTGCGGTGAGCCTCAAGAGGAGCGCTCTTTTCATTAGGCTTGTGGGTAAGAATAATTGCGAACACAAACAGCACCATTATGCCTCCGGCATAAACTGCAATCTGCACGGCACCGAGAAACTGATATCCAAGTTGGAAATAGAATATGGCAGTGCAGATGAGAGAGAAGAGAAGATAAGTGGCAGCGCGGAGGATTTTGGTCGTAGTGACAGCCATATAGGCGGATACCACCATAGCAATTGCCACTACGAAGTAGAGTATTATGTTTCCTACTGAATCCATTGGTTAGTTATTTAGTTTTCTGTTTTCAGATTTCAGTTTTCAGTTTCTTTGGGGGCCTCTGCGGCTTTTTGGGCGGCCTCTTTCTCCGCTTTCTTTGCAGCAGCTTTAGCGAGGGCCTCAGCCTTGATCTTGGCAAGTTGTTCTGGATCCATAGCCGGTTTTGGTTTAGGCTTGGATGCTTCTGCGATCACCTGCTCGTCAGTCACTTCTGAATGTGCATTAAGTACTTTGACAAGTTTGTCGCGAGTGAAGACGGCCTGTTCGAAATCGTTAGAGAATTCGAGTGCGTTTTGAGGACATGTTGTCACGCAAAGCATACAGAATGTGCAGCTACCGAGATCGTAGTAATACTTGTCGAGCACTTTCTTCTTCTTCCCATCTGGCAGCTCAACGAATCTTGTCTTGAGTTCGATTGAGCTGTTGGGGCAGTTCATCTGGCAGATGCCGCAGGCAATACATTTGTTGTAAGCCGGGGTAGCGTCATCGCCGATCAGTGTAAGTTCCGCACGGAAACGGTCGGCAATCTTGAGCGTAGTGTGGCGATTTTCCGGATATTGCTCTGTGACCTTAGGAGTGACAAACTCCTTTCCAGTCACTGCCATACCCTTCGCCAGGCTCGCAATGCCTTTACCTACCGACGAAAAATATTCCTTAATACTACTCATATATTGGTTTTATTATTTAGTTGTCAGTTGTCAGTTGTCAGTTGTCGAGTTAGCGTTCTACTTGACCGCCGAGGATATCAAGAAGCTCGGTAGTGATGTTTTCCTGACGCAACTTATTATATTCAAGCTGCAGGCCTTCGAGAAGTTTCTTTGCGTTGTCGTTGGCGCTCTGCATAGCCATCACGCGTGCAGCTTGTTCGGAAGCACGGTTTTCGATTGTGATTTCCTGCATTGTAGAGAGCACAAACATCGGAAGCACGGCATTGAAAATGCTGTTGGCATCCGGCTCGAAAATGCACAAGCCAGTGGCGACCGTATTCTCTGAGCCCTCAAGAAGGGTCTCGCCAGAGATTGGGAAAAGAATATCGAGAGTGGCTCTCTGACGGCTCATTGAGAAGAACTTCATATATTCTACACAAACGAGGTCGTATTCGCCGGATGAGAATTTATCACGAAGTCCATGAGTGAATTCATTGACCTTTTCGGCCTCCATCTTGGAGTCGATGCCATCAATTTTCACCACATGGATATGCTGACCGGCAATCTTTGCCACAGCCTTTGCGATTTTCTGTCCGATAGGGTAGATGTCGATATCTACCGATGGACCATATTTAGCCTGAAGCTGATTCAGCTCCGTAAGAGCAGCCTTAAAGATATTGATATTATAAGCACCGCAAAGTCCGTCGTCGCTGCCGAAAACAGCAAACGCGATTTTCTTCACCTCATGTCGGGTTTCAATAAGCGGACTGCTGAAGTCAGACCCTGACTGCATGATATGTGCCATAATCGACTTGATCTGTTCGCGATAAGGCACGAGCTGCTTGAGTTGGGACTCAAACTTATGCACCTTGGCTGAAGAAATCATCTTCATAGCGCCGGTGATCTTCTCACTCGATGCCACAGAGCCGATACGTGTCTTTAGTTCCCTGAGGGTTGCCATTTTTGTTGAATTGTTGATTTATGGAAGCATGCGTCGGTTTCACGCGGCGCATGCCAAAAAGTCTTATTTGTAGCGAGCGCTGATTTCGCTTGCGCATTCGCGGAGCTTAGCCTGCACGTCATCTGTAAGGTTGCCGGCTTTGATCTCGTCGAGCACCTCCTTGCGGTATTTGGCCTCAAGAAGCTGGATGAAGAGAGTCTCGAACTCGTGAACCTTGTCGATTGGCACGTTTTCCAGAAGTCCGTTCACACCGCAGAAGATGACAGCCACCTGGTTTTCTACAGGCCATGGCTGATATTGCGGCTGAATGAGGAGCTGCTGGTTTTTACGTCCGGTGTCAATCACCTTAGCTGTAACGGGGTCGATATCTCCACCGAACTTGGTGAAGGATTCGAGCTCGCGATACTGTGCCTGGGCAATCTTTAGAGTACCGGCCACTTTCTTCATAGGCTTGATCTGGGCGTTACCACCTACACGAGACACTGAGATACCTACGTTGACGGCGGGACGGATACCCTGGTTGAAGAGTGCGGTCTCGAGGAAGATCTGGCCGTCGGTGATTGAAATCACATTGGTCGGGATATAAGCGGAAACGTCGCCTGCCTGGGTCTCGATAATCGGGAGCGCGGTAAGAGAGCCGCCACCCTTCACAATTGGCTTCAGCACTTCAGGAAGGTCGTTCATGTTGGAAGCCACCTGCTGATTGTCGATGATCTTAGCTGCACGTTCGAGAAGACGGGAGTGAAGATAGAAGATATCGCCAGGATATGCCTCACGTCCGGAAGGACGCTTCAGGATAAGTGAGATCTCGCGGTAAGCCACAGCCTGCTTTGAAAGGTCATCGTAGACGATGAGTGCATCGCGGCCTGTATCGCGGATATATTCACCGATAGCTACGCCTGCGAAAGGAGCATAGTAGCGCATCGCAGCAGAGTCGGAAGCAGTAGCGGAAACTACTACAGTGTAGTCCATAGCACCATGCTTCTTAAGAGTCTGCACGATAGAAGCCACTGTAGATGCCTTCTGGCCGATAGCCACGTAGATACAGTAGACTGGTTTTCCGGCGAGATAGTTCTCGCGCTGGTTGATAATAGTGTCGATTGCAATAGCAGTCTTACCGATCTGGCGGTCGCCGATGATAAGCTCACGCTGTCCGCGGCCTATAGGAATCATAGAGTCGATTGCCTTGAGACCTGTCTGTAGAGGCTGCTTCACAGGCTGACGGAAGATAACACCGGGAGCCTTTCTCTCGAGGGGCATGCGAAGCAACTCACCCTCTATTGGGCCGTTGCCGTCAATCGGTTCGCCGAGAATGTTGATAACGCGACCGAATAGGCCATCGCCGACCGGAATAGAGGCAATCTCACCCGTGCGACGAACTGTCATGTTTTCTGACACCGCATTCACATCGTCGAGAAGCACAACACCCACGTTGCTTTCCTCAAGATTTAGCGCGACACCGGTTGAGCCGTTTTCAAACTCAACGAGCTCACTGGCCTTGACGTTTTCGAGGCCATAGACGTGAGCCACGCCGTCTCCGACGCTGAGCACTGTGCCGACCTCTTCAAACTTCACCTGAGAGCTTACGTTCTCGAGTTGCTGCTTAAGAATATCTGAAATTTCGCTTGGGTTAAGCATTGTTAATTG
>DAAK01000151.1:10474-15027 GCA_001701075.1 Bacteroidales bacterium GP3 | reverse complement strand
TGAATCCACCAAATTTTCCTTCATTTTTTTGCATAATCTCCAAAATATTTACCTTAAGTTGTATTCTTCTCTGATGAAATTATTATTTCATTTCACAAAATTGTTTTGTAATGTCGGAATTAAATATTAACTTTGCAAAAAACATACCAATTTATGGGTCAAATAATTCGATATAACGGAATAATAATCTATTACTATCCCGGAGACCACAATCCCCGACATCTACATGTATACGCCGGAGATGAAGAAGTAAGATTGGTAAACGACCTTATTGATCAGAATATGGATGCGATCAACGAAGAAATTGAAAAGGAGATAAAGGAGAGAGAATGTCTTTAATTAAGAATCTTAAAACTAAATGATATGGTGAAAGTTAGTAAAGCTGAATATGGTGGGGGATATAATATCATCTGCACATTTAACAATGGAGAAAAGAAAAAAGTAGATATATCAGCCCTTTTTCATTTGCCCATATTCTCAGAGTTGAAAGATATGTCTGAATTTCTTAAATTTGGCCTTGACCCTTTCACTGTATGCTGGGATAATGGAGCGGATATAGCTCCGAATTATCTGTACACAAATGGCATCCCAGTTGCTTGAGGGAAATACTATATGAAAACGATTATAATTGCAGAAGCGGGGGTCAACCATAACGGGGACTTCGAGACCGCAAAGAAAATGATCATTGCTGCCAAAGAGGCAGGGGCAGACTATGTAAAGTTCCAGACTGCAGTTCCGGAACTCGTCATATCCATATTCGCAGAGCAAGCGGAATATCAGAAAGAAAATACGGGAGTGGTGGAGTCGCAACTCGATATGTGCCGACGAATTCATCTACCTTTATCTGCATACAAACCTCTCAGCGATTTCTGCAAGGAAGTTGGCATAGGATTCATGTCAACTCCTTTCGACCTCACTTCGATCGACGTGCTCGCAGAGATAGGACAAGATTACTTCAAAATTCCTTCGGGAGAAATCACTAATCTTCCATATCTCAGGAAGATTGCAGAGAAAGGGATACCCGTAATCCTTTCCACTGGAATGGCAACGATTAAGGAAGTAGAAACGGCTATTCAGGTGCTAACAGGAGAACACCATTCGACACCATACGGATTCAAACCCACTCTAACACGGGGCGATATCATAGTGCTTCAATGCAACACCCAATACCCTACTCCTTACCGCGACATCAACCTCCGCGCCATGCAGACAATGGCTGAGGAACTCTTCGTGAAGACCGGTTTCAGCGACCACTCCCTCGGCATAGAGGCTCCAATAGCCGCTGTGGCTTTGGGTGCATGTGTCATAGAGAAGCACTTCACACTCTCAAGAGAAATGGCCGGTCCGGACCATAAGGCATCCCTTGAACCTGAGGAACTGAAAGCGATGGTGACTTCAATAAGGCATATCGAGGAGGCTCTTGGCGACGGGGTGAAACGAGTGACTGATTCAGAACGTCCGAACATTGAGATAGCTCGCAAGAGCATAGTCGCCATAAAGCCCATAAAGAAGGGTGAAATACTGACTGAAGAGAATATCTATGTGAAGCGTCCCGGGAATGGGGTGTCGCCGATGCTATGGGATCATGCTATTGGATCAGAGGCAATCCGCGACTTTGAACCAGATGAATTGATAGAACTATGATAGCGATAGCAACATCTACCCGAGCAGACTGGGGACTTCTTACACCACTTGTAGAAGAGATGAGCAAGCAAGGCATAACGCATACAGTGCTTGCATCGAATATGCACCTTATGCCGGAAATGGGAATGACCATCGAAGAGATCCGTGCCTCTGGAGAGACGCCTGTAGAACTTGATACAGCAGGAGCTTCCATATCAGATACTTTAGCAAACTCGACGCGCAAGCACGGCGAATGGTTTGCTGCCAATAAACCAGAAGCCGTAATAATTCTCGGCGACAGATATGAAATGCTTGGGGTGGCATCAGCCGCTATTATCAATGGGATACCTATCATCCATATAGCTGGAGGTACAGTATCGGAAGGAGCAATGGACAATGCGATCCGCAATGCCATCTCACAATTGGCTTCGCTCCATCTTACAGAGACTGAAAAATGCGCCGAGAGGCTGGAAGGTATGGGGATTAAACACGATGACATTGTCGTGACTGGGGCCATTGGAGTCTGGAATGCCTTGAATGTGCCGCTTATGACTCGGGAAGAACTTGAGAAATCGCTCGATAGAAAATTGCCGGAGAAGTTCTTTGTAGGGACACTGCACTCTGCGACACTTGATGATATTTCTCCAGAGAAGCAAATGGAAGAATTTCTTGGAGGAATCGAAGGATTTATGGAGGCTCGCCCAGGCTATGGAGCGATCCTTACCTATCCAAATAATGACACTGATCCAACTCCGCTCATCGCACTTTTACGAGACTTCGAGGAGAGACATCCTGACAATATTATAGTGGTTCCTTCTCTCGGCATGCGTCGGTATCTGTCAGCTGTAGGATTGTCGGAGGGGGTGATCGGCAACAGTTCGAGTGGGATAGTGGAAGTGGCATCATTGGGAGTGCCTACTCTTGACGTCGGCAACCGACAGAATGGCAGGGAAAGAGCTGTGAGTGTAATACATTGCGATGCTACAAGAGGGGCAGTGACTATGGGGCTCTCACTCATCACGACTCCAATGATAAAAGGAGTAGCAGCAAAAAAAGCAAATCCATATTTCCAGCCAGACACTCCTTCAAAGATGGTCGGAGCAATAAAATCATTTTTGAAATGAAGACATTATATCTGATACCAGCTCGGGGCGGAAGTAAGGGAATCCCCGGAAAGAATATCAAGGATTTTCTTGGCAAGCCGCTTATTTGCCACACGATAGACCAAGCGCGGGAAGCCGGAGCTGAGGATGCTGACATTTGCGTCAGTACTGATTCTGAAGAGATACGGGAAGTAGTCGAGGATTACGGGCTTAAGGTGCCTTTCATGAGGCCTGCGAGTCTTGCCACTGATACTGCCGGGACCTATGGAGTTATCCTGCATGCACTTGACTGGTATAAAGAGCAAGGTATAGACTATGATCGGGTGGTGCTTCTGCAGACCACCTCTCCCCTACGACGCGCAGAAGATATCATCGGGGCAATTTCAAAATGGGAACCAGGGACAGATATGGTGGTCAGTGTATGCGAGGCAGCCACAAATCCATATTACAACGCTTATGAGACGGATGGAGAAGGGAACCTCCACATAAGCAAGGGTGATGGACATTACACCCGACGACAAGATGCTCCTAAAGTGTGGGAATATAATGGAGCTGTTTATGTCATGGACGCTAACTCGCTGCGACGCATGCCAATGTCGGAGTTTCCAGTAAGACGGCCTTATGTCATGCCTACCGAACGTTCTGTGGATCTTGATACTCCTGCGGACTGGACGAGGGCGGAGCAGATGGCTTTCGTTTGCGGGCATGTCGGCGGTGACGCTCCAGCATAGCACGGTGTCGGGCTGCACGATCTCTTTTACGGGCGGCTTTTTCATCTTGCTGGAGCTTCTGATGCTCACGATGCGCTTCCATTTTAAGCTGACGATCTTTCTTCACCCGAGCCTCATCCCGACCTTGGATGATACGCTTGACATTTTCGGCTAAAGCTTTATCTACCCCCATATGCTTGAGAAGTTTGGCGACCATCAGTCCTCCTATATGCTCATGACGCGGATAGCGCATCGTGCCTGACTTATCACGCACGGCAGCCCGCAACATACCGATATTCCCAAAGAACGCAGCAAGACGCTGAGCCTCGTCGTCGATGCCCTCCTCTTCAAGGCGAGCGACGGCATCAACAGCCATTTCGAGCAAAGACTTATCACCAGGTTCAGGCACAGTCTCCGCCATCTCTCGCATAAGCTGATTCATATACTTCAATCCTCCTATATCGACAAGCACCCCAAGAGAATCTTTCACATTTCGGCCAAACAGCATCTTTTTGAATTCTCCGCTCCACCGCTCACGAGACACGATAGCCAATCTTTCTACACTCTCCTTCAATGCCTTCATGGTGGCCTCATCGATTTTCCAGCCAAAACGAGCAGCAAATCGCAGACAACGTAAAATACGGACAGGATCATCGTCGAAAGTTTCATATGGGTCAAGTGGAGTACGGATTATGCCCTCTTTGATATCGTGGATGCCACGACCAGTCATATCAAGAATCTCACCCGTCTTTATATTTCGGTAAAGAGTATTGACAGTAAAGTCACGACGGAAACAATCTTCCTCAATAGAACCGCTGACCACTTCCGGACAACGGCTCGTCTTGTCAGTATATTTCTCAGCACGCGTCTGCACTACCTCTATCTCCTCTTCAGGGAATTTACGGAGACGCAATTTAGCAGTGCCGAACTTGCGGAAGAGTACAGGCATTTCCACCAGAAATTTATGACGCAAGAGCCATAATGCAAAATTTACGCCACCATTGGGGAGGTCGACCGCTATATCAACATCATGGATAGGAGCACCCAAAATCTCATCGCGCACACACCCACCGACGGCATAAAGATGTCCATCCCATTTTGTGCCATCACTAATATT
>DAAK01000151.1:0-10329 GCA_001701075.1 Bacteroidales bacterium GP3 | reverse complement strand
TTTCTTAAGATGCTTAATTTGCCAAGCCAACATAAATCCAGCCACGATAGTGGAAAGGAAATCACCAATCGGGAAACAAGCCCAAACGCCATCAAGTCCGAATATAGGAGGGAGGATAAGCAGAGCAGGAATCATGAAAATCACCTGACGAGTCAACGAAAGGAAAATAGATTTTGCAGCCATACCAAGCGACTGGAAATAGTTGGTAGAAACAATCTGGAAGCCTACCATCCAGAAGCCCACGGTAGTGATATGCAGGCAATTAACAGCACACTGAATTTGCTGAGGATCCTGCATGAAAAGCTTAGCAATCATCTCAGCGTTAGTGGCACCAATGATTGAACCTAAAGTAGTAAAGCCAACACCAGTGAGAGCAGCGAGCTTTAGAGTCCGGAAAAGTCGGTCGTATTTTCCAGAACCGTAATTATATCCTAAAATAGGCTGCATACCTTGGCAAATACCGATCACCACGAAAACGAAAATGGTCACAAACCGGTTGAAGACCACGACAGCCGCAATAGCATCATCACCACCATATTTTAGAAGAGAAGTATTTACAACGGCATTAATGCAGCTACCAGCCACATTAATGAGGAAAGGAGACATACCGATATAAAGAATAGAAGTTATGACTCTCCAATTGAACTTGAAAGTGCCACGTTCGAAATGCAGAGTACTCGACTTCTTGAAGAAATGCTGCATTACGAAAATAGCTGTCACAATCATAGAAATATCAGTTGCAATAGCGGCTCCCTTGATGCCCCATTTAAAGCCAAAGAGGAAAAGAGGCGCCAGGATGGAATTAAGGCCCGCACCAATCATATTAGTCCACATCGCCTTACCAGGATAGCCGGATGCACGCATAACGTTGTTGTAGCTGAAAGTAAGATTCATCAGCACCATCCCCGGAAGCACCCAAATCAGGAACTCCTTAGCATAAGGCATACTTGCGTCGGAGGCGCCAAAGAGACGAAGGAGAGGCTCCAGGAAAATAGCAAAAGCTGAAGTATATAAAATACCGATAAGGACAGTAAGTTGGACAGAATTACCAAGGATAACAGCAGCGCGATGATGGTCTTTCTGGCCAAGCACAATAGATATGCGAGTAGCAGCGCCGGCACCGATAAGCATACCAAAGGCAGTGCCAAGATTCTGAACTGGGAAAGTGACAGCAATACCAGCCACCACATTAGGATCGTCGATAGCGTGACCAATTACAATAGAGTCAATTATATTGTAGAGCGCCATCACCACAGTGCCAATGACAGCGGGGAGACTATATTTCAAAAGAATCTTCCCGATAGGTGCCGACGAAAGCTCTATCAATCGCGGGTCGGAAGAATCTTTAGTGACCACAGCTTGCGTATTATCACTCATATACTATACTTCAATTTATTGCGGAATCCATAATAATAAACAATCATAATTTTTTATTGTTATCAAAATATAGGATAAATTATAGCCTAAATTTCCAAAATTGTTATTAACTTTGCATAATCAATAGCGATAAACATAAACAAAGTACTAACTTAAAACCAAGAAAAACAATGAAGATCAAAGCATTATCTTGTGTAGTAATGGCAGTCCTGATGATCCTTACAGGCTGTAACACCACCAATTTGGGTAAAGGCGCCGCAATCGGTGGTGGCGGAGGCGCAGCTCTTGGAGCAGGCATCGGAGCCCTCATAGGTAAGGGGAAAGGCGCAGCTATCGGTGCAGGTGCAGGTGCAGCTGTAGGCGCAGCAGTAGGAGCCATTATCGGCAAGCATATGGACAACCAGCAGAAGAAACTTGAGGAAGAGCTGAAGAACGCAGAAGTAGAAAAGACAGAAGTCAATGGTCTGCAGGCAATCAAGGTTACATTCCCTGGGGGTATACTTTTCGCTACCGGCAAATCAAACATCCAGGCAGCAGCTCAGACAGAACTCACAGAGTTTGCAAAATCGCTTGAGCAGAATCCTCTCACAAATGTAGTGATTGGCGGATATACAGACAACACCGGCTCAATGGAGGCAAATACCCGTGTAGCAGACGCACGTGCCAATGCAGTGAAATCATTCCTCGAAGGAAAGGGAGTGGCAGGCACACGTATCGAGGCAAAGGGCTTCCCAATGCAGGACTACGTAGCAAGCAACGACACCAAGGAAGGACAGGCTAAGAACCGTCGCGTAGAAGTATACGTATACGCTTCCGACGAAATGGTGAAAGCTGCAGAAAACGGCGAACTCCAATAATAGAATTTCGAAAACTACATGAATCAGAGGATTCATGCGAAAAAATAAATCCACCCTGTGAGCTTCACAGGGTGGATAAAAATATCCATAAATGCCTATCAGCGAAACCATCGTGACCCCATAAAGTATGAGAAAACCACACAGCTCATCTCTTATTCATATAATTGCCATCCTAACCTTCGCCATATGCTCGCTAAGCGCGGAGGCACAGATACTTGTGCCACCTGGAGTGACGGAAAACACTGATTCCATCAAGAAATCGATGGATATAGGACCCTATTTTGGACTTTATAAAGACAATTATTTTGCGATAGGCACAGATCCGCTCCATAAGCCAAACGCCTACAACTCCGGCATAAAGTTTCAACTTTCCATCTCCCAACGACTGACAAACGCGACGTTGCCATGGGGGACTTATCTATATCTGTTTTTTACAGAGAAAGTATTCTGGGAAGTATTTCAGAACTCCATGCCAATGAGCGACCTCAATTTCAATCCAGGTATAGGATGGTCGAAACCTTTCTTCATAAAGGATAGGTATTGTGGCAAAATGACGCTGATAGTGGAGCACGAGAGCAATGGACGCGATGGAGAGGCATCCCGGTCATGGAATAAGGTATCGCTTGCGGGAAGTGCGTACGTCACAGAATGGCTATCGGTACATGCCAAGTACTGGTATCCAATAGTGGATGGACAAAACAACAAGGATATTCTTAAATACAGCGGTATATTTCAAATGGGCTTCCAATTAAATTCCAAAGACCGCCGATTTATGTTTGCGACTACGTTCGTAAAACGACAAGGATGGAATATGAACTGGAACACCAACATTCAATTTGGATGGCGCATCTTCAAGGAATCCAACCAATATCTATTCTTTGACTTTTATAATGGATATGGAGAAGGGCTGTTGGCTTACAATCAATTCCACAACCGGTTGCGATTTGGCATCCTAATACGGCCAACGCTATTTTCGGAATATTGATTCAACTTTCGCAAGCGAAAGTTGAGGGTTGTAGGTTATAGGTTGTAGGTTATAGGTTGTAGGTTATTGGGTTTAACGGGCGTAAGCACCGAGGGCCGGATTACCCCATTGAAGGCGGTCGACACCATCCATATCGAAGAGACATTGTGGCGTGACTAATTCCGGATTGCCAGCTCCTATAGCAGGAGAATCCTCCTTAAGCCTATAATTGAAGATATATTCATCGCGCACCGTCTCAAATAGAGGATCTTCGTTCCAAATGCAAGAGATGAAATGCTCGTCGTCGGATCCATCTACCCCAAGGAGCACATTACGAATATACACATCTGTCCCTGCAAGGTCGCCCGGAGTAAGAGGAGGAGTAATTCCATAGATGATGCAATTATTGAAATTAGCCTTCATCAAAGGATTTGAGACACCGGAACTATCTTCGCTTGAAAGATGGGAAAGCGTGAGAATGGATTCAGAAGAGATAGCAAAGAGGTAGTAATTTGCCAGAGTACACTGCACAAAATCGTGAGATCCACCTCTTAGATAAACGATAGCCTCACCGGCATCGGAAAAACAACATCCATAAGCATCTACCCACGCATGTTCGGATCTCAGCACGTTTCCTTGAGAATTATGTAGCCATGAATTAACGAGAGTGAGCTTTTCTCGGTCGGTAATTCCGCAGCTATCGACCACCACCCCATGCACAGTAGACTGCATTTCGACATACTCCATTCTGTTTCCAAAAGATTGATCGCCGAACCTGACACCTTGCCATTGACCGGCAAGAATCTCATATCCAGTATCGGGGAGCACATTGTCGAGTCTGTCGCCGCGCATCTCCACTTTTTTTTCAGGAGAACCAATAGCTTGGAGGCAACCATCTACCTGAAGCATAGCCCTATCGTGGAAAAGAAGCCTTACGCCAGGGCCAAGAGTAAGCGTAGCACCTTGAGCAACACGGAGGGTGTCAAACACGACATAAGGCATATCATCAGTGAAAGTCGCATCAGAAATCAAAGTAACGCCTCTGAGACGCCTAACATTCTGCCCATAAGCCTCAAGGGTCACAGTCTGAGGCACACCATTAGTCAGGAAATCCATCATTCCTTCCACCTTAAAAGGGCGAGGATCATCATTTTCATCAATCAGGCACTCAACAAAGACGAAAATAGAATCGTTGGCACGAATCTCGATATTCTCGAACACCTTCCCCGATACGCCATCGACATTCATTGAAAAGACACCGTCGTCGCCACGCATCCGGATGCTTGAAATATTGATAGATTTGGAGGCCCTATTGAAGACTTTAAGACGTGCAGTAGGAGTACCAAGATCAGTGAAAACTGTGTCAAATCTCAGAGTATCTGCAGAAAAAGTCAATAAATCTGAAGAAGACTCCGTGAAATCGTCAGAAATACATCCCGGCGCAAAAGTCGAAATAATAAGGGATATGAAGAAAAAAAAGAGAGTTCGCATTGTTTTCATATACGAAAAACGACAAAAATAACGTATTTATTATATGAAGTATATGATAGTGGCCGGGGAAGCGTCAGGAGACCTTCACGCATCACGGCTGATAGAAGAAATAAAGGCAAAAGACAGCAAAGCTGACTTTCGGTTTCTTGGAGGCGATTTGATGGCCCGAGCAGCCGGACGTGAGCCCGAGATACATATCGAGAAAATGAACGTCATGGGGTTTACAGAGGTAATAAGATCATTGCCAACCGTACTCTCCAATCTCAATCGGGCCAAGTCACTCATAAAGGAATTTCATCCGGATGTGCTTATTTTGGTAGACTATCCATCGTTTAACCTAAAACTTGCAGCATATGCCTATAAACACGGCATCCGTGTAGATTGGCTTATAGCACCAAAAGTGTGGGCATGGAAAGAATGGCGCATCCCCAAACTCAAGAAATATCTTACAAATCTTTATAGCATATTGCCCTTCGAAACAGCTTACTTCAAACGGCACGGGATGGAAGTCAAGTATGTAGGAAATCCGACAGTGAAAGAAGTAGAGGAATCGTTAGGGCATATACCTCCTAAAAAGCACTTCCTTGAACGTCAAGGCATTTCAGACACACGCCCTATCATAGCGATCCTTCCTGGCTCACGAAGAGCAGAGATACGGAACAACCTGCCATTGATGATAGAGGCGGCCAAGCGTTTTCCAGACTATCAATACATCATAGCGGCAGCCCCATCAGTGCCAGAAAAGTTCTATCGCTCCATAACGCAAGACACAGGGTTGCAACTTGCCTTCGGAGCCACGCACACGCTTTTGAAATATTCAACAGCGGCCATAGTGACCTCAGGCACCGCAACATTGGAGACCGCAGTAATAGGGACTCCACAAGTGGTCTGCTACAGAGGAAATGGATCGAGAATAACTTATGAGTTGATGAAGAAGATATTAAAAGTGAAATACGTATCTCTTCCAAATCTTATCGTTGGGAACACCATTGTCACTGAGCTACTTCTGCACAATTGCACATCTGAGAGAATTGCCCGAGCACTTGGCCCACTTCTACAGCCGTCGCCTCAAAGAGACTGGCAACTGTCAGGATACCGGAACATGAAAAAACGACTTGGCACAACTGATGCCTCGAAAATTGCAGCAGAATATATATGTGGAAGTTGAGAATTGAGGGATAAGAGATGTCAAAATTGACAATCTGACTAAATGATGAATTCATCGATTTTAAATAGATCTTTATTTGAGCATTAAGGCCTTACATATTCGAGTTATACTCCTTATCGCCGCGCTTCTACTTCTACCAGGCTGCGGGACGAAGAAGAATACTGCCATTTCAAGGAATTGGCAGGCCTTCAATACGCGATATAATGTCTATTTCAATGGCAATGAGCATTATAAAGAGACGCTCAAAGTCATGGAAGATGAATATGAAGATGACTTCACACGTCTGCTACTCACTCACCCAGCGGATGCACGTGCAGACGAGACAATGCCAAAGCCCAAAGGAGACTTCAAGCGCACAATAGAGAAAATGCAGAAGGCAATCCAGCTTCATTCCATCAAGAAAAAGCCTCCAAAGAAATCAGGTTCAGCCAAGGAAAAGGCATTCCGAGCACGTGATGAGTTCAACCCGTTTTTGCACAATGCGTGGCTAATGCTTGGCAAAGGCCAATATTTCAATGGTGATTTCATGGGAGCCGCTGCCACGTTTATGTATATCTCGCGACATTTCGTGTGGCTACCCGAAGTAGTCACAGAAGCCATGCTATGGCAAGCAAGGAGCTATGCCGCCCTTGACTGGACGTATGAAGCAGAAAATATACTTGTCAAAATCAAGGATAAAGATCTCACCAATAGAAATCTCAGGCAACTTTATGAACTGGTAGAATCCTCCTATCTACTAAAAGCAGGGCGCTATTCTGAAGCAATTCCATTTCTGCGGGAAGCGGCCAGAGGAACGGGAGGAGTTCAGAAACACAGGCTCTATTTCCTGTTGGGGCAAGCATGCCGACAGGCAGGCAAGGACAACGAGGCATACGAGGCATTCAAAAAGGCCGGGAGTGGCGTATCGACACCATATCGACTGAAATTCAATGCGCGGATAAAGCAAAGCGAAGTGTTCCGCGGCTCAGATATCTCAAGGGAAGTAGCATCACTTAAGGCGATGACACGCTATCAACGCAACAATGAATACCTTGACCAAATCTACTATGCAATAGGCAACCTTTATCTATCGAGGAAAGACACAGCCGAAGCGAAAGCCAACTATAGCCTTGCAATAGAGAAATCAACGCGCAATGGAGTAGACAAAGCAATGGCCAATCTTGCGTTAGGAGCAATCTATTTTGATGAACGCGAATACACAAAAGCACAGCCATGCTATTCAGAAGCGTTGCCTCAGCTGCCCCAGACATATCCAGACTATAAGCAGATAGCCAAACGCTCGGATGTGCTTGACCAGCTTGCCGTCTATGCAGGGAATGTAGAATTGCAGGATTCCCTGCTGAGGATAGCCGCTCTAACAGAAGAGGAGCGTCAGGAATGGGCCGAGGAGCAAGTAAAACTACTCCAAAAGAAAGAGAAAGAGGAGGCCGAAGCTGCGGCAAGAGAGGAAGCCATGGCAAACCGTCCACAAGGAAACTCCCCCATTGACCAACAGGGAGGGAACACGGGTATGCAATTTAACTCTGACAAATCATGGTATTTCTACAACAATACCACCAAATCAGCGTATAGCCCTTCTTGTATCACGTCANNATCAGCAGGAAAGACAGAATTCCAGCGACGTTGGGGTGCCCGAAAACTTGAAGATGACTGGCGCAGGCGCAACAAGACATCATTTGCATTTGAAGATGAGGCACCTTCTGAAGATGAAGAATCAGAAAGCGAAAACGAGGAGGCCAAAAGTGGAGCATCGACGGGTGCGAGCAAAACTGAAGAAGCAGACCACGCCACAGACCCACATTATCCTGAATACTATCTTGCCCAATTACCTTTATCAGAGGAACAGCAAGCTACGGCGCATGACGTGATACAAGAAGGGCTATACAATATGGGTATTATCCTGAAGGACAAGCTTGAAGATTTTTCAGCAGCGAGAAAAGAGTTCGACACATTGCTGAATGATTATCCCGACAATATTTATCGGCTTGACATATACTACAACTTGTATCTCATGGCAGCCAGAAGCGGAGACAGCAAAGGCATGGAGCAATGGCGCGATAAGATACTCGCAGACTTCCCTGACAGCCCATATGGAAAGGCAATGACCGATCCAGACTATTTTGAGCGACTCAAGAGAATGCATGACGAGGAGCAACAATTGTATGCCCAAGCGTATTCTGACTATCTTGAGAACCGCAATGCAGAAGTGCATTCCATCACCCAACGGATGGAGACAGAATATCCGCTGTCGGCCATTATGCCCAAGTTTGTCTTCATAGATGCCCTCTCCTATCTTACAGAAGGAGACAATGATCAATTCAAGGAGCGATTGACAGAATTACTACGGAAATGGCCAGACACAGACATGACAGATGTGGCTGGAGCGATGCTGAAGGGGCTGAACGAGGGCCGAACTCCACATTCAGGAGCCAGCAATACAAGAGGAATGATCTGGGATATACGGCTCTCTGCATCTGACCAAACTATATCCACTGATGGCCAGCCTGCAAATTTCGAACGCGACCCTAACTCACCACAATATCTCGTGCTTGCTTATCCAAGAGATGAGATCAACGGAAATCAGCTTCTTTATGAAGTGGCACGCTTCAACTTCTCAAGTTTCGTAGTGAAAGACTTTGATCTCGAGCCAATGAGTTTCGACAATGTGGGAATACTCGTCATCAAAGGATTCAGTAATCTGCGAGAGCTCGAGAACTACAGGAAGGTGATGACGAACAGAGACTTCCAACTTCCGGAAGGAGTCAGACCAATCATGATATCGAAATATAACTTTGAACTTCTGCTAAAGGAAGGGCGTTCATTTGAAGAGTACTTCCGCTTCGAAGAAAATGCCATGACAGAAGAAGCAATACAAGGAGCCGAAGAAGAAGAATCAGAGGACTCAGACTTGTCAGACCAGTCAGACGAGTCCGAAATCTCTGAGGACTCTGAAAATCCAGAATCTTCTGAGGGAACAGAGCCTTCTGAGAAAAAAGAGGAGAGTGAAGAGGCTGAAAATAGCGAAAACCCTGAAAATCCAGCAAGACAATGACGAAGATACTTTGGGCTGATGATGAGATAGATCTTCTCAAGCCCCACATAATGTTTCTCAAGACAAAAGGATATGACATCGTGACAGTAAGCAACGGTCAGGATGCCCTTGACACGCTCGATTCGGACAACATTTCACTTGTACTGCTTGATGAAAATATGCCCGGGCTATCGGGACTTGAAACCCTTCAGCGTATAAATCAATCACATCCGGACATCCCGGTGATCATGATCACAAAGTCGGAAGAAGAGAACATTATGAATCAGGCAATCGGAAATAAGATCACCGACTATCTTATCAAGCCTGTCAATCCAATGCAAATACTTCTTTCTATCAAGAAAAACCTGCATAGTGCAAAGATCATTGCCGAACAGACGTCTTCAGGATACATGCATGAGTTCCAGAAAATCTCAGCGGCCATCAACTCGGCGGCATCGCTCTCCGACTGGATGGACTGTTATCGTCAGCTTGTCTATTGGGAGATGAAACTATCAGACTCTGAGAGCAATATGGATGAGATGCTCCTCATGCAGAAACGGGATGCCAATTCCAATTTCGCTAAATTTGTGAAGCGCAATTATGAGACTTGGATCACGACAGAACGCGACCATCTCATGAGTCCGGAGATATTCAGCCGCAAGATATTTCCCTTGCTTGATTCAGGGGAAAAGGTATGCTTTGTGCTGATTGATAATTTCCGGCTTGACCAATGGAGGTCGGTGCAACCACTACTCTCGGAATTCTTCAATGTAAATGAGGATCTGTATACCACAATTCTTCCTACATCGACCCAATATGCACGAAATGCTATCTTTTCAGGCTTAATGCCATTAAAGATCAAGGAAATGTTTCCCGATTTATGGGTAGAGGAAGATGAAGACGAGGGACTCAACAACCATGAGGAAGAGCTAATAGCCACCATGCTTGAACGCTATCGGAGAAAGGATAAATTCACCTACACAAAGCTCAACGACTCACAGGCCTGCGAGAAATTCCTGACAAAGTTGAATACCATCAAGGAGATTCCACTGAATGTGATAGTGATGAACTTCATCGATATGCTGAGCCATGCGCGCACAGAATCAAAGATGATACGCGAACTTGCCAACAGCGATGCCGCCTATCGGTCACTTACAGAATCATGGTTCCGGCATAGCTCAGCAGCGGAAATGTTCCGCCGGATAGCAGAATTGGGATACAAAGTGGTTTTGACCACAGACCATGGTACCATCCGCGTCGACAATCCAATAAAGGTGGTAGGCGACCGCAACACCAACACCAATCTTCGTTATAAGGTAGGGAAGAACCTCAACTACAATCCAAAGCAAGTGTATGAGATAAAGGATCCAAAGAAATTCGGATTGCCATCACCAAATCTTTCGAGCACCTATATCTTTGCCACGAATGAGGACTTCTTCTC
>DAAK01000233.1 GCA_001701075.1 Bacteroidales bacterium GP3 | reverse complement strand
AACCGGAATGCTTCGCCATATTGCTTTTTTGTTTTGTATAAGTGTAACGCATTGCTATGCCAAATGGTTGGCTTTGCGCTGTTTTTTAACATTGTCAACAAGTTTTAACGGAATTGGCGAATTCCTGGCATCCAATCGAAACCGGATGCTTCCATTTGAGCTTTAAGTTCTGTCTCATCAAGCCCATAAGCTGAACAAAAATCTTCAAGCGTACGGTATTCATTGCGGAGCTTCATATTGATAAAGCTCATGAGCATTGCTGGATCTTTTGGCAATATTTCCATATTTGTTTATTTTTTGGTATTTTATTTGGTGCAAAGTTATTTTTTTATTATCTTCGCATCAATGAAACAACGCATTTGCATATTAATTTGTTTGATGGTCGGTTTTATATCTCCGTCCATCGCTTGCACGAGTGCAATCATTGGTGCTGAACTGAGCCCATATGGTCGCCCGATGCTGTGGAAACATCGTGACACCTCCTCTATCGATAATAAGGTGGAATATGTGGCTCCTGGACCTGAAGGATTCGGGTATACAGGGCTCTTCAATGCCTCCGACAAGAATCTCAAGGAATGCTGGACTGGCTTCAATAGCGAAGGATTTGCCATCATGAACACAGCTTCCTATAATATTAAGGATGACAAAGTCCCCGAAAAAGACATGGATAAGGAGGGTTTTGTGATGAGCAAGGCTTTGCGCACATGTGTCACTGTCGATGACTTCGCGCGATTGCTCGACTCTCTTCCACGCCCTATGGGTGTAGAGGCCAATTTCGGGGTTATTGATGCCACTGGTGCCGGTGCTTATTTCGAAACTAATAATCACTCTTACGTAAGGATAGATCTTGCTGACTCTCCTGAGCACATGCTCGTGCGCACCAACTATAGCCACTCCGGGCGTCCCAACGAAGGATATGGTTTCGTCAGAGAGGCAAATGCCCTTCATCTCCTTCGTCCTGCAGCTGAAAAAAAAGCTGTCACTCCAGAGTTTCTCACTGAGACATTATCAAGATCATTCTATCATAGCTTGATGGACAAGGATATGGTCGACGGCCTTGAGGATGGATGGATTATCGACCAAGACTTTATCCCCCGATATAAATCATGCGCTACAATCGTCATAGAAGGTCGCGTTCCTTCAGATACGATAATACCGAAAGAGGCCGGTAAGGACTATGTAATGTGGACAGGTCTTGGGTATCCTCCTTGTGCCGACATTTATCCTGTCACGGAAGGTCCTGATGGTGTGCACCCCGACCTCAGAGGGATACAAGCTGACGGACATTCAAAGGCTTCCGACCTGTCTAAAAAACGCCGTGATGAGGTGTTCCCAAAACATTACGGAAATGGCGATAAATATATAAAGCTTTCTCGCCTCAGAAACCCGGAAGGAACGGGGTATCTTCAGACTATACCTAAACAAAACCTTATAATATATCAAAAATTCCGGGATAAGCGTGATTCTCAATAGACCTCCCGGCATAATATCATGGAACTCAATCAACCTTTCACGATCAGCCGAAACACAGTCTTTTGGACTCTCATCACAACTCCTGCAACAGCTTGGTTGTTATGGATAGTAGTTTTCATAGGCTTAATCCTCATAGCCTTGGGATGCTTTTTCGACCTGAGGTATCTAATCCTTGGACTCATAGTATGCTTGACAGTGCTACCCACAATGGCGTTTTTTCAATTTATAAACTATATGTTTGCTACAGAAATGGTGGCAAATCTTCTGAATCATACTATCGAGCGCCATAATGATGGATATCTCGTGCGTATATTTCGCCCTGCTAATCAGGAAGAGCCAATTGAAACAGGAAAGACATGGATTGAAACTGGAAGACTCACTCTTTTTGATTCAAACATAATCCGGACGAAGTCTACAAACGAGTATGAGGTAGTTTTCTTCAAGGATTCTTCATTGAGCATCCTTTACATTCCAAAGGATCTACCTCTCTAATAAATATGTAATTAACCAACGAACAATCCCTTCACGGGCTTGCGAAAGTTGAATAAGAAATGAGAATATTAAAGAACACAAACCGAAAATACTGCTTCATAATGGAGATGGAAGTGCGCGACTATGAGCTCGATTGCGAACAGATAGTCAACAATGCCAATTATCTTCATTATATGGAGCACACGCGACATAAATTCTGCAGCGATGCCGGCCTCTCCTTCGTGGAGATGCACAATCAAGGTATTGATGCGGTGGTGCGCAAAGTGGAAATTGAATATATTTCTTCTCTGCGTGGGAATGAGACATTCCTTTCTTGTCTCAGACTTGAGCGTAAGGGTCCGAGATTTATCTTTCATCAAGATATAATGCGTCCCGGTGGCGAGCTCATTTGCCAAGGGCTTGTCAATGTGGTTGTACTGAAAAATGGCAAGCTCTCCCGCGGGGATGAATTGGCTAAGATTTTTGCTAAATACATCAACTGACAGTGGACTCTCATAGATTTCTCGGTATGGCTTTGTCGTTCGTGCCCGGCGCGGACGCCTCCTTAGTGCGCCATATGGAGAAAGTCGGAATGTCAGTTGAGGAGTTCTTCTCTATGTCTCAGGAATCACTCTCCGGCAGGTTGGGTGTCGTCGGCGTCCCTTTTTTAGATAAAATGGTACGCGATGAGGCTCTTTTTAAAGCGAAAAAAGAGTCAGAATTCATGGTGCGGCACTCCATAAAGTCGTTATCTATTACAGATGATGACTACCCGTCAAGATTGACCGACATCGACAGGGCTCCGATGACTCTTTATTGTCTTGGAGAAGCAAATCTTGATGCAGAGAATATAATGAGCATTGTCGGCACCCGACATGCTACAGCCTATGGCATGAGATATGTAGGCGGATTGGTGGAGGATTTGGCTGCATATTTCCCTGAGCTGGTGATAGTAAGCGGACTTGCTCTCGGCATTGACTCAGCGGCTCATGAGGCGGCTCTAAAAGCCGGATTGCCTACCGTTGCTGTAGTAGCTCATGGACTTAATACAATTTATCCTGCAGTGAACCGCGACCTTGCTCGCCGTATTATATCATCTGGCGGAGCCATTATCTCTGAGTATCCGTCTGGTGTCACTCCTTATAGAAGCCGATTCCTTGAAAGAAACCGTATTGTAGCTACCATGACTGATGCTGTGCTTGTCGCTGAATCTGCAGAGAAAGGTGGAGCTATGTCGACTGCTGCAGTTGCCTCTTCATATGGCAGGGAGCTCATTGCTCTTCCCGGGCGCCTTGGCGATGAGATGAGTGCCGGATGCAATAGGCTTATAAGGAGCCAGAAAGCCATGATGGCTGGTTCGGCTGCTGAAATAATCTCTATGTTGGGATGGCAACCGAAATCAGTAAAGATCGCTCCTAAACAGCGCGACCTTTTCCCGGAACTAATGGGTAAAGAAAAAAACATCTACGATGCATTGAGATTCAGTCAAGAACCAATGACCGTAGATGTTCTAAGGGAACGCACTGGTATCCCTATTCATGATTTAATGGCTTCGCTCGGAGAAATGGAATTTGATGGAATCATCGAACGTCTCCCTGGCAACCGATTCGCCATTATTTCTTAAATGGGGCTTCATTCACA
>DAAK01000065.1 GCA_001701075.1 Bacteroidales bacterium GP3 | reverse complement strand
AATGAACGCAATGTGTTTGAAGTCAGAGCTTCAGTAACCCGTTCCTTAGGATCTTCGGAATATAGAAACACTGCTTACAAGATTGGGCTCCAGTGGTTGGTCAGACCTTACAAAAGATGCCTGACTCCTTCCATCGGAGTAGGCTACTGCCTGAGAAGCTTTTCAGCAAAGGAACTCAGCACATACAACGGATTATATGTGACGTTAGGAATCAGATTTTGATACATTATCTATTAATCTAAGTGCAAAGTCTCTCTGGGGCTTTGCACTTATTTTTTGTTACGCACATAATTGATGTATTGTTCTATTAAAAACAGTGTAGAATGTATCAAAAATCGGGGGTTGCAACAAATGTAACATTGAATGCACGTTTTTTTATCGTGGAATATTAGAAATTGTAGTAGTTTTGCAGTGTCTAAAAAATAAGGCAACTTTAAAAAGGAAATAAACAAAAAACACTACATATATGACTAATATCAAACGATTCTTCACAGCAATGGCTGCAATGGGAATGATGGAAGTGGCTCTCCCTACATTTGCTGCCGACGGCCTTGAGATCAACCATCTCGGCGTCAACAATACGCTCGTAAGAGTGACTGGTGGCGATCAGTATCTCATGCTTCCCGTGCAAGAAAGCATGGACGATGCCCGTATCAACGTTCTTGTAGACGGAAAGATTGCAGAGACAATCTTTGTGCGTCTTGCCAAGTCAAAAACCGATTATCTTGTTCCGTTTGACCTTTCTCCTTACAAGGGTAAAAACGTGATCCTTGACGTCGTCACTCCTCAGGGACGAGGATCAATTCGCGAGTCTAAGGATGATGCTTGCTGGAAGGGTATCACAGTGTTGGAAAATATTGATATCCAAGACAAGGAACAACAATATCGCCCCGCTTACCACCATGCTCCCCTCTATGGATGGATGAACGACCCCAACGGCATGTTTTACAAGGATGGCGTCTGGCATCTCTACTATCAATATAATCCTTACGGATCCAAGTGGCAAAACATGACCTGGGCTCACTCCACATCGAAAGACCTCGTAAACTGGAACCATGAGCCTATCGCTATCCGTCCTGACGGACTTGGCTCCATCTTCAGCGGCAGCAGCGTCATTGACCATGAAGGGACTGCCGGATTCGGCAAGGATGCAGTGATTGCACTCTTCACATCGGCCGGCACAAGCCAGATGCAGAGTCTTGCTCACAGTTCTGACAATGGCATGACCTTTGAAGTATATCCTGGGAATCCTATTCTCACTCTCGACAGCGAAGCCCGCGACCCGAATATGTTCTGGAACAAGGAGACAGGGGAGTGGAACCTGGTGCTTGCTCACGCACTCGACCACGAGATGCTCTTCTTCACATCTCCCGACCTTAAGACATGGACTCTCCAGAGCGGTTTCGGAAAGGGTGAAGGATGTCAGGATGGAGTTTGGGAATGTCCAGACCTTTTCCAACTTCCAGTGGAAGGTACAAATGAAAAGAAATGGGTGTTAATCTGCAACATCAACCCTGGTGGACCATTCGGAGGCTCCGCAATCCAATATTTCACTGGCGAATGGGACGGCAAGACTTTTAAAGCTGACACAGATGCAGAGGGCAAGGTGCCTACAAAATGGCTTGACTTCGGAAAAGACAACTACGCACTCGTAAGCTGGAGCGATGCTCCTGACGGACGCCGCACGGCAATCGGCTGGATGAGCAACTGGCAGTATGCTGCCGACGTACCTACCACACAGTTCCGCAGTGCTAACACCCTCCCCCGTGAGATTGGCCTTTTCAAGGGTCCTGACGGCATGGTCTACGCGTCAAGCGCCCCCTCTCCCGAACTTACCTCTCTTCGTGGGCGTCTCGCTCTCAGCAAGGGTAGCGTAGGGGTAGGTAAGAAACCGACCAATTTCATTCTTCCCTCTGAAAATAACGGAATCTGTGAGATCCTTCTTGATATAGATGCTAATTCCAAGGAATCTGTTGCTATGACACTTTCAAATAAAGCTGGAAATAAGGTGGAGATGGTCTATGATCCTGCAAAACATACGTTGTCGTTCGACCGTCGGAAAAGCGGATTGGTAGATTTCAGCGAGAGTTTCCCTGCTGTGACTGTTTCACCGACATTTGAGAGCAACGGAAAGATCTCGCTCCGTATATATGTCGACAAGTCAAGCATCGAAGTCTTTGGCAATGGCGGTCAGTTTGTAATGACCAACCTTGTGTTCCCAGTGGAGCCATACAGCACCTTCTCTGTATCAACTACAGGAGGAAAAGCCAAGATCAGTAATCTTAGGGTTTATTCACTTAAAGCGTAATGCGTAGCGCGTTTTGCGTGGCGCGTGATGCGAAGAGACACTTTAGAAATTAAGTTTAATTTGAAAATAAAGTAAATAAGATAGTAATATGGCAAATTCAGTTGCAACCGACCGCAAATCTTCCATGATGCAGATAATCCCCGTGATGCTCTGTTTCTTCTCAATGGGATTTGTCGATCTCGTGGGTTCCGCCACAAATTTCGTGAAGGCAGACCTAAATCTCTCTGGCGCTCAAGCAGGATTTATTCCCTCTCTCGTATTCTTCTGGTTTCTGATCTTCTCAGTGCCGACGGGCATGCTGATGAATAAGATAGGACGTAAGAAAACAGTGCTCCTCTCACTTCTGCTCACTCTTCTGTCGCTCGTAATTCCTATCTTTGGTGAGGATTACTACACGATGCTTGCTGCCTTCTCTCTTCTTGGTATCGGCAATGCAGTGATGCAGACTTCTCTTAACCCTCTCGTATCAGGACTTATCAATCCTGCACGCCTTGCTTCGACACTTACCTTCGGTCAGTTTGTAAAGGCTTTGGCTTCCCTTCTCGCTCCGTATCTTATGGCTTGGGGTGCAGCTGCGCTCATGCCTACATTTGGCCTCGGCTGGAAAGCTGTATTCCCGATCTTTGCTGCAGTTTGTCTTCTTTCGATCGCTGCTCTTGGCGCAACGCCGATTGAAGAGGAGCAGCCTGATAAAGTGACTGGTTTCAAGGAATGTATCGTGCTTCTCCGCATACCATTCGTGTTGCTCTGCTTCCTCGGCATTATGTGTCATGTCGGTATTGATGTCGGCACCAATACATTTGCTCCGCAGATTCTTACCGAAAGATTTGGCCTCACTGTTGAGGATGCTGTAATCGGCACTCAGATTTACTTCTATTTCCGTACTGGCGGCTGTCTGCTTGGCTCATACATTCTTGCCAAGATGTCGGCAAAATCATTCTTCGCATTCAGCGTCTTCTGCATGATGGTCGGTATGATCGGACTCTTCGTGGCAACTTCCCAGACTCTCGTGCTTGCTGCTATCGCATGCATCGGTTTTGGCAATTCAAATATCTTCAGTGTAGTATTTGCCCAGGCTCTTAATCGCCAGCCAAAGGAGAAGAACGAGGTTTCAGGTCTTATGATCATGGGTCTTTTCGGCGGAACTGTTTTCCCTCTCTGCATGGGCTTTGCTCAGGATGCAGTAGGCGTGGCAGGTGCTATTGCAGTCATGACTCTCGGTGTGATCTACCTTGCGTTCTATACTCTTAAGATTAAGAATGCATAATTCAACTTTCGTTTGCGAAAGTTGAGGGTTATAGGGTTATAAGGTTATGGGGTTATAAGAAAATTCATAAGCCTTTAAACACTAAAACGATTAAACAATTAAACAAGATATATTTCATGAAAGACTTTGTAGTTGGAATGGGTGAGGCCCTTTGGGACATCCTTCCGGAAGGAAAGAAAATCGGCGGTGCTCCCGCAAACTTCGCATATCACGTATCGCAGTTCGGACTCCCAAGCTGTGTAGTAAGTGCAGTAGGAGAGGACAATCTCGGAAAGGAAATTGTAGATAACTTGACCTCAAAAGGTCTCAATCAGCTTATCTCGATTGTGCCTTATCCGACAGGCACAGTTCAGGTGGAACTTGATGAGGCAGGTATCCCTATCTATGACATCAAAGAGAATGTGGCTTGGGACAACATTCCTTTCAATGAGGCTCTCGAAGGCCTTGCAAAGAAGACTAAGGCCGTATGCTTCGGTTCATTGGCTCAGCGAAATGTAGTGTCTCGTGAGACTATCAACAAGTTCCTTGACGTAATGCCTAAGACAGAAGACTCACTCGTGGTGTTTGACGTAAACCTCCGTCAGGGATTTTATAACAAGGAGATACTCTGCAATTCGATGCAACGCTGCAACATCCTAAAGATCAACGATGAGGAGTTGGTGACTGTAAGCCGTATGTTCGGTTATCCTGGGATTGACCTTCAGGACAAGTGCTGGATTCTTCTTGGCAAGTATAATCTGAAGATGCTCATCCTGACCTGTGGCGTCAATGGAAGCTATGTGTTTACTCCGGGTAATGTATCATTCCAGCCTACTCCTAAGGTTGAGGTGGCTGATACAGTAGGTGCCGGAGACTCTTTCACAGCTGCATTCATCGCCAGCATCTTGAAAGGCAAGTCTGTTCAGGAGGCACATTCTACAGCCGTACGCACATCAGCATTTGTGTGCACCAAGAAAGGTGCGATGCCGGTGCTTCCCTCCGATTTGACAGAATAAAACAATACTATCCTCTTTAATTCAGAAGCCTCCTGCTGCAACACGCAACAGGAGGCCTTCATTTATTCTATCAAAAATGCGGTGTGCCCTTTATTTTAGTATGGCACTTTGGTTTGTGGTTGCTGTCCCTACTTCATTGCCAGGTTGGACTTTCTTGCCATAACCGAAAGTATAGGTCGCCTCAATCTGAAATCGTTGATGCATAGATGTGCCGTAATTCTCATTGTCATATTTATAGTATTCGCCTGAGAGTGACTGGCCCGACGTAATCCAGTTTGTCCTTAAGAAATTGTTGGCGGTAACAGAAGCTTTCCAATTGCCGTTGCCCCATCCAAGTTGAATGCGGTATTGGGAAGGGGAATGTGTCTTTATTCCAGAATTGGCCTCGGGATATGTACTTGGAGTATTGTACCAGCCAAAGAGGTAGAAATCTCCGAAATACCAAGTGAGCTGTGCCGAACAAGTAAGTATATTTTTTCTCATTGCATATAATCCCGTAGTGGATTGCAGATATAATTGCGGATTCACCTTGGCAATTAAGCGATTGTTCAAGAATTTCCCGGTTCCCGATATTCCCAATCGTATTCTACGGAAATCACCATCATTCATATAGCGTCTGAGCATAGTTCCATCAGGTCCGTCAGGAGTATAATCTGAGATAAGACGATTAGATGATATTAGATAATCAGCGGTAGTATTTAGTTGCCAAATGTTATTTGGAAGCCAAGTGTAAGTCATCGAAACCCAATTATCCCAATAATTATGTAGCTTTGGATTTCCAGTATACCACATCAATCTATCCTGTTGTAACATGTTCGGACTTTTCTGATAGATTCCGGGAATGTTTTTCCCGAAACCGTAAAATAGTTCGAATTGATTCTTTTGGTCAGGAGCGAACGTGGCGAATACGTTGCCTTTTGGAGCTATATCTTTGCTTGAGGGATATCTTGCCAGTCCGCTTTGTGTATAACTATATCCGATTTGTGTGCCGGCTTGCCATTTTTCACGATGATATACATATCTTACACCGCTCAGACATCCCCATAGGTAATAGTCCTGATCAGATGGAGAGTCTCCAGAATAGCTGACAATGTTGCACATGTATTCGCCAAACATATAACCGACCAGACTATTATAAGGATTGATAGTCCATACGAACTGAGGGGATACCATTGCATAATGAGAATCCTCTTTTGCTTTGTTGGCAACACATACATCGGCCTCCAAATATGAATAATTGGAATTGTTATGACCAAATACATAATTGGCTAATATGTTGATGGATGTTTTTGTGTTTATTGTATGGGCAAGGAGGAAATTGTAATCCAAGGTACGTTTTATCTCAGATTTTAGCGATCGGGAGACTGTGGATGGGAAGAAGTTGTCAGAGTAATCCAAGGCGTTTTCAACGTCATCGGCAGGTGTGTCTTGAAGCCCGAATGATATCTGGTTGCTGATTTGGGTTTGTCCGGTAGAATAGACAGCACGTAAGGAAATGCCATTCCCATTGCTGATGGAATGCGATGAGATGGGATGTGAATATCTCTCTACGAAAAATTGTCCGTCTCCATATAAATCTGTGAAATAAAACTGTTCGGTGGACTTGGAACCGTTATGTCTTGATGAAGCATGCTGAGTATTGGCGTATAGATCATAGGTCATTCTCTTATAGGTGAATTTGCTATACAGTCCTCCCATAGTTTCATTGACGGAGAAGGATTGTTTGGCATTTAGTTTCGTGTATCCACCCCACTCATATTTTTGCATTATAAAGTTGATGACAAATTGCTTACCTTGGAATCGAGGATCTTGAGGATAGAGTAAATACTCCACCTTTTTTACATCTGCCGTCTGCATACCTTCCAGATCTTGGGGAGTGGCAGGGATGAAATCAATAAAGATTGCGATGTCCTTTCCAGTTGCAGATTTTATCGTGCGGTCGATAGGATTGACATCTATCTGCGGAATAGCCATATGACTCAAAAGCGACAGGGCATCTGTCGCAGAGTTTTTCTGGCGTCTTGATGGAATGTAGGTTGACGCATCAGCCGATACATATTGGTTTGTTGCTTCTACAACGATTTCCTTTAATTCCTTGGTTGCAGGAATAGTGTCGTTTTGAGCGCTTATAGTCAGAGAAGCGCATAAGACAGGAAGGATGGATAAAAGTTTCTTCATAATTTTACGGTGTTAAAAGATGTCGCAAAATTATGGAGGAAAGGTGAACTTGCAGTGGTCAGATCTGTGACATTTTCAAGATGTCACAAATTTGTCACATTGATTAACAAAAAAATAGATCAAACAACTCGGTTGGGATCTTTTTCTTCAACCGACTTTTACGCTGACGCAATGCATCGTCGCTCGATTTGATAAGTACGGAGATTACGTCCTTGTTAATTCCGACATATGTCATTAGGCAAAGCATTATATCTTCTGAGGATAGTGCGGGATAGGTATCTTTGAGATTGTTGCAGATATCTGAAAAATGGGCAATGAGACTATCATAAAGTTCTTTTTGTCTCTCCTTGGAAATATCCTCGGCGTTACGTTCAAGGTTGGCTTGCGCTATAAGTTGGTATGGCGGAAGAGTTGCAAAAAGGTCTTTACTGAGTTGGAGTTTTGATATTAGCGCATTGTGTTTCTTATCTTCAGACGAATCGGAGTTATCCTTAAGCTGGAAAAGTTCAAGATTCAGACGGGATATTTGTTCTACAAGAGAAACTTGACGAGCTTTTATCTTTCTGCTTCTGTTTAGCAAAAATAAGATAATGAGCAAAAGAAACACAAATGCACTTCCCGCGTATATGATTATGTTGCGATCCCTCTTTTCTTTTGCGATCCTTTGATTATATTGACTCTCTATCCGGCTGATTTCTTCCGACGACCTGATAGATTGAATGGAGTCAGTAATGGTAGTGAGCGAGTCCCTGTAGAGGAGAGCTGACTGATAGTCCCCCATTTCTCTGTAAGCTTTATAAAGAAGACTATATCGATTAGTTTTCCCATCTAACGAAAGGGAATCTAAAGGAATTTGATTAATAAGGCGGATGCCATTTATTAAGTCATCTTCAGCAAGGTAAACGATGGCTCTCTGTAGAATTGATTCGATTCTTAATACATCATCATCTTGTGTGCAAGAGGAAATACTGTCTAATATATTCTTGGCCATTTTCACATCGTTGTCCATAGTATACATTTGGACGAGAGTCAATCTTGAGCGAAGTGCCAAGAAATTATAATGCTCCTTGTCTCTGTCGCATAAATCCCTGCATTCCGAAATAATGGTTTTTATAGAGTCAAGGTCATTTACAGTCAGAATCAAATTCCATAACAGAGCAGGATAGGATGCTATACTGTCGTTTGCACGAGCCACATCAACGGCTTTCTGAAAATACCGTCCCGCTTCTTCTATTTTATGTCTATCATAATACAATACGCCTAATTGTGTATATATATCAGTTTGAAGATAGAGGAAAGTGTGCTCATCTATTCTGGAACTGGCATCAAGCAATACTTTCATGGCTTCCGATTCATTTCCTTCGTTCTTTAAATTTTCTGCCTTTGAGAGCTTGTCCTTGATGATTACGTTGCTATCCGTGCCACATCCCCAAAAGGATACGGCGAGAATGGCATATGATACCAATATTATCAGCTTGATATGAGTCTTATAGTTCATTATGAAAAGTTTTCAGGTCGCAAAAATACATAAAAACAGAAAGAGTGTCTATTTTCTTGATATAATCTCTTCAATGTCTTCTTTCAATAATTCACACAACTCGCCTTCTTCTCCTATTGGAAAACTTACTGAAGATAGAAAGGATGATAATCTCGCTGATAAATATTCCATATCTACAGATAGATTTCTGCCTTTTATCCTCCACCAATAGTTTACAATTTTATCTTTTAGATTCGATAATTGATCATATGCTATATGAGACTCTGCGCAAAAAGATGCGACAAAGGCAACTGTCTCTTCTGTGGGCATTAAAGGCAATGTCTTTCCATAACTGATATAATTGCAGAAACTTTCTGGATCATATGCTTTCCAGTTCACAGCACTCCTTTTAGATGATTCTTTTGCCCAACTCCAAAACTTTCTCTGAGCTATGGGAGCAACATTTCTTTTGAAAATCAAGGCAAATTCACTGGAAATTGTCTTTACAGGATCAGATTCGTGCAAAATATCACTTGAATGGATGTATTTCTGCCTTATATTATGAAAATCCAGATTTTTGGGTGTCTCATAACCCATTCTCAGTTCAGTCAAAAGAAGTCTGCGAGAACTGAATCTGCACACTGAAACATCGGCAATTCCTATCACTCCGTCAGAAGTGCAGTCATTGGATCGGTCTGATGACCTTTCAAAGGCATCTAAATCTATTGAAGGGATCTCGCAACCTTTGAATATCCCTTGACCAGGATAATCCCTTTCAGCCAAATTTGCAAGATCGCTTCCAAACAATTCATACAGTGGATGTGATTGCAAATATTCTGAACAAAGAAACACACCTTCCATATTCATGCATTTTCTGGTGTGTGATCGCCAATAGACCTGTATCCATCTATTCTGTCAAGAGCTATATTGAAGCTCTCGAAAATTCTGGATATATCATTGCCGGATTTGATATATGTATAGCTCGAATCCCCTGATTCCTTTGTAGCTTGATAGAAATTAGTGACTTCCGACAATCCTTCAGCCTCAGACATGGCGTTTATAGCTGCCACCATATCAGGATCATGGCTTGCTACCATTATCTTAGTTCCTAATAATTTCTGAATCAAAACAAGTATCTTGGCAAACTTCACTATCCATTGAGGATGCAGATGTGCTTCAGGCTCATCTATTATCAGCATGGTTTCTGAATCAATATATCCATTTTGAAGAAGGCGAAGAATATAGGCAAATGTCTTCATTCCAGTAGCCACATCGTCTATGGATATATTGAGACCATCTGTTTTTCTTACATACCTCATCTCTTTATGATTCAGTCCTTCATCCTTGACTATTATTTCTCCTCCCAAAATTAACATTATCTCCCTCACAATACGTATGGCTTCTTGCTTCATTGGCTTTAATGGAGTATAAAGCATCATGCCAAAATCACGCCATAAACGATTGGAATCCATAGATTGATTGGTAATAGCCATAGGTGAGTCTATGTAGATAGCTCGTTTCAGACCCATGGGAGCAAGGAATCTTCCCAATATTCGATCTGTTACCAAAAGCTTCCCGTCACTATCACAGAGTCGCGTTCCATCTGTATCCACAAGATACTCAAAATCATGGTCTAAAAGATCAGTCCCATTTTCAGTAAGTTGCATGTTCAAGGGACCTTTACTATTAAGCCCCAGATTATACTCTATTATACTATAGAGATCGGCTATCGAACATTCACTTTTCCTTCTATCGGCCGTTTCTATTTTGCTTGATAGGAAATCCTGTTCTTTTTTTACAAAAGCGGAGATTTTGTCCTGAATATCTGTTCCATTATCATTAACCCCTAAAGCATTCCAAAGTTCCTTTCCATATTTTACCAAAAGTTCACCCGACAAGTGCTTTTCTACGGAATCCCGAATATCTTCTACTCGTTCCTGTAGGGCGGAAATTTCATATTCGAGATCACCATTTAGGTTTGGTGGAGTTGGAAGGATGTTGCTTTTAGCCCAGAATGAGATTCTTCTTTGGATTTCAAATAATTGGCGGTTACGGTCATATAAAGTAGTCGCCGTTTCCCGATCTACTATAAGGTCATACCCGTTACTGAACTTCACAAAACCATAAAGCCAGCGTGAAATGGTGGATTTCCCGCACCCATTAAGTCCGGCAAGTACAGTCAAACCATCCAAAATGATATCCGCATTCTTTATGGCATGGTAATCCTCGAGTATAAACCTATATGAATTCATTTTTAGTAAGAAGATTCCTTAATGATAAAACGATATGCAAAAATAAGTTTTTTTAATGAATAACGCAACCATTTTATTAAAAAAGGTACAAATTTTTATGCATCATCCTATGTAATTGCAATGGAATTGCATATATATTTATGCCCCATCTCCCATTGGATCGAATAAAATAAAGCCTCTTGTCTTTGACGGCAAGAGGCTTTTAATGTCTGATAGCTTATTCAGCAGACAATCTAACTTCGGGTAGTGCGGCTTAGCAGGCCGACGAGCCAGAGGAGGACGATGGCACCTACTACCGAAGTGATCAGGTTGCCGATTATGCCAGACGTAGTTATGCCGAGAAGGCCGAAGAGCCAGCCTCCGAGGACACCACCGATTATGCCGACGATAAGATTTACGATCCAGCCGAAGCCACCTCCACGCATCAGTTTGCCGGCAACTGCGCCAGCTGCAATTCCAATGAGGATATACCAGATAAAGCTCATAGTGTAATTATTTTAAAGTTATTTGAATCATAAGTTTACTTATAAAACGACTTTAATGGCTATTTTGTTTTTCAAAGTCA
>DAAK01000104.1 GCA_001701075.1 Bacteroidales bacterium GP3 | reverse complement strand
GAGGTCACAGTGCCTCTTTTGTTCAAGCACCAGCTCTCTAACATTGAGATTCGCGCTTATTCAGCCAACCCCACCTATAATATAGAAGTGGCCGGCATTCGTATCGGACATCCATACACTGGCAATTGCCTCTTCAATTTCTGCAATGAATCAGGCGACACCCACAATGATGAAGGCGGCGAATGGTTTGTCTCAAAGAATCCACAGAGATTGCCGGTAGATTATATTTATGGAGTTCGGGATTCCATCGTTCGTCTTGGTCATTTCACCAAAGACAACATTACGGTGGCGGCCCACACTAACCCCAGCACTGCTACTACATTGATGGGTGCCGGAGGCAACGCTATGGTGATTCCTACCAAAAATGGAATGTGGAAAGGTAAAGAAAATCCTTGGATTGCCACAAAATATATCGACAACCCTTCGAAAGTTGCTGATACATGGTCAGCCGACAATGAATATGGCGACATGTATTTCAGTGTTCTCGTGCGCGTGACTGTCAAGAAGTCAGGAACTCAGATTTATCCTTATGGCAACAACACTACAATGAATGTCGTCGCTCTTTCCAAGGATATCAACAGCAATAATATCTTAGGCAGGGTGCCACGCGGATCTGCGGCTGCACCTGGCACCGAGGTGCTCGAATTCGGTTGGGTTTGCGTTCCTGTAAGCGTAGACTGGAAACGAGGCAAGAAATATATCTACACACTCGACTTCACCGACGGCATCGGCATCCAAGACCCGGATGATGACGAGCCAGGCAACCCTATCCTCGGCTCTGGCATCACATTCACTATGACGCTTGAGAATTGGGCTGATGAAACCATGCCGGATATTGACATCCCGGAAGAGTAGTCCCCAAAGTGCCACATAATTAGTGTATAATTTATATAATAGAAGATGATTAAGTTACGACCGACATATTTCCTTGCTTGCTTTTTGCTTGCCCTCTGCTCCTGCTCTACGGAGGAGATGGCAGACAAGGATTTTGGCGGCTATGACAATACTATAACTTTCCGTCCGATCCTAAACAGCACTAAGGCACAGGAACTGACCAACTCCAACTTCCACCAATTTATGGTGACGGCCTTCAATCCCTACAACAAATCGCTAGTATCTGCAAACGGGTCGCTCCGGCCCTATTTCGAAAACGAGCTTTTTGAACAGTTTGAGGAGACCGGAGAATTTGCAAACCTGGCTCATCCTTATGACTATTGCTGGCCAGAGGACGGCAAGCCACTGACTTTCATCGCCTTCTCCCATTCTCCTCAGGAGATGAGGCAGAGATGCGGGCTGACATCCGAGGAATTCTTCGAGCTGCAAAACAATTCGAGATCTTCGGGAACTGTATCCCTCGACTACAAGATGGCAAAATTCCAGGTTCCGGCAGACATTGCCATGCAGTTCGATTTCGTGACGGCTCACACCATGTCTAAAAAGCCTGAAAAGCCTGATACCGCAGTTCAACTCAATTTCAAGCATCAGCTGTCGCAGATTGTGGTGAAAGCATGCGGACACAACCCCGGTTACAGTATCAGCATAGCCGGCGTCTGCATCGGACAACCGGTAGAGGAAGGGACACTTGACTTCAGTCCTTCCGATGGGAAAGTGGCATGGATATTCCCGGAACACACTTCCAAAGGGAGAGTGAGCTATATCTACCAGGCCGGGGATGTGATCAAGACACTGGAGGCAAACAAAGCAGTTTCTGAAGCCGAAGCCTTTTCTATAATGGGAAATGGAGGACCAGCGATGGTGATTCCCACTGAAAACAAGAAATGGCACGGTACAGAAGACCGCAGGCTGGAGATTGAAAACGAGACGATGTATCTCAGTGTGCTGATGCGTGTCTTCGGTCCTGATGATGACGTGATATATCCATTCCAGGATGACTCCGAAATGAATGTAGTCTACTTGGCAGTGGATGAAAACAATAATGTGGTGGCCACTGTTGATGCTTCTGATGTGCCGTTGCCTGAGGGTGCCGCGCAGATCAAAAGTTTCGGTTGGGCAGCCGTTCCCGTCGATGCCTCCTGGACTCCGGGAAAGAGATATGTCTATACACTCGACTATTCTTCAGGCGTCGGAATACAGGATCCACTGGATCCAGAGCCTGGAGAACCCATCATAGGCGGTGACGTGGATATGGGTAACGTGAAGATTACTGTAAGTCTCACCGATTGGGCTCCGACTTCATATATAGATATCGATGTCCCGGGCACGGGAGAACAGGGTAAAAACTCCACAAAATGATTGACTGATGTTGAAATCTATTAGATACATATTCATGGCGTTAGGCTGTCTTCCTTGGCTATCTTCCTGTTCGCAGGCTGATTGCCCGGATGATGTGTCGCGCTCTTCACATGATGTCATCGCTTTCAGTTCAGCATTACCTGAAGAATCCGGCACAAGGTCAAACCTTATCACTGCTGATGATTTCAATGAGTTTTATGTCACGGCTTTCAAGGGCACGGATCACAGCATAGACAAGAACTACTTCAGCAACATTCTCTTTTCCCATAAGAATGGAGATATCAAAGACGGTTTGAAAATCTTTTCTTCCGACTCCACCTACTCCTGGCCTGCGACCAATCTTGAGTTCTTTGCATACTATCCTTCCTTGGAGACGCTCAATGCAAGCATCGTTAATGATACAGAAGGCTATAAGTTGGCAAGCATCAAGATTTCAAAAGACATGACGGAGAAGACCGACTTTGTCGCGGCTCACACTGACTCGTCTTACGCCGATGTAGTTGAAGATGAGGTTTCAAAAGACAAGATAATAAACCTCGAGTTCAATCATCAGATGTGTCTTGTCGACGTAAAGGCTTATTCCGCAAACAAAAACTACGACTATGAGGTTGTGGGCATACGCTTAGGAAATCCTGCAATGGAGGGTACCTATAATTTCAATGGTTCCTATCCCAGCGGAGTCAGTTCGGTAGGAGCATGGGAAGACTTGAAGACCTCCAAACTTGAATATACATTCCAGTCTGGTGAGAAGGTGGCAATTCTTCCGAGGACTAAGGAGGAGGCTGTTTCATTGATGGGAGGTGGCGGTCAGGCTATGGTGATACCGATCAACAATGCGCCATGGGATGCCACATTCGAAAAAGGGAGCACTCAGATTGACCCCACTCCTACCAAACAAATGTATATAAGCGTCCTGATCCGCGTATCAAGAAACAACGGTGTGGATATAGCTTTCCCTTATCCTCATGCCTCAGAATATCCGTATCCTCTTGATGCGGCGAAATCGGTGAAGCAGGCTCATTTCGAAAAATTCTTCGAGCATGTGGTTTACTATGCTGTTAGAAAAGATAACAAAGAAATCATCAATCCCGTTTTTTTCAGGGAGGATTTGCCTGACTGGTGTTATTTAGATCCCGATGGAAAAGAACCTTTCGACTTGTGGAGTTATTATGAAATATGCGACTTCGAAGGATTCGGATGGGCTGCTATCCCAGTTCCGGCAAATTGGGAGCCAGGGAAACAATACACCTACATACTTGATTTCACCGACGGATTGGGACTACATGACCCGGATGATCCGGATGCCGGCAAACCAATCCACAATGTGGTCCATCCCACCGTCACATGGGGTAAACGTGTGAAATGGGGCGTACAGGTCAATCCATGGACCCCGCCGAAAGACTTTGACCCGGATGTTGAAATTGATTTTGAATGACATTCCTGTCATTATTAAATCTTTTTTACATTTTCATATTCTTTAAACAATTTTAATCCTTCAGACATTATAAAGTTAATAACAGCTTTATACCTTTCAGCCTAATTAACCTGTGAAACTTAAACTGCAGACGTTATGGATAGGAAGATATTTACATACGCATTGATCCTTAGCCTCCTTGCTATAATCGGATGCGCTAAGGATGACTTTCCACAGAACACGGAAATAGTTGAGCCTGAGCCCCAACCTGAAGTGCAATTACCGAAAAGAGTTTTCAGCATCTTTGCAAATTTCCCCGACGAGGAGGATACCCGAGCAAATGTGATTGATGAAAAGTCTTTGACAAGATGCTGGGCCACTGCATTTAATCACGAAAACATTAAGCTTCACCAACTCCCCACTGTGCCATATTTCCAGCATGAGGAGTTTGACGACACTATCATTGGAAAGGAAAAACGCTTCATGCCCAAGTATGAAGAAAAGTGCAAGGCTCCTTATGAAGGAGGACTGTTTGAATTCTTTGCTTCCTACCCTTCCGCTGAAGAGATGAGCGTCAACTGTGGAGTGGATTATGCTGGAATCAACAACCATGATCCCAACGACAAGGACAAACACACCGGATATTTCACCATCGACAACCAATCTAAGTGTGACAGCGACAGCACAAACTTAAAGATAGACTACTCAATTGCCAAATTCAAGATTGCTCCTGACTTTGCAAAACAGGTGGATTTCATGACGGCGCGCTCCAAAAGCGCACTTGACATTGCACCGGTGGAATATAAAGAAGTCACTGATGAAAACGGTCAGACTACCGAAGAAGTCCAGTCGATTTCCGTGCAGCTTGATTTCGAGCATCAGCTTAGCCGTATCAATCTAAAATCATGGGGAAACAATGAAACTTATCTCTATGAGATTGCCGGAGTCAGAATCGGCAATGCAAATGTGGAGGGGAAGTTCCATTTCAACACTGTCGCTGATAAGATCGATAATAAGAAAGTAACCGGTCCGAAATATGTTGGCACTTGGGACGATTCAGCTAATAAAAAGGGGAATGTGGAATATATCTTCCAGCCCGGCGATACGATAGTGACATTAGATGGGAAGAACGCCAATGAAAAGAAAAACGCAGTCTCCATTATGGGTAAAAGCAATTTCGCAATGGTTATTCCCGGCAAAAATGACAAATGGGTACGTCCTGAGAATCCCGGCAGCGTTGGCACCGGCTACACTACAACCCAGTCTTATTTCAGCGTCCTCATGAGAGTTGGCTACAATAAGGAAACCACTGGGAAAGAGAAGAAAATCTACCCCTACGGCCTCCATTCCGATGCAGATATTCATGAAAAGATGACGGTGGTGTGGCTCGCTGTAAAAGATGCTGATGGCACTGTAGTGGCTCAGGTTTATCCCGGCGAAAATGACGATGAATTCTTCTACGACAAAGATAAGACGCAACGATACGAAAAGCAGAATGGAGTAACAGTCAAGGATTTCGGATGGGCAGCCGCCCCAATAGCTATCAATTGGGAGCCAGGGAAGAAGTATGATTATAATCTCAACTATTCCAACGGTATTGGTCTTCACGACCCTTCTGATCCGGAACCCGGTACTACTATCCTTGAGCAGAGTGCCTCTACCGTCACT
>DAAK01000137.1 GCA_001701075.1 Bacteroidales bacterium GP3 | reverse complement strand
CCCTTAGTCTCAGGCACGAGCTTAGCTACAAACCATGCAGCGATAACGCAAATCACGCCATACATTGCATAGGCGAAGAAGTGGCCGAAACGTTGTCCCATATCACCCATGCTCATGTTGTAGATTGGTACGAATGTGCTGGATACTATGAAGTTGAATATCCACTGGAATGCAACTGCAATTGCCACGGCCTGTGAGCGTATCGTGTTCGGGAAGATTTCTGAGATAAGTACCCAGCAAATCGGTCCCCATGAGAACATAAATGATGCTGAGTAGACCATGATGCTGACTACCGGGAAGAGAGCCGGCAGCTCAATAAGGTTGGCAAGTGCTACGCCGAGTGCGCCTATTGCCATACCGATCGAACCCCATATGAGAAGAGGCTTACGACCCAATTTCTCAACGGTAAACACTGCTACAAGGGTGAACGCTATGTTGACGATACCCATAATGACTGTCTGCACCATCGGATTGCCCATGTTCATGGATTCAAAGATTCGCGGAGCATAGTAGAGCACTGCGTTGATACCGACTGCCTGCTGGAACACTGAAAGCATAACGCCAATGAATACCACCATGATGCCGAAAGAGAAAAGTTTCTCGCTCTGCACTGTGACAGTTTCCTTGATCTCCTGAAGAATCTCCTGAGCCTTGGTCTTGCCATTGATTTTGGTAAGCACCTTGAGTGCCTGAGCATCTTTGTTGACCATTGCCAAATAACGTGGTGACTCGGGCACTAAGCATACAAGTAGAGTAAAGATACCTGCTACATATGCCTCCGATCCGAACATATAGCGCCAACCGGTCTGGATGGTCCATAGATCTGAGCTTGAGTGTACCTGATATACAGTCTCGCCGATTTTCTCAATGATAGGCTGAGTGTGTTCGCCGAGGATAAGGAAGTTGACAAAATATACTACAAGCTGTCCGAAAATAATTGCAAACTGGTTCCATGACACAAGTGTACCGCGCATATTCGAAGGCGCTACTTCAGCAATATACATCGGGCAAATAGCGGAAGCGAGACCCACACCGATGCCGCCGATAATTCGGTAGACATTAAATGTAATCAGAAGGTGGAAGCTTGGTTTGCCGTATTCATGGATAAGAAACTCAGGATAATATGATCCAAGAGCGGATATGAAGAAGAAAACGCCTGCTACGAAGAGGGCTTTCTTTCGTCCAAGTCGTGTTGCGATGATACCTGATATGGCTGATCCGATGATACAGCCTAAAAGTGCACTCGATGATGTGATTCCGTGGATTGTGTCTGTGTAGACGAAATCCTTCGCTCCAAGGAAGAATGCCTGGAGGCCTTTCTCTGCTCCTGAGATCACTGCTGTGTCATAGCCGAAGAGAAGTCCTCCGAGCACTGCCACCAGCACGATACCAAAGAGATAGGCTTTGCTGCCTGTTTCGTTATTGTTCATGGTTGTTAAATGTTGGTTGTTTGTCAAATTTGAATGCAAAGGTAATAAAAAAATACTTAATTCACAACCCTTGATTCTTGATCATAGTCATCACCTGTCAGTCATCAGTCATCAGTCGTCAGTCATCAGTCATCAGTGGTCAGTGTTGTGGTCGTTGTCACAGAGTCTCGGTGAAAACGGTGAAAACGATGAAAACGATGAAGACGATGAAAACGATGAAAATTAATCGTTAATCGTTAATCGTTGATATGGGCTCTCTTTGCCAAAAAGATAAGAATTGCGATATCCACCAAGGTCAATCACTATCTTTTCGAAGACAATGCCAGGATCAAGAGGCTTTATCTCAAGCAAAGTCTTTCCTTTCGTTCCTACTTTTAAAGGCACCTTCTTTTCGATAACCCTTCTTGCGATAGTGGGATAATATATGGTGTATATATTTTCGGGGTTCTCGTTCATGTTCCAATTGAAGTTTACTTCCACAGGTTCGCTCCCTTCAAATCCAACGCTATACCTATGGCCTTCTTTTCTGTCAAATGCCAATGTTGACTTCGTGACCACATGTACTGTTACGCTATCTATATCCTCTGGTATGGTCACAGCGTATTTCAGCGAAGCTCCTTCCGGACTTTTGGTATATGGCCTTACTGCGACTCCACTAAGAGTTCTTCCCATAAAGGGAATGATCTCCCAATTAGCTCCATTAGTCGGGTTTACTGCCGAGTTATAATGTTCTGCTTCTATAACTATGGCGTAATCCGTGGGGAGATAGGTGTAGCCCCCAGTCGTTTTTGATTCAGAATCAATTGTGAAAGTCTTCGGCTGTATATCTGTAGGGAATGCGTCGTTCCAACTGGTGTATCCTATATGTTTCTGAGTCATCATTCCGTTCCATTTGCCGCCTGCTATATCCTGGTTGTAACTCTTCATTAATTCCGCGTCTCTCTCAAAGCATTTTTTGACAGTCTCTGCCCAATCATTCGCTTCCGGAAGATGGTTAGCATATGCATAATGGTTCATAGCCTGAGCATAATACATTTGATAAAGGTTTGACATCAATTGCAATGGGAATAATATCAGTTCATTATATGCATCTTTGTATTCAGGTGAAAGAGTCAGATACTGGCGTAATGCCTCTGCTTCAAGACGCATATAGTCGTCGGCAACCTGCTTCCATTCGCCACTTTCAAGATTATAAGTGTTGCAGTCAAGCATCTCAGGAGTCACACACCCATTGTATTTGCAAAGAAGATTGAATATTCGTGTTGCTTCCTTGGCCTGATCCGGACCTAACTGCTGCTCGAAAAAACGAAGGGTATGGCCGAGAAGGTTTTCGGCAGTAAATTGTTTCGGATTCCATGCCATGTCAAGGAATAAGGTAATTGGATATTCCATAGGCTTTAGGTCTCCTACATTGAGGATCCATAATTTATCTACACCATAGTCATATGCAAGCTCCATCTGTTCCCAAAGATTTTGGATAGGAGTCACATTTAGCAATTTGCTGTTGCGTGGAGCTCCGACATAGTCAACGTGGTAATACATTCCCCATCCCCCGGGATGTTTCCTTTCTTCTGCGTTAGGCAGGCGGCGTAGGTTTCCCCAATTGTCGTCGCAAAGCAAGTAAATGACATCGTCGGGAGCTCGCAGGCCTGCATCATAATAATCCAGCACTTCCTTATAAAGTGCCCACACTTGAGGAGTCTCTTTCGCTTTCTTTCCGGTCTCTTTTGCTATGATTTTCCTTTGATTATCGATCACTTTCTTAAGAAGTGCGACATCGGCTTCTGCACTCATTGCTTCGTCGCCATCTCCGCGCATTCCGATAGTCACTACGTCTTCTGTGTCTTTCATTCGCTCTATGCCTTGTGTGAAGAACTCATCTATGGCCGCTTGGTTTGTAGCATAGTTCCATGCGCCGTAATCATTACGGTGGCGTGCCCATTCCTGATGGTTGCGGGCCATCGGCTCGTGATGCGAAGTGCCCATGATTATACCCATCTCATCAGCGGTTTTCAAGTTTTCCGGGTCATCGGCATAGAATGCCCATCCCCACATTGCCGGCCACATGAAGTTGGCACGAAGTCGAAGCAGCAACTCAAATACACGTGCATAAAAGCGATGGTCGCCATAATCAGTGCCATACGTGTTCTTTACCCACCCTGTCAGGCACGGAGCCTCGTCATTGAGGAAAATACCACGGTATTTCACTGCAGGCTGGCCTGCAGTGTAGGTCCCATTGGCAATATACAGCTCAGATTGCTTTAGAGGAGGCACATCTGCCCAGTCATACCAAGGCGACACTCCGATTTGCTCTGAAAGTTCATAAATGCCGAAGATTGTGCCTCTTCGGTCGCTACCGGCTATTATCAGGGCTTCTTCAACTCCTGGCAGCGGATCTGCCACTGTGGTCATCACATATTTTTCATATTTCCCTTTCAAATCAGCTTCATTCAGTTTTTTCTTTTTGAATAGATCCTTGATGATCTTGCTTTCTGCAGAAGCAGCGATGATGAGACGTTTTGGTAGTCCTGTAGCCGTGTTGACTATTGTTGCATCTTGACCACATACTTTTCCAAAATCTTTAGCAAGATTTCCAACGGCTATGCCTATGCCAGGCTGATCGTCAGGATCAGTCAATATGAAAGATGGGATTGAAGCATCGCCACTTTTTGTTATAAGTGGGAAATAACCGGGACGTGGCGTCGTGGATGTGATTCCCGGATGGTCGAGTGCAACTATATCTGAGGCGGTCAGAGAAGTGACTAAGAAGAGAATTAGTAGGCTTATGAGTCTGTTCATGGTGATGATAAAAATGTTGATATGTTATTTGATGCAAATTTAAGTAAAATTTTTGAATTCCTCTTTATCTATTGTTGTAATCATATTTAAATTCGTAAATAAGGGCATAAGGCCACATTAGAATTTGTAAACTCAAGAAAAATTAATATTTGTCACATATTCTTGTTTACATATCAATTTTTTTTCGTAAATTTGCATCACCTATCTAATTTTTAGAAACTTTACCTAATAATCGTGGAATATCCAATGCGCAAGATATTAATAGCCATTCTGACTATATTTTTGATGGCATCTTTTGCTTCCGACACCTTTGCACATCAAAGGACTGCACGTTTGTTTGATGATTCTGTCCCTGTGGCTGGCGATTACACCAGTTTTTGTCAAGACCATGAAGGATATATATGGGTTGGAACTGACCGGGGCTTATTGCGTTTCGATGGTAATAGCTATGATGTCTACCGACATAATGACGCGGAGGATGGTTCTCTAAGTGATAATCGTATATTGGGACTTCTGTGCGACAGAAAAGGTCGGGTATGGGTCGCTACTGCCAACGGTCTTAATCTCTATGTTGAGTCTGAAGATAAATTTGAGGTTATCACTATCCCGTCTAAAGATTTCTACGGCTACATAATAGGTTTAGCTGAGCAGTCTGACGGTACTGTGACTTTTGTTGTGTCTGGAGTCGGTCTCTATATCGTCAGTGATGAAGGAGACGGTAAGGTGCCGGAGGCTGTCAAGTATCTGAATCATACATTTGAGAAGAATTTGAATTTTATAGTCTGTGGCAAATTTGGAAGACTATATATTGGGTCAAGCGATGGTACAGTATATTCGATGGCTCCTAATGGTAGCGTGACATCCTATAAGGTGTCCGATGGTGCATATATTCTTTCCCTCGCAGTTGAATCGGATGGAAATGTACTTGCCTGTACCACTTCCGACATCTATAGAATTAATTTAGCTACAGGCGAATTGCATCGTCTGGAGTGTGATACTCCTATTTATATTAATAATCTATCTAATTCTACAGGCAGCGGAGTATACGTTGCCACTGCAGGCTCAGGAATTTGGCAAATCCGCAACAATTCCAATACGGTAGAGCCTTGTACAGACATTTATTGTCCCTTCCTTAATCTTTCTGTTGCCAATATCGGTGCAGCCTATGCTGCTCCTGATGGAAATCTATGGCTTGGGTGCAACTATAATGGCATTGTAATGGTGCCAGGAAAAAACATTCCCTTTGTATATAGAAAACTGAATCATTCTTTCCTTGACTTCGGAGGCGGTATGAGTGCTATGACAACTTGGAAAGGGAATGTCATTGCAGCTATCGACAAAGGTAGGATTGCTGTCTTCTCTCCTGAAGGGAGATTGATTAAATATGCAACTATCCCGGGAGGGGGCGCAATAACTCATATGGAGAAATTTGGAGAAGATTCATTGTTGCTCAGCGTAGCAAACGATGGATTATGGCTTTTTGATATTCAGGCTGGAAGTTTGAAAAAATTTCTGGATATTCCAGGTAAGTACCGTCTGGCTATGACCGCTCCTGGCAAACCAGGTGAACTATTCATAGGTGTGCATGGTACGGGGATAATGAGATATGACATAAATAGCGGAGATAAGAAATGGCTTCCTTATGAGGCTGAGAGCAATACGTTGTCGAATCCTTATGTGGCTTGCATGATGCGGACTGACGATGATAAAGTCTGGATTGGTCTTTACGGAGGCATTGCTTGTTACGACCTGAAGGCTGATCGCTTTATTGAGATTGATCAGGAGCCTTTCCTTAAAGGTGCAACCTTTGCGATAGTGCCTTGCTTGACAGATGAGTCCGTATGGGTGGGTACAAGCCATGGCCTTATCCATCTTGACCCACAAAAAGGAGTGCTTGAGAAATTTACGACTGCAAACGGTCTGAGTGATAACGATGTGCGTTCTATTACTCGCGATCATACTGGAGCAAAATGGATTGGCACAATGAAGGGACTTTCATATTTGCCAGCTGACAATGATACAATTTACTCCTTTTTAGGAGGCTATGGCCTTGTTGAGAATTCTTTTAATCAAGCCAGGTTTTCTAAAGAATTGAATACTATATATCTCGGAAGTGACTTGGGGATTACTTCATTTATGCCGGACTCATTGCCCCGACCTGGTTTTGATAATGAAATACATGTGTCTGCTATTCTTATTAATGGTAAGAGAGTTGCTCCTCATTCGAAAAGCAAAGAATGCGAAATTATAGAGGGTAAAGATAATACCCCGGAGATACTCAGACTTCCATATAAGGACAATGCATTGACGTTCCGCTTATCTACGATGGATTTCCGCGATGCCTCGAATATTAGGTATATGTGGCGTCTTAATAAAAAGGAACAATGGATTATGGGCCCTCTCGGAGAAAATACTATCAATTTGCCTCATCTTGATCCTGGTTCATATGATCTGGAAATCCGTGCCATGGAAAACAATGTGACATCTCCTTTAAAAAGGATAAGGATAGAGATTGCTTATCCTTGGTATATTACTAATTGGGCTAAACTTGCCTATTTATTGGTATTCCTTTCTATTATATGCTTGGCATTCATTGTCTATAAGAAAAAGAGAGAGGAGAAAGTGAATGAGGATAAGATTAAGTTCTTTACGGATGTCTCGCATGATATTCGTACGCCTATGACCCTTGTCATGAGTCCTCTTGAATCGCTGATGAAAGAAGATGTAGCTCCGGATGTCAGATCGAGACTTAATGTGATGCACAGAAATGCCCAGCGTGTGATGAATCTTGTTAATCAGCTTCTGGATATTCAGAAACTTGACAAGAGCAAGATGCGTCTAAGTTGTAGGAAAACTGATGTCGCAGTTTTCTTAAGAGAAATAGTTGATCTATTTATGGCTCAGGCCTCCCAAAAGAAACAAACTTTGGAATTTAAGGAAATCGGTAATCCCGGAGATGTATGGCTCGACCGTGACAATTTCGACAAGATAATGGTCAATCTGATTTCAAATGCTATAAAATATACTCCGGAAGGTGGAAGTATTGTTGTCTCACTATCTACCGTGATCGATGACGTTCTCGGATCATGCATGAGAGTTGATGTAATTGACACTGGTATAGGTATAGATTCTAAGACAAAGGCACGGCTCTTTGAGCCTTTCTATCGTATTAGGGAAGATCATGCTCCAGGTACAATGGGCTTTGGAATTGGCCTGGATCTTTGCCATCGTCTTGTAGAGCTTCATCATGGCATTATTTCTGGTGATAATAGGACGGATGGTGTGAAAGGAAGCGTATTCTCTGTCACTATACCATTAGAAGAATCTTGCTATCAAGAGACAGAACTTGTGGATAAGAAAGAGTCTGAGACAGGTCAACATCTCATGATCTCTGCCGCTTCTACTGGAGAGAATGCACCGTCAAAACCGAAACCATTGATGGCTGGTGGAAAGGTTCTGATCGTCGACGATGATCAGGAGCTTCGTGGTTATTTGTCTTCAGTTCTGGCAAAATATTACAAGGTGAAGGAAGCTGCAGATGGAAACGAGGCGCTTAAGATTGTGGCTGACTGGCGTCCTGATATTGTGCTAAGCGATGTCGTAATGCCAGGAATGGACGGCCTTACATTACTTAAACGTTTGAAATCTAATAGCGATACAAGTCATATCCCTGTAGTACTCCTCAGTTCTAAGACTGCCCTTTCTGATAGAATGGCTGGATGGGACAAAGGTGCTGATGGATATCTTGGAAAACCCTTCAATACCGATGAACTTAGTGCCCTCGTGGAAACGTTGATTGAGAATCGCCAAAGAATGAAAGGTAAATTCTCTGGAGCTCAAGACACAGAGGGAAAAATCGATGCTCCGGAAATGAAAGGCAACGACGAGGTGCTTTTTGACCGCATAATGAAGGAGATAAATGCCCACATCGACGATCCTGATCTAAATGTGGAGAAACTTTCGTCTGAGGTCGGTGTGAGCCGTGCGCATCTGCATCGCAAGATGAAAGACCTTATCGGTATGACCCCAAGCGATTATATTCGTAATATAAGATTGAAGAGAGCCTGCGAATTGTTGCGCCGCCCGGATATTGAGGTCACGCAAGTAGCATATAAGATAGGATTTACTTCGCAGCCACATTTCTCATCGCATTTCAAACGTTACACTGGTTTCTCTCCATCTGAATACAGGGCAAAATGTCTTTCTGGTGGTGATCCTGACGTGTCTTTGAAGATAGAAAGATGACAAAAATTGTAACTTTTGAGGATTCTGAAGATTACATATTAGAGTATGAATACGAGTGTCGAAGATGGCTGAAAGGTATCTTCGACACTCGCGTTTACAAATATGTATTTATCCGATGCATTTTTGAATGTTGAGTAATCATACAGAAATATATGAGTTACGAAGATGTATGAGAGTTCGTGGGATTCTTTGTAATTTTGCAATGTAAAAATAGAAAAAAACAATTGATTGATATAAATAGGTTAATATTAGGTAGGTTTAGGCTTGACCGCTATCTTACAAATGAAGATTTATTTTAGTAAAGATTGATTATAGGTTTAGTTATTAGGTAAAGTTTGTGGCTGGGATGCGCGATGCATGCCGGCCACAGCCTTTTATAATAGTCTTAACTGCCCAGACATAAGGTTTATTCCTCATAATAGGCGTTTTTTTGGAAAGATTTTTGAAGTGTCTATTAGTTAGTGTTTTATATCTATTAATACAAAATATAGTTACAATCTTTAATCAATTTGATACATATTTTGCGTCTCCTGTTACCAATAGTGACGCATAAGAAATCCAGATTTTGCTTGTAAAAAGGGGAAGTTTGTAATTTTGCATCACAAACAACAAAACGACGACATGAAGAAACTCACCAATGTTGCAATCACCTTTGGTTGCTTAGCTTTTCTTTCAGGGTGCTCCTCGAAGAAAGCCAGTATCGCTCCGCAGAGTTCGGTGGCGATCTTTGACTCGTTTAGCTACGAAGGCGATGACAATTTCTACAAGGCTAATCCTCTTCCCGATGAAAGCTCCTATTATAATCCGGTGCTCGCTGGATGGTATTCGGATCCATCGATTTGCTCGAATGGCAAAGGTGACTATTTCCTTGTGACCTCAACATTCACTTTCTTCCCGGGCGTCCCTATCTTCCATAGCCGCGACCTTGTCAACTGGAATCAAATAGGACATGTGCTAACTCGCGAGTCTCAACTTGTAAATATGGAGAAGCAGCATGTCAGTGGTGGTATATTTGCTCCCGATATAGCATACAACCCGGCCAATGATACATATTATATGGTTACGACTAACGTTGGCGCAGGCAATTTCTTTGTTAAGACACAAGATCCATTCGGAGAGTGGAGCGATCCTATCATGCTTCCTGAAGTGGCTGGTATCGACCCCGCTTTCTTCTTTGATGAAGATGGAAAAGCTTATATTGTCAATAATGACGATGCTCCTGACGGCAAGCCGGAATATGACGGACATCGTACTGTCCGGGTAGTGGAGTTTGATCCTACGACAGATAAGTGTATAGGTGAACGTCGTATCGTCGTCAATAAGGGCTGTCGTCCCGAAGAAAAACCCATATGGTGTGAAGGTCCACATATTTATAAGGAGGGCGGTAACTATTATCTGATGACTGCCGAGGGTGGCACAAGCATCAACCATAGTGAGGTTATTTATAAGGGCGCATCTCCTTTTGGCCCCTTCACCCCCTGGGAAGCAAACCCAATTCTTACTCAGCGCACCCTTGACCCTTCGAGAGAGAATCCCGTGACTTGTGCTGGTCATGCTGATATGATTAAGACTCCGGAGGGAGACTGGTGGGGAGTATTCCTCGCTTGCCGTCCGATAGAAGGAAACAAGGAAAACCTTGGACGCGAGACTTTCCTTCTTCCTGTTAATTGGACTTCCGATGGTTGGCCTCGTTTTGTGGAGAATTATGAATCTATCCCTTTGATGGGGAAAAAGTCTGGAGTCAAAAGGGCTGAGAATGTGACATTCGGAAATTATAGCCGCAAAGACGAATTCAACGACTCTACTCTGGATAATGAATGGATGACTCTTCGTGGTCCTGCCGCAGAATATTATTCGCTGACTGATAATCCTGGTCAACTCACGGTAAGATGTGCCGATGTCAAATCAAGCGAAAAGGCCGTGCTTCCGTATGTTTGCCGCCGTCTCAATCATCACAATTTCTGCGCATGCACTCATATGACATTCATTCCTGAGAATGACTCTCAGCTTGCCGGGATGCTTTTGCTGAAAGATGAGACTCATCAATATCTGATTGCACGCACGAAAAAAGGAGATTCCCATAAGATAGAGGTCAGAAAGATAGCAGAGGATGGCAGCCATACCATTGCCGAGATTCCAGTTGACTCAGATCTTGCGGCCGTCGACTTCAAGATTTCTGGCGATGGATTGAAATATGGGTTCCATTATTCTACGGATGGAGGCAATCAGTGGAAGATACTTGCCGACGATGTTGATGCAGGTTTCACGTCCACTGCAGAAGCTGGAGGTTTCACAGGAACGGTTGTTGGCCTCTACGCTTCAAACGCCGAAGCACTCGACTAAATTCCTTAAAATCTGTAATATTCATAAAACTTTAACGACTTCCTTTTAAGTTTTGCTTGCAAAACTTAAATTAAAAATCAAATTATGAAACGAACATTGTTATCAGCATTTTTTGCTATCATGCTCGGACTCTTTGGTGTCTGGGCTTGGCCCGGTATGCCGATGCCTAAGCTGCATATAGAGGGGCGCTGGCTGATGGATGAAAACGGCAACAAGGTGAATCTTCATGGATTTTGGCCAGACATATAGCCCCTGGTTCAACGAACAGGGAAGCAAATGGAACAACTATGATGTTGATGCGTGCCTCAAATACAATAAAGACATTCTTGACGGAGTAATGGACCGTGCAGCATGGAAGATGACCTATATCCGTATGCATATGGATCCATATTGGAGTAATACCCCCGGCGTTTGGACTACAGGCGAGAATGATATTTCTGCTTTCGACATCAGCCGATTCCGCAAATATCTTTCAGAAGTCTTTATCCCTATGGCTGAATATGCAATCTCTAAGGGTCTTTATGTTGTCATGCGTCCACCGGGTGTCTGCCCCGAAAAAATCGCTGTTGACGATGCCTACCATAAATATCTCAAAAAAGTCTGGGGGTATGTTGCTACTGTCAAGGAACTTACTGACAATCCATACGTAATGTTTGAGCTTGCCAACGAACCTGTCAGTATTAAAGGCACAGATGGTCAATATGGTTCTGGTTCTGATCCATGCAACGAAGCTCTTACACAGTTCTTCCAGGAAATAGTGGATTTGATGCGTGAAAACGGATGCGAGAATATTCTTTGGGTCCCTGGCTCTTCTTATCAGTCTCAGTATGCCGGATTCGCTAAATATCCTATCAAAGGTGATAATATCGGTTATGCTGTCCATGTATATCCGGGATGGTACGGTAGTGATGCCATCGAACCAAGTCATGAGCTTGGTGGCAACTATGGAGGTGGATACGATTCTTTCGCTGCTGGATGGAAGAATCAGATTGAGCCTTGCGCTGCTATCGCTCCTATGTTGGTGACCGAAATGGACTGGCTTCCGTCAAAATATCAGGCTTCTTGGGGCAAAAGTATCACTGGGCAAATGCTCGGACAAGGTTTTGGCGCTAACTTCAAGTTGCTTGCTGACCGAACCGGCAATGTAGGATGGATGCTCTTCACTGGTCCGGAACTTCTCGCAAGATTCGACGGTAAGGCCGGATCTCCTAATAATTATACCATGTATAATGACCCGGATGGTTGTATGTGGTCCACCTACCATTGGTTTATGGAGTATGGTGGATTCGATCTTCCTGCTGTGCAAAATGTCGGTCTTTACTTCTCCCCGCGTGGTATTGAGACTTCTGATGAGACTGTGATTATGACTGGAAGTTCCAAAGGTGCAGCTCTTATTGCTGACCGTGGCTTGGGATTTGATTTCAATATAGTAGGAGATATTGATGTCACAATCTCAAATCCTGACATTCTTAAGTGGGAAAACTATTCTTTCACTGCTTTGCGTCCTGGAGAGTCTTTATGTGATGTGAAATACGAACTCAATGGCAAGGAAGAGACCAAGCATCTTAAGTTCATCTCGACCCCTTTCCCATTGCTCAATGGATATTTTAATCCCTCAATTTGGGAAAACGGAACATTTAATGAAGAGACTGGTGAAATCACGACCGGTCAATATGGATTTGCTGGCTGGAAATATGGCAGTGGTCTTGATCTTTCCGAGTATGATTATCTTATCTGTGAAGTCGAAAATCCGGGTGGAGGATTGTCGCTGCGACTTTTTGACAAGGATAATTATTGGACAGATCCTTATATGATAGATTTTGGCAATTCCTCAAGGGTTGTTGTCGATCTGAAGAATATGAAGTCAAATGAAGGCCGCCCAGTCGACCCCTCTCATCTATATATTATAGGCTTCTGGACTTATGGCGGGCATAAGTTTAAAGTTAAGTCTATCTTCCCATCCAACGATCCAAACGCTACGGCTGTCGGGCCAATTGAAGCAGATAGATTTGCAGATGGCCCCGTATTTAATCTCCAGGGCATCCGTGTGGCTTCCTCTATCTCTGAAGTGTCCGCACCTGGCATTTACATAGTAAATGGCAAGAAACGCCTCATAAAATAACGTCTATGGAGGGGAGACTGGTAAGCCTCCTCTCCAAGTCAAAAAATATATTTATATGAACTTATTAAGAAAAATGCTTCTCTCAGCGACAACTTTTGCGGCAGCCATAAGTGCTGTCGCTCAAGAGCCTGATCCAAACTTCCACATTTATCTCTGCTACGGACAGTCGAATATGGAAGGAAACGCCCTTGTGGAAAATATAGACAAGACTGATGTTCCCGAGCGTTTCAAGATGATGGCTGCTGTCAATTACAATAATCCCAAGAGAGTGATAGGGGAGTGGTATGAGGCTATGCCCCCTCTATGTAGGGAATATACTGGTCTGACACCTGCTGATTGGTTCGGGCGCACGATGGTGGAAAATCTTCCTGAAGAAGTGAAGATTGGTATTATCAATGTCGCCGTTGGTGGTGCACCAATTGAAGACCTTGACAAGGATCTTGATCCAGCTTCTCTTGCGTCTAAAGATGGATGGTATCAGAATTATATGAAAGAGTATGACAATTCTCCCTACAACCGTCTTCTCGAATGTGCCAAGAAAGCTCAGGAATCTGGTGTGATAAAGGGTATACTTCTGCATCAAGGAGAATCAAATAATTGTCAGGAGTCATGGTGTGGAAAGGTGAAGAAAGTCTATGATGACCTTCTCTCTGATTTAGGTCTGGAGCCTAACTCCATCCCACTTCTTGTAGGTGAGACTGTAAGATCAGAAATGGGTGGCTATTGCGGTGGTCATAATGCTGTTATTAACAAGTTGCCAAAGACTATTCCTACGGCTAAAGTTGTGTCTTCTGCCAATCTTGAGCAGAAAGGCGATGGTCTTCATTTCACTGCTCATAGCTATCGTGTTCTCGGTTGCCGCTATGCAACTGCTATGCTCGAGACTATGGGTATCACTGATCCGATAGTGTCATATTCTGAGGCAATCCCTGAAGTGCCGCATCCTGATCCAGCAGAAGGCGATTTCGTGTTTGATTTGAATACCTTCAATCCGGCGATATGGGAAAATGGCACATTTGATCCGGAAACGGGTATATTCGTAGGCGGCCAATGGGGATTCGGCGGTTGGGAATATAATCCTCCTATTGATCTCTCGGGCTATAAGTATCTTGTGGCTGAGCTTAACGAGCCAGAACAGAATGGACTTGAACTGCGTGTATTCGACACTGCAAGCTACTGGGAAAAATCTTATGAAGGAAAGTTTGGAGGTTCTAAGATTATGATTGCAGAACTCGACGGAATGATGAAGAATCTTGATTCCGGTATCACTCCGCTCAATACTTCTGAAGTGTATAGGGTCGGATTCTGGTGCTACGGTAACTCTCCTATACATATTAAACATGTCTTCGCTACCAACAATGACCCATATGACACGGCTGTCAAATCAATATCTGCTGATAATATTGAAGCTGATAAGGCAGTCTACAATCTGACCGGTGCAAAAGTGGCAGATGACATCTCCAACTGCAATCTTGCTCCCAGTATCTATATCTCAGCTGGCCGGAAGATCGCAATAAGATAAGAAAGTATCAAATGTCTCTCAACTTGTTTTGGGCAAGGACACACTGAACCTTTTATACTCTTCTTTCTGTTGTTGGATATAAAAAATCGTGCATTAGATTGTAAAAAAATGTTATTTTGCAAACAATTGCTATACATGATTTTAATTAATTTATGTTACAAATTCTAATGTTTTTGATACGATATTTTTAGGTTTGGTTACGAATTGTAATACTTATGATACTCTTGCGCGCGAGAGATTACCGAATACTTTACTAATTTTGTTACTCTCTTTCGCACAGTCTCTTTTCCGCAAGGGTTAAGACTAAAAATACAACTAAAAACACAGAACGCAAAACGAAATACTTTCCATTATACTTTAATATTTAATAGCAATGAAAAATGTAAAGAAACCATTTCATTACATTGCGTTACTGATGGTGATGATCCTTTCAGGTTCGTTCTCGGCCTGGGCGGATACAGTCAAAGGTAGCGTTGTCGATGAGTCGGGCGAGCCCCTCATTGGCGTTACAGTGCGAGTAGACGGGACCTCCATTGGTACCGCTACCGACATCGATGGTAATTACTCCATCAATGTTCCTAACATCAAGAAAGACGCTCTAATTTTCTCTTATGTCGGTATGGCAGAAGTGAAGGAGCACGTTAATGGACGCAAGTCAATTAACGTAACCATGAAGGAAGACTCCGATGTCCTCGAAGAAGTCGTGGTTGTCGGCTATGGCCAGCAGAAGAAGGCTTCTGTGGTCGGCGCTATCACCCAGACTACTGGCGAGGTGCTCGAAAGAGCTGCCGGTGTCCATGACATCAGTGCCGCTTTGACTGGTAACCTTCCTGGTGTCATCACAGTCCAGTCTTCAGGTATGCCTGGCGACGAAAGCGCAAAGATCACTATCCGTGGTGCTTCATCATGGAACAACAGCGATCCTCTCGTGCTCGTCGATGGTATCGAGCGTGACATGAACAGCGTAGACGTAAGCTCCGTTAAGTCAATCTCAGTACTGAAGGACGCATCTGCAACTGCCGTATATGGTGTGAAGGGTGCAAATGGCGTTATCCTTATCACTACCAAGCGTGGTCAGGAAGGTCGTGCTAAGATTGATGTCGGCTTTACTGCCACTATGAAGACAGTGTCTAAACTGCCTGATAAGTGTGACTCTTTCGACGCTCTTATGCAGCGCAACATCGCAGTAATGCATGAGCTTCCTCTTCTTGAGTCATCATGGGCATACATGACTCCTCTTGCAGTTGCTAACAAATACCGCTATCCTGCAAATCTTGAGGAAGCTGAACGCTATCCTAACGTAGATTGGCAAGATTGGCTTTTCAAAGACCACGCGATGTCTTACAATGCTAATGTCTCTGTAAGCGGTGGTACAAAGTTTGTACGTTATTTCGCAGTTGTCGATTTCGTTAGCGAAGGCGACCTTTTCAAGGATGTCGATAATGGCCGTGGATATCCCACAGGTTTCGGCTACAACCGTATCAACGTCCGCTCAAACCTTGACTTCTCACTTACTCCGACCACTACTTTTAAGGTGAATCTTGCAGGATCATCCGGTCAGCGTACAACTACCCAGCCTAACGGTGGCAACACATTTGATCAAGGCAACTGGAACAATGCTCAGATTTGGTCTGGTGTCTACAACATCGCTCCAGACGTATTCATGCCTATCTATTCAGATGGCTCGTTTGGTTACTATCCCGCATTCAAGTCTCAGGTATCTAACTCTATCGAGCAGTTGGCAATGGGTGGTCTCTACCATTCTACTTCTACTGCAATTACTACCGACTTTGTGCTTGATCAAGATTTGAAATTCATCACTCCCGGCCTTGGATTCCATGCCATGATTTCTTGGGACAACCGCTTCCTCGACACTGGCCATGGTATTTCTGACCTTTATAATTCTCCTCAGCATAAGTGGATTGATCCGGCTACCGGTATTCCTCAGACTGAGACTGAATGGGACAAGACTACAATGTTCGACTATAACCCCGGTAACAAGTGGAGCACCCAAGGCGGTAGCGTACAGGATTACAGCACCACTCGCAACTTGAACTATCAGGTTCAGTTAAACTATAATCGTGAATTTGGTAAGAACAATGTAGGTGCTACTGCCGTTTGGACACGTCAAGAATCAGCTTGGGGTAGCATGATTCCTATCCATCGTGAAGACTGGGTGTTCCGTGCAACATATAACTTCGACGATCGTTACTTCTTCGAATACAATGGTGCTTACAACGGTTCTGAGAAATTCGGTAAGGGATTCCGCTTCGGTTTCTTCAATTCAGGTGCTATTGGATGGCGTCCATCACAGGAGAAGTTCTGGACCGCTGCTGGCCTCGACAAATGGTGGCAGGAACTTAAGATCCGTGCTTCTTATGGTGAAATCGGTGACGACTCTGGCGACCGTTTCCTCTATATGGACCAGTGGGCTTATGGTGGCAGTGCTAAGATGTCTGTCACAAGCGGCAACAGTATCTACCAGTATTATCGTCAGACAATTCTTGGTAACCCTGATGCTCATTGGGAGAAAGTTAAGAAGATGAACCTCGGTATCGATTTCTCATTCCTCAACAGCTTGATCGCCGGTACTGTCGAAATCTTCCGTGATGACCGCGACGATATCCTTATTAATGGTAACGACCGTGCCATCCCTTCATATTTCGGTCAGAAACCTCCGACAGCCAACCTTGGTAAGGCTCAGTCTACAGGTTATGAATTTGAACTTCGTCTCAACAAGATGTTCGGCCCGGTTCGCGTTTGGGCTAACCTCAACATGACTCACGCTGTCAATAAGATCAAGTTCCGCGATGACCCCGAACTTAAACCTTCTTATCAGAAGCAGGAAGGCTTCGCAATTGGTCAGACCCACTCTCATATCAATGGCGGTTACCTTAATTCACTCGACGAGCTCTTGGGTTCTCCTAATCATGATGTCAACAATGAAGGCCGTCTGACTGGCGACTATTATATTGTCGACTTCAATGGCGACGGTAAGGTGGATGTTGAGGACTCTGCTCCTTATGGCTTTACCGGTACTCCTCAGAATACTTACAATGCGACTCTCGGTTGCGAATGGAAAGGTCTAAGCTTCTTCGTTCAGTTCTATGGCGTTACTAATGTGACTCGCGATGTTGGCCTCCGTTCATTCACCCACAACACCGACAACGTCTATCTGATTGGCGACTGGTGGGATGGCACTTCTCTCGCTGGTGATGTCCTCCTCCCACGTTGGTATTCTCAGCTCAGCTCCTACAGCGATGGCACCCAGTATCTTTATGACGGTTCTTATTGTCGTCTGAAGAATATGGAGATTGCTTACACCTGGAATGGTGGCTGGATCAAGAAACTTGGAATGAACAACCTTAAGATTTATCTCAACGGCAACAACCTCTTCTTGTGGTCAAAGATGCCTGACGACCGTGAATCTAACTTCTCTGGTGGTGGCGGTTCCGGTGCTTATCCTACAATGCGCCGCTTCAACCTTGGTATTAAATTCAATTTCTAAACTTCCGCAACTAAGATATGAAAAAAATATTTAAGACTCTTGGCGCCATCGCTTTCGGATTGACTATGACGGCCAGTCTGGCATCTTGCGAGGATTATCTCGACAAGGAGCCCGATTCTGACGTAAGTCCCGAGACTGCGTTCAAGAATTTCACAAATACCCAGGGATTCATTGAGGAAATCTACAACTGTATCCCTAACAAGGCTCAGTGCTACTGGACCACTTCCTGGAATCTTGGTGATGATGAGATCATGAATCCACAGGCTGAGACCGACCGCGTGATCCAGACTCAGATTGACCTTGGCAACTTCTTCGCTTGGCAATACAATAGCCAGTTCTGGTTCTCTGCTAAGAGTGATTGCAACCCGACTTCCAACAGTGCGTTCGATCATCGCCTCGTAGGTCATGCTTGGTATTGCATCGCTAAGTGCAACAAAGGCATTCAGGAACTCGAAAAGGAAGACAATGTGTTTGTCGGTTCTAAAGAAGAGAAGAATATGCTTCTCGGACAGCTCTATTTTTTCCGTGCTTGGTGGCATTTCGAGATGATGGAATATCTCGGAGGCCTTCCATATGTTGATGTAGTGTTCAGCCCAAGCGAACAAATTCGTTTGCCTCGCCTTTCCTATACTGAATGCGCTGAAAAAGCTGGCGCTGATTTCGAGAAGGCAGCTTCCCTGCTTCCTGTAAACTGGGATAATACTTCAACCGGTAAGAAGACTCTTGGCAACAACGAACTTCGTATCAATAAGATCACTGCTCTTGCTTATGCTGGTAAAAACTGGCTTTGGGCTGCAAGTCCTCTTATGAAGAATGGTGCTCAGACAGGTGCTTCAAGAAATGGCAAGACTTATGATTATGATGCTGAATATGCTAAGAAAGCTGCAGATGCTCTCGGTCAGGTGATTAAGCTTGTTGAAAATGGTGAGACTCAGTATGCGTTTGCGTCCTTCGACTTCGAGAATATCTACGATCATAAGAAAGCTAAGGGTGTCGACACAAGCTATAGTGAACTTTTCTTCACGCAGGGTCGCAGCTGGCTCCAGCCTGGTGGCAAGGAGGCTCTCATGCGTGGTCCTTCCGAAGGTTGGTCGTTCACTCGCTACAACTTCTCTCGTACATTTGGTCCTAACCAACTTTGTGCTCAGGATAACCACATCCACCAGGCCACTGCAAACTACGTGAAGAACTATGGTATGGCAAATGGTCTTCCTCTTGATGATCCTGAGTCAGGATGGGATCCAAAGCATCCATTCAAGGATCGTGACCCACGTTTCTACCATGATATCGTGTTCGACGGTGTTCAGTATATCAACGCCGACCCAAGCGAGTCTGATGCCGCTATGAAGTATGCAGGTCTTGCTACTGGAGGTTCGATGCGTGCAGTGACTAACGCTTCCCGTTCTGGTTATTTCTATCAGAAGCTCGTCCCCCACACTTGCCAGAAATATGACTCTGCATCTGCCGACGACTATGGTCCAAATCCACACGCTTACATTCCTTACATGCGTCTTGCCGACGTATATCTGATGTATGCTGAAGCAGCTGCAGTTCTCGGCGGACCTGCTGGAAAATCTGCTAACTGCGACAAGACTTCTATCGATGCTCTCAACGTTCTCCGTGATCGTTGCGGTGCCGGACACGTCTCCACTAAGTATACTGGCAATGATTATATGGATGAGGTTCGTCGCGAACGCGCTGTTGAGCTCTCTTTCGAAGGCTTCCGTTTCAACGACCTTCAGCGCTGGCTCCTTCTCACCGAACCTGGCTACATCGAGAAGACTTCTCAGGAATTTATCCGCGTCTCAGGTGCTGATGAGTCCTTCTATGCTGAAAATGACCCGGCTGAAGCAGAAGTGGCAGAATTCCACGAAGAACTTATTCTGACCCGCAACTTTGATTCTAAGCACTATTGGTTCCCACTGCTCCGCGACGATACATATATCTATAGCGAATACGAGCAGAACCCGGGATGGTAAGGAATTTAAACTAACCTTTCTATTAAAGATATGACAACAAAATATTATAAATTTCTCCCGATTGTCACTGCAGCTGCCCTCTGCACTCCAAGCATGATGGCTGCTGATGAGGCTACGGACTCCGTATCTCCCGACAATCAGGTGCAGTTGGCCTACCGAGTTGCCGACCGTGGCGACATGCTTGGCGGAGTTGAAGTGCTTGACTTTGCAAAGTTGATGGAGGTCAATTACATCAACGACGTCAACAACAGCACCATCTCTGGCTATGTGAGCGGCTTCAACGGTAACTCACTTTGGGGTCAGGATGGCGACAATGATGGCTTCCTCGTGCTCATTGATGGCGTTGTCCGCGACATGAACAACATCATTTCAACTGAAGTTGAGAATATCACCTTCATGAAAGGCGCTGCTGCTACCGTCCTTTATGGCGCTCGCGCTTCTAAAGGCGTTATCTACATCACTACTAAACGTGGTAAGAATGCTCCTCTTTCAGTTAATGTTCGCGCCAATACTGGCTGGCATGTAGCTAAGTCTTTCCCTGAATATCTCGGTTCAGCTGAGTATATGGCTCTCTACAATCAGGCCTGCATCAATGATGGCAAGGATCCTATGTATAGCCAGCAGGATCTTTACAACTACGCTTCCGGTAAGAATCCTTACAGGTATCCAAATCTTGATATGTATTCTTCCGAATATGTTGGCCGCACCTACAACCGCACTGACGTATCCGCTGAAATCTCCGGTGGTAATGAGCGTGCACGCTATTATACCAATATCAACTATTTCCGTCATGGCGACTATTTGAAGGTTGGTGAAGCAAAAAAGAATTTCACAGACCGTTTCAGCGTGCGTGGCAACATTGATGTTGATATCACAGAATGGATCAGTGCTTACGTAAACACAAGCGCTACTTTCTATGGTGCTCGTTCTGCTCGTAGCGAAAACAACTATTGGCAGAATGCCACTACTCTTCGCCCGAACCGTATCAATCCTCTTATCCCTGTAGGTCTCATCAATCCTGACGCTACAAGTGCTCTCGAACAGATTGGTGCAACTGCAAATATTTTCGATGGATGCTTCTTGGCAGGTACTCAGCAGGATAAGACTAATGTCTTCGCCGACTATTACGCAAAGGGCTACAACAAGTTCACCAGCCGTCAGTTCCAGTTTGACACTGGTATCAATGTTGATCTCAGCATGGTGACTCCTGGTTTGACTTTCAACACCAAGTATGCTGTTGACTATGCTACTTCATATGATACTTACTACAACAACAGCTACGCTACTTTCACTCCGGTTTGGGGCGAGTTCAATGGCACTGATGATATCACTGCTGTGACTGTTGAAGGTAAGGATGAGCATTCTGGTGCACAGAATATCTCAAATTCCTCAAGCCGTCAGACAATGTACTGGTCTGGTCAGTTCGACTACGCACGTAGATTCAATGATGTGCATAATCTCCACGCTCTTGTGGTAGGTGCCGGATGGCAGCGCACTCGTGCCGGTCAGTATCACAAGACAAGCAGTGTTAACATTGGTTTTGAGGTTGACTACAACTACGCTCACCGCTACTATGCTGACGTGGCTGTCACTGGTGTTCACTCATCACGCCTTGCTCCCGGTCATCGTCAGGGATGGTCTCCTTCCGCTACTATCGGTTGGAACATCGCAAACGAGGCTTTCCTCGCTGACAATGATGCTGTCAACACTTTGATGCTTTCTGCTTCTGCTGCTCTCTTGCATCAGGATCAGGATATCCAGGACTATTACATGTATTCAGCTAACTATACTGATGGCGGCTGGTATGAATGGGCTATTGGCGGCGGCTCTGCTGCTTACCCGAAGCGTGGTCCTAATGAAGGTCTTACTTTCGTGAAACTGAAACAATTCACTGTAGGTCTCCGTGGTGAACTTTTCAACCGTATGATCGACTTCAACGCTATGTACTTCAACTACAAGACTGAAGGCCTTCTCGGTGACAATTCCACTAAGTATCCTACTTACTTCTCGACTTATTATCCCGACGCTTCCTTCATTCCATATACCAATATGAATGATAACAAGCGCACTGGTTTCGACTTTGGCGTGAACTTCAAGAAGGACTTTGGCGAATTTGGTCTTAAGGTCGGTGTGACAGGAACTTACTATGATACTAAGGCAATTAAGCGCGACGAAGTTTGGGAGAATGACTACCAGTATCGTGAGGGCAAACCCCTTGACGCAATCTGGGGTTATCGTGCTGATGGTTTCTTCAAGACAGATGAAGAGGCTGCAGCATGGGATCAGTCAGCCCTCGGTGGTGGCACTTTGAAGGCTGGTGATATCAAATATCGCGACCTCAATGGTGACGGCAAGGTGGATACTAACGATCAGGAATACCTCGGTAAGGGTGGATGGTATGGTTCACCATTCTTCATGGGTGTCAACCTCCAGCTCTCTTGGAAAGGATTCACTCTCTTCGTTCATGGTCTCGGAAGCTTCGGTGGACATAGCCTCTTGAACAGCAACTCTTACTACAAGATGGTAGGCGAGAATAAGTATACTGCAGCTGCTCGCGATGCATGGACTCCTGAGACTGCTGCTACTGCAACTCTTCCACGTCTTACCACAGGCAACGGTGCAAACAACTATGTGGCATCTGACTTCTGGATGTATGACACTGACAGATTCGATATCGATAAGATTCAGTTGACTTATGATTTCCCGAAGACTCTCGTTCATGGCCCTATTGTTAAGGCTCTTCAGCTTTACATCAGCGCTGATGATCTCGTGACATTTGGCAAGAACCGTGAGATTCTTGAAAGAAACGTAGGTAGTGCTCCTCAGTCACGTTTTTATAATATAGGTGCACAAGTAACTTTCTAAACTAACCACGATGAAAAAATTAATTAAATATATTGCAGTAGCTTCTATCGTGATGGGTTTCACTGCGTGTGACGACCTGTTCGAGCCGGCAATTGAGAATATCAAGGACGAAAACACCATTGATAACGAGTCCAACTACGCCGACCAGATTCTCAGGAGTGCATATATCTTGATGCCCTATCCCGGCGATCCCGAAAACGACGTGGCTACTGACGATGCCGTTTCCAACGACATCAACAACGACTACAGAACCATGGCTGGAGGCGCATGGACTTCCCAGACCGGCGTTTCTGTAAATAACTGGCGCGACCGCAATGCTTCAATCCAGTATTGCAACCTCCTTCTCGAACATATCGACAACGTTATGTTTGCTACCAATGAATCTATCAACGAGATGTTCTACGACCGTCTCAAAGGTGAAGCATACGCTCTCCGCGCTCTGAATATGTATTATCTGCTTCAGAACTATGCAGGTAAGAACAGCGCAGGCGAACTTCTCGGTGTGCCAATTTGGACTCATTCTTTCAGTGCTACTTCTGATCTTAATGTAAGCCGCGACACTTTCCAGGCTTGCTTGGAGCAGTTGTTTGCTGATGCTGATGCTGCTATCGAGCTTCTCCCGACCGACTATGTTGACATTTCTGATGCTCAGGTTCCAGCTAAGTACAAGAGCAAGGGTGTTTCTGCTGCTCAATACAACCGTGTGAATGGTACTAACACCGCTCTCCGTATTTCTGGACGTATCGTTGAAGCTATCGCTTCTCAGGCTGCCCTGCTTGCTGCAAGCCCCGCTTTCTCCGATCAATCTGGTGTCACTTGGGCTGACGCTGCTAACCGTGCTGCTAAGCTTCTGAAGCAAATCGGCGGTGCCGCTGGAATGCCTAAGAATGGTCACCTCTGGTATACTGCTGAGGAAATTGGCAACGACCCTGCTAAGGCAGAGTATCATGCTGAGATCATTTGGCGTGGCAACAACGAGACTAACTGCTCTCGTGAGGAAAATAACTTCCCCCCTTCGCTCTATGGCAAAGGACGCGTAAACCCGACTCAGAATCTTGTTGACGCTTTCCCGATGGCTAATGGTTATCCTATCACCAACAGCAAGTCAAACTACGATAAGAATAATCCTTATGCAGGCCGCGATCCTCGCTTGGAAGCTTATATCGTAGTCAACGGAAGCACCCTCGGTGTCAATGGTGATGTGATCAACACTTCTGCTGATTCTGAAAACAAGGATGGTATCGACAAGGAACAAGGTATTTCTACCCGTACCGGCTACTACATGCGCAAGCTTCTTCGTAGCGATGTCAATCCTAACTCTACCAGCAAAGTCGAGAAGCCTCACTATGTGACTCGTATCCGTTACACTGAGATCTTCCTCGCTTACGCAGAAGCTGCTAACGAGGCTTGGGGTCCGAAGAGCGATAATGGTAATGGCTTCTCTGCTTACGACGTGATCAAGGCTATCCGTAGCCGTGCCGGTATCACTGACACTTCTTATCTAGACGAATGTGCAGCTTCTAAAGAATCAATGCGTGAGCTTATCCGCAACGAACGCCGCATCGAACTTTGCTTCGAAAACAAGCGCTTCTGGGACCTCCGTCGTTGGAATGCTAATCTTAATGAGACTGCTCGTGGCATGAGAATCAGCGGTAACAGCTATGACGCTAATGTTGAAGTTGAGAAACGTGATTTCAGAGACTATATGATCTATGGTCCGCTCCCTTATTCCGACGTTCTGAAATTCAGTAACCTCGAACAGAATGCTGGATGGTAATTAACCTATTAATTCAAACAAAATGAAACTACTTAGAAACAGTATAATAGCCGGACTCTCCTTGGTTTTGTCGCTGACTGCTACTTCTTGCCATAATCAGGACAACGAATTTCCTGATTATGAAAAGGGCGTGACAGTGTACTTCGCAAACCAATATCCGTCAACTACTTTGGTGCTCGGCGATTGGCCTGATGGCGACAACTCCCTTGCTCTCCAGCACAAATGTCAGATCTTTGCTACTCAGGGTGGTGCCTATAAGTCAAGAGACATCAAGATTGAAGTTGCAGTCGATCCTACTTTGGCTGATAATCTTACTTTCCCTGATGGAAGTCAGGTGAAGGTGATGCCCGAGAACTACTATTCACTTGCTTCAACTACTCTGACCAAGAAGAAAGACTATCTGTTTGGCACAGAAGTTACTTTAAGTGATGCTTTCTTCGCTGATCCGGAAGCTGTAAAGAATACGTATGTGATTCCTTTGCGTATGGTGCGTCAATCTGGTGCAGATCAGATTCTCACTGGTACTCCTAATGTTGAAGGCGACTCTCCGGCTCGCACTGACGCTAATGCTTGGAGCGTACAACCTATGGACTTCGTTCTCTATTGTGTGAAGTATGTCAATCCTTGGGATGCAAGCTATCTGCGCCGTGGTGTCGATAAAATCACTGAGAATGGACAGACCACTACTCAGGAGCGTAAGGCTGAATATGTAGAGCAGGATGAGGTGGTAAGACTCACTACCAAATCTATGACTGAACTCGTGTTCCCTCTTTCTACCATTGTTCCTGATGGAGAATCTGTAAAGACTCTTACTTGCGATCTTATTCTGAAATTTAATGGCGATGAGGTGACTATCACTTCAGGTACTCCTGGAATGACGGCAAGCGGTACTGGTAAGTTTGTTAAAAACGGTGAGAAGAATAGCTTCGGCAATCAGGATCGTGATGGCCTCTATCTTGATTATAAGGTTGACTTTGGTCCTCGTCAGATCGAAACAAACGACATTCTCGTGCTCCGTTCTCGCCAAATTGTACCTGAATTCAATTTCAATCCAACCTACAATAAATGAATTGAATCATGAAACTGAATAAAATTAGTTATATGGTTATGGCGCTCCCGATGGTGCTTGCGTCGTGTGCCGAATATTTCGACACCGCCAATTATCTTGTGGAGCAGCCTGCAGACGATGCTCGTCTTGCATATCTCAGCGAGTACAAGCCACTCAAAGAAAATATCAATCGTTCAGCTCACCCCGGTTTCACTCTTGGAACTGGCGTGAACGCTGAGGAATATATTAAAGGCGGTGCAGCTTACATGCTGACAAACTCAAACTTTGACATGGTCACTTCCGGTAATGCCATGAAATATGCTTCTGTTGTCGACAACAGCGGAAACATGAATTTCGGTACGGTAATGAACTTTGTTGAAGCTGCTACTAATGCTGGCATGCAGGTCTATGGTCATACTCTCGTTTGGCATGCTCAGCAGAACACCAAGTATCTTAATGGACTTATCGCCGACAAGCAGCTTCCCGCTGACCCTTCTCAGACTCACGAGGAATTCGTAAAGAGAGAATGTCTTCAGGTGATTACCGACGATATGCAGTCTGATCCTTGGGACAGCCAGTTCTGGCTTAATTTCGCAGGCGTATCCTTTAAGGAAGGTGACGCATGGGAAGTTTCTATGGATGTTCGTGCTAAGAAGGAGGCTTCATCTGGAACTCAGGTGCATGCCGACCCAAGTAATTACCTCCACTGGAGTGCTATCGGTTCTGTCAACTTCACTACTGAATGGGAGACATATAAGGCAAGCGGTACTGCTTCATCTGAGTGGAATGGTGGTCATTCAATTGCTTTCAACTTGAACGACTTTACAGAGGCTAATGAATATTATTTCGATAATATAAGCTTTAAGCTCAACGGACAGGAACTTATTGTCAATGGTACTTGCGATGTAGGTGGCTCGACCGAAAACTATGTGTCTAAGGAGATGCGTGGCGATTTAGTTCCAACTCGCATCGTAGATGGATATTTTATCGAAGTTGCTGGAGCTGCTGCTACAGAAGTGACTTTCAATCGTGAATGTATTGAGGTTCAGACCGATGATATGCAGTCTGATCCTTGGGATAGCCAGTTCTGGCTTAATTTTGCAGGTGTTAGCTTCAAGGAAGGCGACTCTTGGGAAGTGTCAATGAATGTGCGTGCCACTAAGGAAGCATCTTCAGGCACTCAGGTGCATGCTGACCCAAGTAATTATCTCCATTGGAGCGCAATTGGTTCTGTGAAGTTCACTCCTGATTGGACCAACTACAGCGCAAGCGGTACATGCTCTTCTGAATGGAATGGAGGTCACTCAATCGCTTTCAACCTCAATGATTTCACAGAGGCAAATGAATATTATTTCGATGATATCAGCTTCAAGCTCAATGGTCAGGAACTTGTTGTCAATGGTTCTTGTAGCGTTGGTGGCTCAACTGAAAACTTTGTATCCAAGGAGAAACGTGGCAACCTCGAACCTTCTCGTATCGTCGACCATTACACTATGATGGTGACTGGTGGTGGTATTTCTTTGAGTCCGGAAGAAAAGTATGAGATTCTCGACAATGAGCTCAAGCGCTGGATCACTGCATCTATGGATGCAACTGAAGGTAAGGTTAAGGTTTGGGATCTCGTTAACGAACCTCTTCAGGATACCTGGGGCGACATTCAGTTGAAGACTGATCCCTCAGGAGCTGATCCCGATAGTTTCTACTGGCAGGATTACCTTGGCGAAGATTATGTAGTTCTCGCTGAAAAATATGCTCGTGAGGCATTTGCTGCTCAGGAAGAAGTCAACCCTTCAGATCTGAAACTCTTCATCAACGACTACAATCTTGAAGCTGCCTACAACAACAATGACAAGTGCACAAGCCTTGTTAATTGGGTTCGTAAGTGGGAATCAAAGGGTGCTAAGATTGATGGTATTGGTAGTCAGATGCACGTTACTTACTGCCTCAATGCTGAAGAGCAGGCTAAGAATGAAGCTGCTGTTGAAAACATGTTTAAGATTCTTGCAGGTTCTGGTAAGCTTATCCGCATCACAGAGCTCGACATGGGTATCAAGGATGCTGAAGGCAACACTATAACAACTGGCGACGTGACATTCGAACAGCAGCTGGCTATGGGTGATTTTTACAAGTTTATCATCAACAAGTATTTCGAAATCATTCCTGTTGATCAGCAGTTCGGTATCTGCCAATGGGCACAGACTGACAGCCCTGCAGGCAGCGGATGGCGTCCTGATGAGCCTATTGGTCTCTGGAATCAAAACTATCAGCGTAAGCCTCAGTATGGAAAGGTTTGCGAGGCATACGAAAACAATTAATTATATTTAAATGTTACACAAGGGGGAGGGTTCCCCTTCCCCTTGTGAATATTCTATAACCATATTTATTAACCCAAATTTCAAAAAAAACATGAAGAAATTTTTACTCTTCGCTGCTGCAGCTCTCGTAGCTACCTCAGCATCCGCAAAGTGGGAGTCTATCATCACCGGTGGCAATGCCGCTGATGGAGAGACTGCGTCAATCCAGGCTGCTTGGACTGGAAATGCTCCTGTAGTAGATGCACCTGCTGGAGGTGTTAAGGCATTCAAGTTGGAAATCCCAGAGCAGGAACCAAATTCTGATGGTAATTTCGATGACTGGAAGTGCCAGATGTTCATCTGTTTTAATGATGGCGAAGCTCTTCAAGAAAATGATGTAGTTAAGATCTCTTTTGATCACTATTGTACTGATACTCGTAATATTGGTATGCAAGCTCAAGGTGCTAGGGGTACTTATCAGGGAAACTTCCAGGGATTTGAGACTAAGTCAGAATGGCAAACATATTCAACAGAATTGACTGTTACAAGTCAGTTCGCTGGTTCTGAAGGATTCAAAACTATTGCGGTTTGTTGTTCAGGACTTAAAGATGCTGCAGATTTCTATATGAATAATGTAGTAATTGAAAAGAAAGTTGAAGATGGTGGTGATACTCCTGCAGAAGGTGGCGATGAGCCTGCTGGCAATATTATGGACGTACTCCCCAATCTTAGCAACGATGCATATGACGCTGCTACTAAGACCATCACTTTCGATGCCCCATGGGGTTGGATCAACTGGTGGTATGGCGAAGGCGACTTCAGCGAATATGACAATTTCGTCCTTGAGTTCGAACCTGTGGATTTCATTGTACAAGTAATGGTACAATATAATGGCGTAGATGATGGCCAGGCAGTACAGGCACAGCCAGGTGAAAGCAAAATCGTAGTTCCACTTGACGCAGAACACAAGAATTCCATTTCTCAGATTGCAATTCAGAACAGCGAGCCGGGATCACTTACCCTCAAAGCCGCTTACTTTGTAGCTTCATCAGGAGTGCAGTCCATTTCAGCGACTGCAGTTCGCAACGGTGTTTACAACCTCCAGGGCGTGAAGGTAGCTAACTCTCTTGACGAAGTGACTGTTCCTGGTCTCTATATCTCTAACGGCAAGAAAGTTATCAAGAAATAAGCTGATAAATTTCTAATTTTTTTCGGGGCGGGAATACCCCCGCCCCGTTTCTTTTTTCCATAAATCATCATATCATGAAATACATAACACTGACTGCAATCCTATTATCTTTAGGTATATCTTGTTCTTTTGCGGCTCAACCTGCTGAAGGTGTGACTGCTTCTACCAACGTCCCTGAGGCCGCTTATCCGTGTGTCGCTTCAGATTCTCGCGCCACTTTTAAAATTCATGCTCCCGAGGCTAAGGATGTAAAGGTGGATATCTGCAGTAAGAAGTATGACATGGTAAAGGATGATAATGGCGTTTGGTCCGTTACTACTGATCCTCTTGTCGAAGGATTTCATTATTATTTTCTTATAGTTGACGGCGTTTCGGTGATTGATCCCGCGTCTGAGACTTTCTATGGCTGTGGCAAAGAGTGTTCTGGTATCGAAATTCCGGAATCTACTGAGGCTGCAGCTTATTATACTTTCAATAAAGACTTTCCTCATGGTCAAGTGAGGGAATGCAAGTATTACTCTAATACCGAAGGCAAACAACGCAGATGCTTCGTCTATACTCCTGCTGAATATGAGACGAATCCTAATGCAAAATATCCGGTGCTGTATCTTCAGCACGGTATGGGCGAAGATGAGACTGGTTGGTCAAAGCAAGGCATGATGGCCAATATCCTCGATAATGCTATCGCCTCCGGCAAGGCTGTGCCAATGGTCGTCGTAATGGACAACGGCAATTGCAGCCATATTTTCGGGTCACGCCAGGGTGAGACTATGGACCAGTTCGGCGCCTCTTTCACTCCCATTTTGATCAACGACCTGATTCCTTACATTGAAAATACATTCCGTGTCAAGACCGATCGCGAAAACCGTGCTATGGCAGGTCTTTCGTGGGGCGGTAAGGAGACATTCGATATAACTCTCGCAAACCTCGATAAATTTTCACACATAGGAAGCTTCAGCGGTGCGCTGTTCTTCTTGCAGGGCGGTCTGGAAAATGCATATGGTGGCGTTTTCAAGGATCCAAAGGCTTTCAACGATAAAGTTAAGGTTCTCTTCCTGAGCATGGGCTCAGAAGAAAATTTCGGTGCGCCTAATATCTGCAAGGCTCTGACAGATGCCGGAGTCAACAATGTCTACTATGAGTCTCCCGGCACACACCACGAATGGCTCACATGGCGCCGCTCTCTCAACGAATTCATCCCACTCCTCTTCAAAAACTAAGCTCCCTGCTAAGTCGCTAAGTAGCAAGCACACTCCGTGTGCTTCAACAAAAATCAGTAGCCTCGAAGAGGCTCATAATGATATAAATAAAAATGAATACATTAAAAAAATTAATGCTTTCCATTTCGGCATGTGTAGCCACCACTACAATGTTTGCCGCTGACCCTAACTTCTACATATATCTTTGCCTTGGTCAGTCGAACATGGAAGGAAATGCCCGTGTCGAGGATATGGATAGGCAGAATGTGCCTGAAAGATTCAA